>JADLDM010000215.1 GCA_020846695.1 bacterium | reverse complement strand
TTTCACTGATATTATTCGGGCTGATCCTCCAGTTTTTCCGGAATCCATCCCGCCCGATCCCAAGCCGGGATAACCATCTGGCGTATGCCCCGGCCGACGGGCGGATTTGCGCGATAGAGGAGGTGTTCGAGCCGGAGTTTTTTAAAGAAAAACGCCTGCTGGTATCCATCTTCATGTCGCCGTTCAACGTGCACGTCAACCGTAACCCGGTAGGCGGTACCGTTATCTATTTTCGATATCATGCGGGAAAATACCTGGTGGCCTGGCATCCGAAAAGCAGTACCGAAAATGAACGAACCACGGTGGTGTACGACACCGGTTCCGCCCAGGTTTTGATCCGGCAGATTGCCGGCGCATTGGCCAAACGGCTCAAATGGTATGTCAAAGAAGGCGATGAGGTGGAACAGGGGGCCGATATGGGATTTATCAAATTTGGCTCCAGGGTAGATGTTTTTTTACCGCTAAATGCAAAAATTGAAGTTGCGCTCAACCAACAGGTCAAAGGAAATTTAACCGTTGTGGCGCGGCTGGATTAATCAGAAGTCTATCGATATTTATTTTTCATCAATAATATGACAGAACAAGAATTGCTGCGCCGCGAGTCGCTGCACAAACTCCGCGAAACCGGCATCGACCCCTATCCGGCCGAAATGTTCGAGGTAACGGCTTTCGCCGCCGATATTGTGGCAAACTACCGGGAAGAAGTATTGGAAGACGGAACCAAAAACCGTCTGAACTATCAGGAAGTGGCCCTGGCAGGGCGTATCATGGCCACCCGGGAAGCGGGAAAGGCTATGTTTATGAATCTGCATGACAGCAGCGGTCGTATCCAGCTGTATCTGCGCCGCGAAGAAGTCAGCCCCGGTGAAGACACCGCTTTGTGGGATCAGGTGGTGAAAAAACTGCTCGACCTGGGCGATTACGTTGGCATCAAAGGGTTTGCGTTCAAAACCAAAACCGGGGAAGTATCGGTGCACGTGCAGGAATTCAAATTCTTGTCGAAAAGCCTGCGCCCGCTGCCCATCGTCAAACGCGACGCCGAAGGCAACGTATTCGACGCTTTTACCGACCCGGAACAGCGCTACCGCATGCGTTATGTGGATCTGACCGTGAATCCGGAAGTGCGCGAGATTTTTCTCAAACGCAGCAAAATGATTAAAACGATTCGGGCTTATCTCGACGAACTGGGCCTGCTCGAAGTGGAAACGCCTATCCTGCAGCCGATTCACGGCGGCGCGGCGGCGCGTCCGTTCAAAACGCACCACAATGCGCTGGACATGCCGCTTTTTCTGCG
>JADLDM010000214.1 GCA_020846695.1 bacterium | reverse complement strand
GAAACAATCCCGCCAGTGCAAATCGTCGTGAACTTAATATCGCCCTGACAAATACCACCTGCGCTGGCGATGTTAGATGCACCAGTAGTAATAACAGCGATGCGCATCCGTCCCGACGTCAGTGATGGCGAGTCGGCATTGTTAGTTACTTCGGTGTAGTAGAGTGTGCCTGTGTTGTCTACATCAACATAGGTGTCTTTTGAAGCGGTGAAGCTGCGATTAGCCACCGCATCAACACTCACAATCTGGCCACCGATACAGACTATACCTGCTGTCATCGACGCGTTACGAGTCGATGCGTAGCTATCACCTGTCCAAACACACCCACTCATCACGTGATCGGCTACTGAATACTGCCTAAATAGCGGCAAGTTGTTGTTGGTGGTAGATAAGTCACCATTAGCAATACCATATAGTAGGTCATATAAATATTCAGCAGTTAATCGTTTGCCTTTCTGTAGTTGGTCTAATAAGCTCATGGTTACTCCTTTGTTAGTATCTTATGACGGCGTGGTCGGGTTGGCAACGGTCTGCTGTTCTATTATCTTTTTAGTTTGCTCATTCATGACTTTAGTAATATCAGCACGTGGCGACTCAAATTGTATATCTATAGCGTTAGGCTTTAGTGTCACCTTCTGTATTTGCAACACAAACGTTGAGTAATCGTACAATTTATAATCAAGCCAGATGTCATCGAGAATAATCGAGTCAAGACGCTGCACACCCCACGTACCAATATTGGTGAAGTTAATAGTTTGCCCTGGCATTAAGTTTTCAATAATGTAGCCACGAGTGCCATTGACTGGCGCATCGGCTATTGTGACGCGCCCTTCTATAGTCGGGCTGCCTTTTTCGCTTAATACTTTAGCTATAGCTTTTTGTGCTGTTGTAGAACTTGTAACACGGTTGTCAGTGATCTGCATAGCGTATCTACCATATAAATCTATGCTGCCTTGCTTTGTGCCTTTGACGTATAGGTTGCTTGATCCTGTTGATCCGCCTGTAAAGTACACTAAATTAGCCATATCGCGATCAGTAATGTTAATTTCAGGATTAGACACCGTAGCGCCGACTTGTAGCGCGTACTCAGCGTCATCAGCGCGTTGCTTGAAATATAGCTTTTGCTGCGCTACGTCAACGACAAAGTACCAGTTGCGTGGTGCATACTGTAGCGCTGTGCGTAGTGCTTCTAAGATACTTACATTTTGAATAGTTAAAGTAATATCTGTATCACTACTATCTGTTTCGGTATCATTTGTATATAGTACTGAGCCACCATCATATACAACTTGACCACCAATGCGTGCGTAACTATCTAAAACATCACGAACAATATATGCAGGGTCAGTATCTGTGTAGCTAACTGTGGTCGAGTATGTACCGTAGTAGTAGACGATATGAATGTCTTTTGTAGTGTCCTCAGTCCAATTGGTGCCACTATCTGTTGTGTTCCATACCGTACCAT
>JADLDM010000207.1 GCA_020846695.1 bacterium | reverse complement strand
GTCATCAACCCGATGTCCTCCGTCACGCACCAGCCGTCGCGGAAACACTTCGCCGATTGAGTTGCGTCGTCAAGATATTCTCGCGCCATGCCTTGACTGCGAATGAGAATGCGGCCTGCCGACTCACTCGGAAGGTCAGTCATCGCTTCGTCCACAATTCTGACGTCGCAACCCTGAATCGGATGACCTGCGGTTGCGCGCTCCGCTTCAGAAGCACTCCGCGCAACACACGTCACCATAGAACCCGCTTCCGTCATTCCATAGGTCGCGAGAGCTTGCGGGCACGCGTCAATCAAATTCTGAGCGACCGGACCTCCGCCCACAAGAATCGCGCGCAATCGCTCTGGAAATGCGCGTCCCTTTCTAACTTCCAGAATTCTCCTTAACAGTGTCGGCACGAGCGACACTAAACTGATCGGCTCCTTATCAATAATCATGCTTAGTGTTTCCGCGTCCGAGCTGTTGGTCAATCGCACGGTTGAACCGGCAAGCGCCGCGCGCGGAAGTATCGCAAATCCGCCAACATGAAAAAGCGGCAAACACAGAAGCCAACAATCCCGTTCGCTTGCCCCCAAGTGTTCATTGACCGCGCTCGCATGCGCAACGATTTTCTCAGGTGAGAGTGGAACAATCTTCGGCTCTCCGCTTGAACCCGACGTCGTCATCCACACTCCTCCATCCGCAGAGGATGAAAACGCCTCCGACCGCGCGCGAAATCTCTCCCGCTCTTCCTCACTCCACCGCGAGTGAATCGGCGCCACCGTGCATAGCCCCGCAGCCGCCGACAACAAATGAATCGCGTCCGCGCAGCTGTTCTCAACTCGCTTGACCATAAGCACGACCGCGTGTCTCTCACTGCCGATAATCTGCGCCGCTTCGCGAAAGCTCACACCGCTCATGTCGTCAATAAATCCCGCGCCCGAATAGGATCGCAGCGCGTCAAGCAGAGGCGAATCCAAGTCGCTCCCTCCACTCAGGTCTCAATAAGCTCGCAAGGTCCTCAAGCGGCGGAACGTGCAATTTCCCGTCGCGAATCTGAAGCGGCTCGCGCAGAATGTCCTCTTCAAAAATGCCGCTTGTCCCCAATCCGTGCGCAACATCCGGTGAACCGTATTCGCGCGCAAGCGCCGCAATGTGCGCCAGCCCTACTCCGCTGTCGTACATCGAAGAAAATACAACCTTTTTTCCTTCCATTCTCGCGCGCGCGCACACTTGTTCAAGCTCCGCGATCGGACCAAATCGCGCAGGCTTCACCACCAACACGTCAAACTTCTTCCACGTGTCGTTCTCCTTCAATTGCGCGGGTGAAAATGCTTCGTCACTTGCAAGTGGAATCCCCACTTGCCTTCTCAATTTTTACCAATCATCGCCCGCTCTGAGCGGATCTTCGATCCACTCAATCGCCTCTTTCGGAAGAGCCTCGCAGAGACATCTCAGAGAGAATTCATGTACGGAAAGATTTGCATCCAACCGGAGGCGAAGCTTCGGCGCCATGTGACAGATGGTCCCGATTAGACCCGCCTCATCAGGGTAAGGGATGAGGCCAATCTTCATCTTTGCCGAAGTGAAACCTGCGCGAACGGCGCGTTCAGCCTCTCGTCCGACGGCAAGGTTCGTAGTCTCACGAAGGAGAGTCGCAACCGGGATCTGAAGTTCGTTGCGGAAATTTTGAGCGAACGCCCAGCGAATACAGTCCATTCCAAACAGCGTCGCAGGAGCAGAAATGAAGTTGCCGGTCTCACCCTGTGCCACTCTTTCTGCCTGCTCGAATCGCTCCGTTCCAAACCTCGGCATTAGCGCGGCTTCCGAAACGAACTCCTTGCCGTCCAACTCCGCACCAAACAAGAATCCGCACCGCTTCAAGATGCGCACTTTCGCGGTTAGAATTGGCTCGCGAAATTTCAGTTCATATGCGGTGTGCCGCATGTCTCCCATCATATCAGTAGCCCCGCACTCAACAATGCCGCAAACACAATCCTCAGTCGCGCCGTTTCGCCCAGCGCCAAATTCAACTCTTTGCCGGTAGCGCGAAGCGAGAGCTTCAAGGGGGAAATCGCGAGCGGGACTGCGGCCCAACACAGGAAGACTCCCATGCCGGATTCAAAAAGCAGTGTTAGCAGAAGTGGAATCAGAAACGGCGCAACCAAGAGCACAAATGTCTCACCACGCGCAAACTTCTCACCGAACCTTACGGCCAGCGTTCGCTTTCCCGCAGGTCTGTCCGTGTGAATATCGCGCAAATTGTTGATCGCCAGAATTGCCGACGCATGACACGCGGGAACCAGCGACAGAACCGCGCTCTGCAAGGTCCACTTCCCCGCGAGAACATAACACGTGCCCATCACACCCGCAAATCCGAAATAGAGAAACACAAATATCTCGCCCAATCCATTGTAACCGAGCGGATACGGCCCGCTGGTGTAGAGCCATCCGAAAAGAATTCCTGTCAAACCAATCACAAGAATCGGCCATCCGCCTTCCATAATCAGCGGAATCCCCGCACACACCGCAAGCGCAAACGCGATATTCGCGCCCCACTTTACTTGATTTGGTTTCAGCAGTCCCGTTTGTGTCACGCGCGTCGGGCCGAGTCGCTCGTGTGTGTCTGCGCCACTTTTGAAATCCGCATAGTCATTCGCGAGATTCGTTCCGATCTGAATCAAGACTGCTCCAAGCATCGCGCACAGCGCCAGTAGCGGAGTGATTTCTCCCTCCACTTTCGCAGCCGCAACACCCAACAGCACAGGCGCTATCGCCGCCGCCAGTGTCTTCGGCCTAATCGCGAGCATCCATGCGTGATACAATGAGTCCATGCGCGGAATCAATCGAATTTCCACATTACCATTGTTGACCGCGCGCCGCCCAGCAATTCCGAGGAATACGGTTCAGCATGCACGATATCCGAAAGGTTGAAAGTATCCGTATTGGCTTCGAAAATCCCCATAGGACTCCGAAGGCAATAGGTCATTTGGCTGTCCGGTGAGAGACTCCGTATCTGATGCCCGAACACGGTCATGAGATGAGTTGCACCTCTGAACTTAAGCTCCTGAAGCGCGTTTCCTTGACGATAAGCATCAAAGTATCTCCAGTCATTGACGAGTCCGTCCGCATTCATGACGCGCACATTGAGGACGTGCGAAATCTCTCCGGCGTCGCAGACGGCAATAACTGCATCCGATGGTAGATTTCTATTCGCCCAATCTGCAAATCTCTCGACGGCCTGATATGAAGCAAGGCCGTCCACAGCTTGCTGATACCTCTTGAAGTTGCTTTGAAGTCCCAAGAGAGCGAGCCCTACAATCAACCATGTCAGAAGTGCGCGATTCGCAAACCTTGAGACAAACCAACCGACGCACAGAACAAGTGACAGTATTGGCGAGACCAGATACCACTTGGCAATATCTGAAACCATGAAGAGAATCGCAAGCGAGTACATTGATGTGCCAGCAAGGAACAGGTATAGCGCTGGGGGGGGGGGGGGGGGGACGAACCATGCTGAAAT
>JADLDM010000206.1 GCA_020846695.1 bacterium | reverse complement strand
GGAGCCTTGTGCCCCTTGGCGGCATCGTTTGTTGCCTGTGGCATTTCCTGCCCAGTCGGGAGGTATTGCCCTGGTCTAAGATTATCTATTTTCATAGTTTAGTTGTCCTGTCAAATGTTATACGATTTAGGAAGCAACGACTGTGCCACAGCCTACCCGAGGGGGCTGAATTCTCGGGCGGCGGGGAGGTTCCCCTCGGCACGCAGCTTGTCGAAGAGCTCGCTCCAGCCAGTACGAATTGCGCTTAGGGCGTCGGCAACCTGAAGCAATTGTGAGATGTCTTTGCGCGTATTTCCGATTGTCAGCTTTGTTGCGAGGAAGCTGTAGGTGTTGTCGAGCTGTCGCACGATCTCGGAGTCCTCGCTCGCGTTGAGGGTTTTGCGCAATTCTCCCAAGCATTCGATCGCAGCTTCGATGGCGCGGCCTTTTTCTTCCCAGCGGTTTGCATGCATATGATCGGCGGCTTCGCGGGTATAGCGAATGGCGCCGTCGCAGAGCATGAGAACAAGCTGCGGGCCGCTACATGCGACGTCCATGGTGCGATAGGTGGAAAAGGAGGAGCAAGCTTTCATTATCCGAGGACTCCTGAGAGGTAATTGCTTTGATTTCTCATTTTGGATAGCGAGGTTTCGAGTAGTGAGAATTGTCGTTGCAGCCGCTCTTGGATAGCGGTCAGACGAGTTTCCCATGACGCGATTTGTCGGTCGAGGTTTTCGTTTTGCGTGGTCAAGCTGTCGGTCGCATAGTGAATGGTTCCGGTTTCGTCGTCGAGGATTTGATTGGCGGCGGTTGCGATGATTTCGGTGATCCCTTTCCCGAGGCGAACCGTTGTGTTGACTGTGCCCGGTCCTGTGCCCGGCGGCGTGAAGCCAAGGACGAGTCCTTCGACGGATGATCCTATCGCGCCGCGGATCAGCTGTCCGTCAATTGTGGCGGACTGTCCGTTTATGGTTGCGGAAGTGGGTTGACCGGAAGCATTGTAGTTGACGACGACGGACATGGATCCGCCGGAAGTTTGTTCGTTGGTTGTAACCAGGAACAGTTTGTTGTCGCCGCTTTCAAAGGACTGGCTGAAGAGATTGATAACCTCTTCGAAATTTTCGTCGAGAGCGTCCGTGAGCGTTTCATTGTCCACCATCAGCAAGCCACGCGAACCCGAGAGGATTCCGACGTCCGCAAGATGCGAGAGAGTCGCGTCATCAGGAAGGGCGCCGACCTGCGATGAGATGGCAGATGCGATCTCTGAGCGGATGCTTGAGAGGAAACTGTCACCGAGGAGCGGCGCGGCGGATTCGTTTACCTCATCGTATGCCGCGAAGGTGGAGAGGTCTTGTGCCAGCGAGTTGTAGGCGTCCACCCATTTTTGAATCTTCGCTTTGATCGCCTCTTTGTCGTCGGCTATCGAGATTTGGACTTCATTTCCGGCATCGGCGGCGAGCAGGTCAAGCGTCACGCCCTCGATGAAGTTCTCGATGGTGTTGGTAGATTGCGAAAGATAGATTCCGTCTATGCGGACTTGCGCGTTTTGCGCGGCGCTCAGTTGCGGCGTGAACACATCAATGGATAGTGTCTCGCCTGCGACCAGAGTGCCGGCGGCGAAGGAGACGGTCACACCGTTAGCGACGGTGACAGGATTTCCGACGTCGGATGCGTTTACGGTGACGGTTCCGGTGTTTCCCGCGCTGTCGGTCCAATTGAGTAAGATTCCGTTGTCCGTGCCGACGGTTCCTCCGGTCGCCACGGTGAACAGGAAGCTCTTGCTGACGGTTCCTGAGTAGGGTCCGCCGGACGATGCGACAGATGTGCCGCTCCACCCTGCTCCAGTCTCGGCCTGATCAATTGCATTGCTTGTGAAATTCAGTCCGGTGGGGTTGCTTGAAAACGAGATTCTATGATCCAGTCCGGGATTATCGGCGGTCAGGACGAGTCGGTACGCTCCGCTATCGGTGCCGTCGTTAAGGATGGATGCTGTAACGAGGTTATCGTTGTCGGCGGAGTTGTTGATGAGATTCTTGAGCTGTTCGAGTGTGGTTGCAGATGAGAGATCGGCGTCGGCAATAGTGATGGTCTCGTCCCCGACTTGGATTACGAGATTTCCGCCACTATCACCGACGCCGGTGCTGTTGTTGTCAGTCCATCCTTGCGAGGCGATGCTGTGCGCTTTGGCCAGGGCCAGGACTTCTACGCTGTGTGATCCGCCTGCAGCGGTCGCTGAAGCCGAGACTCCGACGACGGTTGAATCGGAGGAGGAAGCCGATTTGACCACGAATTCGGATCGTCGGTCGAGGTTTTGCGACGCGCCTTGCAGCGCGGCCACCTTGGCCTGGATCTGCGCCCAAAGATTGAGCTTCGTCTCATTTTCACTTTTGCGCGTTTCGTAGAGGCTTACTCTTCGCCTCTCGATTTGCATTAGTTGTTCGATGGTGGCATTCCAATCAATGCCGGACACCAAACCTGAAACGGTGGTTGCAGCCTGAGACATAAGTTTTCCCTATCGCTTTGAGGTCGGCGTTAGTTCGCCGCTTGGGCCGTCCGCTGATCGGGCGGACGGCCCCTTGCGACAGGGAAACTTTCCGCCGATTAGCCGACGAGTTGCGCGACGATGTTCGGGATCGAATTTGCAGTTGAGAGCATCGAGACGCCGGTTTGCATGAGGATTTGCGAGCGTGTGAAGTTCGACATTTCCTCGGCGAAGTCTGCGTCACGAATCTGCGATTCGGAGGCCGTCGCATTTTCGCGCTGAATCTTGAGATTCAGAATCGTATTCTGGAGGCGTTCCACCATCGAGCCGATGAAGGTACGCTCCGTGTCTTTCGAGTTTATGGCCGCGATCAGGGTATCAATGGAGGACTGCGCGGAAGCCGTGTCGGCCACGTTCAATCCATCGATTCCGAGATCGGAAGCGGTCATTCCGCCCAAGTTGACGTAGTAGAAGTCAGTTCCAGCGTTGTTGTTCTCGCCAATGTGGAACTTGATCGCGTCGCCGTCTTGGGTAATGCTCGCGTTGTTGTAGCCAAGGGCCAGCGTGTCGTCTGTGCTTTCCGTTGTCGCCGCATGGCTTCCGTCGAGCAGATAGTATCCGTTGTAGTTTGAGGTGTTCGCGATGCGATCCACTTCGGATTTCAACTGCTGGAATTCGACGTTGGCAACTTGGCGATCGAGCGTCGTGAGAATTCCGTTCGACGCTTGAACTGCGATGGCGCGCATACGTACGAGCTTTTCATCAATGACTGCGAGCGCGCCTTCGGCGGTTTGCAGCATGTTGACGTTGTACGTAGCGTTCTTCTCAGCTTCGACCATTCCGCTGATCGAAGAGCGCAGTCTTTCGCTGATACCCAATCCGGTGGGATCATCCCACGCGTAATTGATACGAAGACCGCTTGAGAGTCGTTGAACGGCCTTGTCGAGGTCGTTCTGCGATGTCCACACTGCACGCTGAGAACTTAGCGACAGCATGTTGTGGTTGATTCTTGTACTCATTCCGTTCCTCCTCCGATGGGAGCTTGTCTTGATTGACCTTTTAGCTCAAAATAGTTCGCACCAATCCGATGCGGTTCATCAAGATTATCGGCGACCCATTTACGAACTTAAATTCCCTGTTCGGAAGAGGTTAGGGTCAGTTAGTTTCAGTGACCCTGTGGATTTCCGCCCACATACCCAAAGAGCAAATCAGCCAATTCTTGTGTCGAATTGGAGTTCGAGATTCATCATTCAAGAGCTTATTCAGATTTTCTATAAGGAAGAGTTTCTGAATCAGAGGTTGCGAGAGTGCATTTTGCAATTCTCTCTTTCCGCTCACGGAGTCGAGCAGGTTCGGGAGAGAGGCATGGAAGGCTCGTTTCGGCCTCTTGAGCAGGTTTTCCGGAAGAACTCCGGAGGCCGCATCGCGCAAGAGTGGCTTGTCGAGTCCGAAGCGAGGCGCGATCATGCTGTCATCGAGCGTCTCGACGAACTCGACCAATGCGTTATCCGTGAATGGCGCGCGAGCTTCGAGCGATGAAGCCATGGAGGCTCCGTCCAAGCGAAGGAGCAGATGCGGCAGATGGTCCCGTTTGAGAGTTCGGCGCAGCATTCGGGCTCGACTTGCTTCGCGGGTCAGCTGTGATCGGATGAAATCGCGCGAGCGCTGTTCATATATATGGAGAGCTTCTCTGTTTCGGAGCACGGAGCGCAAGTCATCGTGCGAGAACCACGCAGTGGCATTTCTATAGTCGTCAGCGAACGATGTGGCATTGCGCTCTGCTCCGGCCAGTCGCGCGGCAAGTTTGTGATAGCCTCCGAAGAGTTCATCGGCTCCTTCGCCGCTGAGGACGGCCTTGACGGACTTGCGCGCTTGCAGCGACAGCAGATAGATCAGCACTTCATTCGGCAGCACCACGGGAACGCCGCGCAGCGCGATTAGTTCACGCATCGCGACGAAGAACTCATCCGTGTTCACGATCAGTTCAGAGTGGTGGCTTCGGATAAAGCGGCTGACTTGCCGAGCCGCATCGAGATCGTTCGCTTCACCTTCAAGCGCCACAGCGAATGTCTCGATGGCTGATTTCGATTGTTGCGCAAGGATTGCCGCCACAATCGAGCTATCCAGTCCTCCGGAGAGGAAGACTCCGACAGGATAGTCGGCCTGTTGCTGCAGATGAACGGCCTCTTCCAGGAGGCTGCGAATCTTTGCCGACGCATTTCCCACGTTGCGCAGAGTTCGCTCTTCTTCGATTTCGTTCGACACGTACACGTTTTCCACTTTCTCTGAGCGAGTCAACTTTGCCATTCCGCCCGGAGGCAGGAGTGAAATGCCTGCCCAGAGAGTCTGCCCGGCGAGCGCGAGCTGCGAAGTTTGCAGGAGATGCAATAGGGCGAATTGATCAGCGACGTGTCCATTTGATAGATCAACCAGCGCGCGTGATTCGCTGCTTGCGGCAGCGCTCTGCTGCTCCACTGTGAAATAGAGAGGCTTAAGGCCATGACGATCTCTCGCCAACTCCAGGCTCTCGGTCTTCGGATCGAGAATTGTGATCGCGAACATGCCATTATACTTCTCATAGGCGCGCGCGCCCCACAATTCGATGGACTTGGCAACTATTTCGGTATCCGACGCAGTTTCCAGTTTCGCGCCATGGACAAGCAGAAGGTTTCGGAGCGAGTGGCAGTTATAAATCTCGCCGACGAATGCGAGCCAGCGACCGTCGCTCATCTTCCACGGTTGGCGCCCGCCTTCTGCATCCCGCAAAGCAAGCCGGCAATGTCCGACCAGACCTCGATCTGTAGAGGTCAGTTCCGTCGCTTCGGGTCCGCGGCGCGCGAGTGTTTGCAGCGCCGTCGAGAAGCGATCCAAGTTCTCTTGTGAGAGTGTGTCAGGCAACCAGGCCGCAGATCCGCACATTGTTACGCCGTCTTATTGAGCGCTGAATTCTTGGAACGTCCATATCCGTTTGCGGCACGCCTGCGCAGCGCAATGGCTTGCAGCCGTCTTTCGATAAAGGCGGACTCGTTGGACATCTGCTGCATCAGATAGCGATCGCCTGCAAGAATTGCGGAGACTTCTCTGCGCTGCTCCGCCGTTAACTTGGCTCGCGGTGAGAGTTGCGTGATGATCGTCTCGCGAGTTGCGAGCAGATTTGCAAACTGTTCGGAAGAAGGGCCGCCGGGTGCATTCCACAGAGCAGCGGAAACCTGCCGGAGTTTCTCCAGCAGGTTTGCCGTTTCGGTAGCCCGGTCTTGATCGGGTTTTGTCATTTCAGTATGTCATTAGCCGACGAGTTGCGCGACGATATTCGGAATTTGATTTGCGGACGAAAGCATGGAGACACCGGTCTGCATGAGAATTTGCGCGCGCGTGAAGTTCGACATCTCTTCGGCGAAGTCCGCGTCACGAATTTGCGATTCGGAAGCGGTTGCGTTTTCGCGTTGGATCTTCAAGTTTAGAATTGTGTTTTGCAGACGCGAGACCATTGATCCGAGGAACGTGCGCGTGGTGTCTTTTGAGTTGATCGCATCAATCAACGACTCGATTGCGCTCTGCGCTGTTGCGGTGTTGGAGACGTCGAGGGCATCCACGCCGAGGTCGGCGGCCGTCATTCCGGCGAGATTGACATAGTAGAAGTCAAGCCCTGTCTCGTTATTTTCGCCGATGTGGAACTTGATTGCGTTTCCGTCGGCGGCCGTGGTCACGTTGTTGAAACCGAGCGCCAGAGTAGGATCGGTGTTAATAGTTGCCGAGGCGTGCGAGCCGTCGAGAAGATAGAATCCATTGTAGTTTGCAGTTCGCGCGATGCGATCCATTTCGCTCTTGAGCTGCTGAAACTCAACATTGGCAACCTGACGATCGAGTGTGGTCAAGACTCCGTTCGCGGCCTGAATTGCAATGGCTCTCATGCGAACGAGCTTTTCATCAATGACGGCGAGCGCGCCTTCGGCGGTTTGCATCATGTTGATGTTGTAGTTCGCATTTTTCTCCGCCTCCGTCATTCCGGCGATAGAGGAGCGCAGTCTCTCGCTGATCCCGAGTCCGGTGGGATCATCCCACGCATAATTGATTCGGAGCCCTGAGGAGAGGCGCTGAACGGCGCTGTCCAAGTCGTTTTGCGAGCTCCAGATGGCGCGCTGTGCGCCCATCGAGAGGAGGTTGTGATTGATTCTTGTACTCATTTTGTACTCCCGTGATTTTGGTGATTAGCCCGCTAATCGCGGGAAAGCTTCTTCAACAGATAGTCCGACATAGCGCGGGCAAGCTCTGCAAGCGGGTCGCTTGCAGCAGGGCGGGTTGTGTCGATTTTTTTCAACATGTCCAGCTTTCGACGCGCGCCGTCCAGAGTGGAGCCCTGCACCTTGACCAGATAGTTGATTTTCTCGAGGTCGGCGATGGACTTATCATCGTAACGGCGCTGGTTGCCGGTCGTTCTGAGCGGCTCCAGATAGTCCTCAAATTCCTTTTCCCAGTAACGGATGGTGGGTTTGGGAATTCCTGTGATGGCGTGGACCTGCCCGATTGAGAACAGCTTGGGACCTCTCGATCCTCTGGTGCGCGGCATGGAAAGTGTTTCTTCAGATTTCATATCGGTTGCTCCGGGTTATGCGATTTCCTTTCACTCAGGTTATCGGAATACCGAAGTCATGACTTTAATTTTGCGCGGGTCAGTCCAGAAGCGGTGTTGACCTGACTTGCGCGGCTTTCAGCGGGTTCATTGCATCAATGCAGACCCGCACGCTCCTCTTCAATTCGTACTCGAGGGCGTCGGCGAGGGCGACGTAATCGCCGTTCGTTTGCGCTTTGAGAATTGTGTCAATTACGGGCGCGAGGTCTGCAACTGATTGTGAAAGCTGCGTCGTCGCATTGCTGAGAACCCAGCGCTCGAATACTGACGCAGACTTAGTGAGCAGGCTAAGTTTGTCCAGCATCTCCGCGAGGCCGTTGTTGGCGCGCGCCTCTTCGCCGAGTCGGAATTGAAGGGCGAGCGACTCACACTGTTCAGGAAGTGTCGAGCAAACCTGCATTACGTCATTGAGCATTAGCTCCACAACTGACTGAGGGTTCGCAATGGCCACATCGAGGCGTGAAGTCGCGTCAACAGCTCGCTCAAATTGACGGCGCCTGCGGAATCCGTTTTCCAGAGGTTTGCCGTCTATTCGAATATTGGTGACCACTTTGCCTCCGCTCGTAACTTCCCGTTGCAGGTCTTGGATGACCTGGCCGACGGTGAGCGAGCCGCAAGCCTCTTTTTCGAGCGCAGAATCATTCAGATAGATGCGCATGTTTCCTCCCGCATATTGTTATGTTTCATTGTATGCACAGACAAGTGAGTTTCGAGGGACGAGCCTTCCAGTCCACGCGCGATTTGCTCGAAGACCTCGGCAGTCTCGCGGGCCTGGGCGCCCAGGCTTGAACCTTCGACGCTGGCCAAGGAGATTTCCAGAAATCTCGCGAGAGCATGAAGCTGCGGTTGAGTGAGCAGTTCCGAAAGTAACGTCTTCTGCCTTGCGTGAAGCTCCGACGCAAGCCTCTCGATTCGGGACGCGGTTGCAAGCGGTGCGGTCGCGAGTTTACGCGCCAGCGCCGCGCATTGACTTGCAGCAGACGATGTCGTTCTCGCTTCCGCTTGGTTTGAAAGCAGCACTTTTCTCCAGAGTTCTCGAAGTGCAGAATAGCACACGTCAATTCTGTCGTTCCTTCCGGCACGTGTCTTGAGATCGAGGCTGTAAGCCGTAGCGACGGTCTCGTAGATTGAAACATCGTCATCGGCTCCGGGGAGTTCTCGCTCGCCGATTGCCGTCTCGATTGTTGAGAGCACGCTTGTGACGCTGACAACGTCTGCGCATGCCGAAGCAACTTTCTTGTCGGGTATTCGCGTGAGCAGATCCTTCAAATGGGGCTGCAATATCCAATGTCCACTGCCGTAAGGCGCGGTCTCCCAGCCATGCGCGCTGCCGCCCTCAATTGCAATCACCTTGGTTCCAGCCGCAGCGGCGATGTGAACCGGACCAGAGTCCGCCGAAACTAAGAGGTCCACGTCAGCCAGCAGATTGATTAGATCGCCGATCGGTGTCTCGCCGATTCTATTAGCGAGCCGCGTGTGCCGAGAGAAAGCGTCACCGAGTGAGCGATCCCCTTTCCCTCCGATCAAGGTGATCTCTGCTCCTCTGGCGAGCAAGGACGTCGCGAGAGTTTGAAATCTGTCGAGCGGCCATTGCTTGTCACGTTGCGATGCACCGGGATGAATCGCGACGTGGAGCCTCCGATAGTCGCGGACAGACCCGCGATTGTTTTCAACGTTTTTCAAACGTGGAATCCGCTCGCTGAACGGCATCGTCGCACAGGCGGCATTGACGTAGACATCCACGAGATTAAATACGGACCACGGTCTCGCAAGATTGGTTGCAAAGAAGTAGCGAAGCCAGTCATTTCGGACGATTTGAAGCCCGCTCGAATCAATGGTGACACCTCTTGCTGCGCTTCCTCCGATTGCGGCAGTTAGCATCATTGAGGGGCGTGTATGAGTCAGATTCCATACCTGCTGAAACTCGCGCGTGCGCAGCGCTTCGATTGCTCCGTTAAGCGCAGCGACGGGATAGGAACTCACTTGTCTGAAATGAGGCAGCACGTCTGCAAATTTTAGCGACACCACTTCATCCACGCCTTGCAGCGCGCTTGCAACCGTCACAAAAGCCTCTTCGGTCAGCAAAGTGACTCGCTCCATTCCTGCTCGTTTCAAGGCACGGCAAAACGGCTCTGTCTGAACGAGGTCGCCCATCCGGGTGATTGCGATGACGAGCGCTTCACGCATAGTGGATTTGGAGGCGCTGATGACCATTCATCACGCGACCACTCCTTTTTCAATTCCCCATTGCCGAAACTCATGCAGAGTCAGAAGCAGCATTTCAGCGCGGGTGAGGTCGCGGCTTCCGACGGGAATTTCCGCAATCAATTGAGAGAACGTTCGGCAGTTTTGCTCAGCGCGCGCTTCGAGATAGCGGACGACTTCCGGGTTCGATTGAGACGCGAGGATGAGATCATCCATGAAGCGCGAGCGTCGCTCGCATCTGTTGCAAAGTTCCGGGAAAAGCGCCGTCAATCGGCTTGCAGCTTGCTTCATCCGTTGCACATACGTATGCTCCCGCATGACACGCTCATGCCCCTTGTGCGCTATGAGCTTTCTCTGTTCGGGGCGCTGACGGTAGTATTCAATTGCATCCAGCAACTCCTGCTCTGTCGCGACAGCGACGATTTCGGAGCCGACTTCAAAGAGATCAGCGAGCGGCGTCTGAGTATCGCAAATTTGAAAGCCGCCACATGCCGCGATTTCAAAGGTTCTGGGATTGACGAAATTTCCTTTGGAAAGGGGCGCGCCGTCTGCAGTGCTGTGCAGATTCAGATTGATTTCCGTCGCTCGATAGACCAGCGCCGTTTCTTCGGCGCTAAGCCGTCTTCCGTCTTCCTCGCGATGCACAGAGGCATTTGCCGGCCAGTCGTTTCCCCAGACTCGCAAGCCCTCGATTGGGTGTCGCTGAAAGAACTCCACGCGGTTTCGATAGCCCGCACCGACGAACGACACTTCCGCGCCGAAGCGCTTCATTTGCTCCTGTGCTACGCCATTTGCATTGTGGATGCGCGGATTTGCCGCTGCCGGCAAGTAGACGACGTTTCGCGCTCCCGCTTCACGCATGGCTCCTTCGACTTCACCGGATTGAATTGTGAACACGCAATCCAGCTCCGCGACGAGGGATTTCCAGTAGTCGTAACGGCGAAAGTCTTCGACGAACCACATCGCGGATCTTACTCCTGCTTGTCGCAGGGATCGCAGCGCACCGCGCGAGATCGGAGATTGCGCCGTGAACCAGACCAAGTCGGCGCGTGCGTCAATCGCCGCCGCTGCTGTAATGTCCGCGAGAAGCGAGGCGACAGTTGCCTGAAGCGGAACGGAATTGTTGGGCCCAGTCGAGAGCGATTCGCAGCGCTTGAATAGCGAGAATTGTTCCTCGAAATCAAGCAACACAACCTCGTGACCATTGGCACGAAACGCCTCCGCCGCGTGTCTCGCGATCGGAAGGCTTCCTCCGTATAGTGGAGTCGGGACAACGATGCGAAGCGCGCGCTGCGGGACGGATGCAGCATCGTTTGAGCGCTCGTGCTTTTCGGAGTTTTTGCCTTTGACGGTGATCATTGCTCAACGGACTCGCTTAAGTGCATCATGATATCTTTCATTGCCGACGCGAGAGGCACCGGTGCAATTTGCTCTGCTCCGTTTAGGAGCAGTGACCGATCATTTACCACGTGCAGAACTCGCCTTCCCTTCTTGTCGGTGATCCACTGTTCGAGGCTTCTGCGCATCAACGCGAATTTCGGCGCAGAGCGACGCTCGCTCATCGTGCAAGCAGAAGAGTCACTCTCCGCATAGGCGCCGTGGGACCACGATAGGTCCGCTCCGGCCAAACAAATCACGCGCGTTGCGATCTTTGATGCAAGATCCGCCGCAGTCAACAGCGTCGTGCCACCGCCTGTTACAAGGCACATATCTTCGCCGCCCGCAAGATAGAGATCTAACGCACTCATGTGAAGAACTTGCGGATCAGTCCACTCGAAGACTGCAACTGAGGATCCTTCCGGTAATGCTTCAAGATCGCGGGCGACTCCGTCATGCGCTTCCAATGCAATCGTCCAATCAGGCGTCAGACCATGTTCACATAGGAGTGGAACGGCGCTGCTGCAAGACACAAGTGTGAACAGATCGCGCGAAGCGCGCATGGGCGCAATTGCCGGCATAAGGCTCGGACCCGATCCGCACGCGACTGCAATTTCGCGGCGATGAAGTTCTCGAAGTGAGAGCTTCCGTGTGTTGCTCAGGTGCGCGCGGTTTGTCCGTATATTTTCACTGATCAGCTTCGCATATTCATCGCGCGAATTCCGTAGCACCACTAATACGTTGATCGCATCTGCAACGTCATTCGGGAGCAGGTCAATCTGCGATCTCACGTAGGGTGCGATGTAGATTTCGGATTCGCCGTCCTGAAGCAGCCATTGCAGAGCGCGATGAGTGTCTTCGTTGCTTTCCGATGCGAAGCTACGAGCGCACCCCTTGCGGAGGCATGCGATTTCAGGAAAGGGTTCGATCACGCGCACGCTGCGCTTCTGCGCTCGCAATGCTTCGGACAGATATCCAAGCCCGTCTCCGACGATAACGATTGCTCTTCCGGGCGTCTTGCAAAGCGAGCTTGCCACGACTCGCGCTTCCTCCATCGGGTTTCTCGCGCTGTGAAGCAGCACGCCGCTGGCGCGGTGCCGAGCGCTGAGATGGCCTGCGGCGCTCTGAAATAGTTCAAATTCGGATTTCGCAATCATCCGTCAAGCGCTCCTTTTCGCGCGCAGGGAGGCGCAATGAACGCGACTCAGCTGCCAGCGTTTCCCATAGACGTTGAAACTCCGTCGCATTTTCGTGCTGCTCTCGCATATAGTCAAGCATTGTGTCGCTTCCGAGCAAGTTACTCGGCGCTTTCACGAAGCAGCGTTGAGCGTCGAACGCCTCCATCCACGACGCGAACGTGTTGTCACATTTCGTGAGGAGACCGCTCTTTGACGGGAGACTTCTATACGGATCAACGTTCGAGACGATGCAAGGCGAACCCATGCCGCAGTACTCGAATGCGCGAATGGGGCTTCGCACCGAGTTGTGAACAGAATCGCTGAGCGGAGCAATCCAGAAGTCGATCGGTACGCGTCGCATCCTTGCGAGGTGGCGTGCGTAATCTCTAGTCCAAGGGCCGCCGTGACGAACCTGAGGATGATAAGCGAGTTTTCCCGGATGGCATCCCCACCAGTAGAAGAGAACATCTTCGTGCCTGTCGAGAAAAGCCTCGACGGCCGGGGCGGCTTGTGCAAAGTCTGTTTGGTGCGCCCATGATGCCGCGAATCCGATTCGAATGAGCGAGTCGGCGCGTGTCCATTGTTTACTGTGGAAATGCTCAGCTATCGGCGCAGGAGGAGTCACGCGGCGAATCTCCGTGCGTACGCCATGAAGTTCAAGCAGTCGGCTCGATGGCGCCGAGCAGAAATCGGCGGCTTGCTGGAGAGTCTCAAACTCAAGTTCCTCGTTACGACGCATTGCTGCGCGCGAAGATCCGGTCGGAAAGCGATTGAGAATGAGATCATCCGCGTCAAGCAGGAGCGTACCGTTCGTCCTTGATTTCCAAGCAAGAATTTCTTCGCATGTCGCTTTGCTCCCGATTCCGCGAAAGACAACGACTGTTTTTGCGGCGCTAAGAGATTCACGGAGTTTCGCAGTATCCGCTTCTGAATCCGCATGAATCCAAGCGTAGTCCCCGGATTGCACTCCGAGTCGTCGGAGCGGGTCGAGCCATCTGCTCTGCGGCCCTGCCTCTTCTTGCAGGCATGAAGAGATGAGGAGACAGCGCGCGTGAACAGCAGTTGGACTCGTTTTGGCACGCGGGCCGGCGATGTGGCACCAGCGATTGAGCAGGAGACTTTTGTTGCGCTCCTCGTGATCATATCGCGTCGGGCTTGATCCGCGATAGTGAGTGAATCGCGCTTCTCGAATGCACCGAGACATCACACCGATCTCTCGCGCGCGCAGGCAGAAATCAACATCTTCGTATCCGTTGCGATAGCCTTCATCAAACCCGCTGAGCTTCCGATATAGATTGACATGTACGAGCATAGCCGCCGCCGAAACGCCGTCAGGTTGCGTCTGGTTTTCCAAATCGTCACTCGCGCATAGCTCATCAACATTATCAGCGCGAATAATGAATCCAGCGGATTGACACTCGCCATCCCAGAAGCGCAGTTCCGGTGCAATGATCGCGTTCGGATCACGCCTTTTCCAAAGTTGGACAAGCGCCTCTGATTCAAAGTCGGTGTCATCATTCAGAAAGAGAATCCACTCACCCTGTGCAGCTCGCGCGGCACGGTTGCACGCTTGCGCAAAGGAAAGCGGCGTCTCGGAGACAATCGCTTTGACTTCGCTCCTTGTTCGTGCGTGATCTTTGTCATACGACGTCAATCCCGAACTGCACACTATGATTTCTAAGTTAGGCAACGAGACGTCTGAAGCAAGACGGGGAAGTACTGCATCCACGTAATGCGTCTGAGCGAACTCGGGAATAACGACGCTGAGAAGAGGTTTGTCCGCAGAGTGACGAGTTTTGGTTGCGGATCTGCAGTACCAAATTCCGGGACGTGAAAATGCAGGTTCGTATTCGACGGCGCCGTGTGTGTATTGTCGTTCTTCCAGTGACGCGTGGAGTATCGCGCTCACAGTGTTAACTGCGGTCTCATCCAGAGTCTTGAATGCAAAGCATCTCGATGACAGCGAGTAGGGTCCGGTTCTTTCAGGGCGAGCGCCGTTCAGATACACTCCTACGACTCGACAACCGAGAGCAGCAGCCAAGTGCAGCGCTCCGGTATCAGGACCTACAACCAAGTCACACTTGGACAACAAGCTGACAAGTGAAGATAGCGAAGTGCGGCCACGTAAGTCCTCGACAAATCCCGGAGTCATCGCTGCTCTATCGAGTCTCGCTCCCGTCCAGATTATCCGGTCAGCAAATTTCGAGTGGAGAGTTTTCGACCAAGCTCTGAGCGCGTCGGGCGTCAAACTGCGTTCAGGAGAGCCGGCATCTGAAATGATCGCAGCGTATTCCCGACTGCTTTCATCCGTTTCAATGAGCGGCGGGGGGACTCGCGGCTGCTCATCGGAGGGCAGTAGCGAGCGCCAGATATCCGCAATGTGAGACGGCGCACGAGACAGATCACTTGAGTGCAGCAACGATTGCAACTCTGCGGGAATCGCAGGATTCCCGTTATGGATGCGATAGCCGCGCACCTGGTTCGACGCCATAAAGTGTGCATACCAGCAAGCTGCTGCATGATTGGTCAGGTTGATGACCTCGTCGAATTTGCATGCATCGGAAGCGCTCAAGATTTCGTCGGCTGCATCGGGCAAAGTCTCTTGAAATCCGGAGCTCCGAACGATTGCTTGAATATCCAACGGCAAAGAGTCATCAACTTCCGGGAAGAGAGCGACCACGTCGTTGTATCGCACGTCATAGGACAGCGCGATCCTCGACTGCGGGTGTGCTCGACGAATCAGGTCGAGCAGGACGCGCGTTTGAAGCAGATCGCCGAGTCGTGCCCACTGTATGACGAGAAAGTTACGCATGCACTCCGATGCGACTCAGCATATGACTCAGCGCTTCTTTTGCGCCTTTGTGATCAGGCTGCAATTGCAGGACTCTGCGGCAGGTCTCGGCTGCTTCGTCGAGCGATCCGCTCTTCCATTGTGCGCCCGCGAGATGGAAGTGGTAGTCGGCGTCTTCCGGATATGCCTGCAAGTAAGTGGACAGCGCTGCAATCGCATGTTCCGGCTTGCCGCATTCCATTGCGGAGCGATAGAGGTAGAACACGGCTTCGCTGTTCAGTGGTTCTTCCTCAGCAACTCGCACGAAGTGCAAGATCGCCTCCTCGTGCCGATTCTGTTCGGCGAGGCAAATGCCGAGTCCGAATTCAGCGCGCATCACGCTCGGATTCTTGGTCAGTGCGGCAAGAAAACCGTATTCACCGGCGCGCCAGTTTCTTTCGAGCATTGCCACGGAGCCGAGCCCGAGGAAGGGGCGCTCCGAATTCGTGTTCTCCTCTACCGCCTTGAGAAATGCGCGTTCCGCGTCAACGGAGCGATTGAGGCGCGTGAGGCTGTTGCCAAGAAGTTGCCACATCTCGAAGGAATCTTCTTTGCCAAGCGTCATGCGGCTGCTAACCGCATTTTGCAGAGTTTCAGCGGCGGCGGTGTAGTCGCCGTTGACGTATTGCTTCTGGGCGAGGTCGAGAAGATCGGTCTGGTTCGATACGGCCGCGGAAGACATGTCCGCCGGCGCGCTCGCGGCGAGGGTCTCATACTTTCCACCCGTTGCGCTCCAGTTGATGCGCAATCCGAAACGTGAGAGGTATTGATCCTCATCGGCCGTTAGGTAGCCTTTCCACTGATTCGTGAGTCTGTTGAGATTCTGAGCATCGTGATCTTTTCGACCTTCGGACGATTCCTCGCGATGAGTGATCGTCGTATTTCCGCAATACCAAACGTCATATCCCTGCGCACGGGCGCGTAAACAGAGATCAATATCTTCGAATCCATTCTTGTAGTTTTCGTCAAAACCTCCAAGATCGTCAAGAACACTTTTCTTGACCAACATGCATGCAGCGGTGACGGCCTTCATGCTCCTCGACTCCGTAACCGCGGCGTGATTGGCCTCAAAGTTCTGAAAGATGTGGTAGGGAATGCCCTCGGGATTGACCGCGACGCCGGCATGTTGCACGCGCCCATTCGGATAGAGCAGACGCGCTCCTATAATGCCTGCGCCCGGATGCTTGTCGGCCGCAGAGATCAGAGTGTCCAGCCAATCATCACTTACCTCGGTATCATTATTCAGGAACAGCACCATCGCTCCGTCGGCGAGACGCGCGCCGCGATTGCAGGCCGCGGCGAATCCAAGATTTGATTTTTCCGTGAGCACCTTCATGTCGCCGGAGATTTCCGCGAGCAGCGCGGGAGTCTCATCGGTCGAGTGGTTATCTACGATGATGACCTCATAGCTCGCACGAGTCTTTGCATTGGCAATGGACTCCAAACAATTTCGTGTCAGTTCGGCCCGGTTGTAAACCGGAATTACAACGGAGACGTCGTACTTGAAACCGGAATTAGCAGAGTGCATGAATTTCTCCTCGTTCGGAAGGAAGATATGATTTGTTTTGCTTTTTCGATTGTGTGTGCTTTTTGGTCCCGTGTCCGGCGGCGAGCACGGATTCGTAGACTCGGAGCAAGTTATCTGCAAGTCGCTCCAAAGTGAACGCGCGCGCATAGTCGCCGGTTGCGCGGTTTGGCGCGGAGTTTAGAGCTCGGTTAATGGCGTCTCGAACTGATTTCGGATTGTCTGGTTCGCACGGATGAATTAGGTGTGCCGGTAGGTAATCTGTCAGCGCGCCCCATGTTGCCGCAGCGACCGGTATATCAGCAGCCGCTGTTTCGAGATGCACGAGCCCGGGCAGTTCGTAGAAGCTTGGTAAGGCATGCGCGGAGGCGGCTCGCATGAGTCCGTCGAGCGATTTTCTCTCGAGTCTCCCGAGCACAATAGTTTTGCCACTTCTCTTGAAGCATCGAACTGCTTCGGCGTAAGCGGGTTGCGGTGTGTAGCCGCCGGCGGCGAGAACGACTCCGACGTCGCTGTCTTCTAACGCTTTGAGCAGCATCAGTTGATTCTTGCGTGTTTCAAGGCGGCCGCAGCAGAGGACGAAGCGCTCCATTCCGAGCTTCTTACATATTTGCTCAACTCCTGCCGGCTCGAATTCCGCGATTTGCCGAACTGCGAAGGGAACCACATGGATGCGATCCTTCGCACTCGGATAGACCTCTGCGAGGCGCGCGGCTTCAGACTCTCCGCAGGCGAGCAACGCTGCGGCGAAATTCACTGCCGTTGGAGACCCGGCGTGCGGAAGCGACGAGGTTGAATCCCTGCGCGAGAGCAGGGATTCGCACTCGCTCGAACTCAGCTTGCCGTGCGAATACTCCATAAGAATCGCGGACACCTCATGCGACGTTTGCATGTACGACGGCCAGTCTTCAAAAAGCGTGGTCAGCACGAGCGGCAGATCTTTGCTTGACGCTTCGGCGGCAACATCGTTGAGTCGCTTGGCAAGAGTGAGATTAACAAAATGCACGACGTCCGGCATGGACCCTTGTGTAAGGTCTTCCTGAAACGTGATTGAGACGTCGCGGAGCGCGGCGGCTTTCCGCATTTGCTTCATCACTTCACCATCACCTCCGGGAGCGGACCACACATTGAGGCGATTGAGCATTGCGACGTGCAATTTGCGCGTTTGCGGGACGACCGACGCGCTTACCCATGAAAGTTTCTTGAGTTCATCGAGCAAGGTGCGCGCAACCTTATTCCACGTCCACTCGGCGGCTCGCGCGCGTCCCTTCTGAATGAGATCGCTGCGCAACTCAGGTGAACACACAATGCTCTTCATTGCTTCACAGATTTCCGTGATCGAGTAAGGATTGACCAGCAGGCCTGCGTCACCGATTGTTTCACCGAGCGCCGAGTTGTTGGAACCAATAACGGGACAATCGCAGGACATCGCTTCCAGCGCAGGGAGTCCGAGCCCTTCGCTCAGTGAGACGAAGACCGTCGCCTCCGCGTTTGCGTAGAGTTCCTCGAGCGCCTTGTCGTCCACTCCTCCAAGTCCCACTATTCTCTCTGAGAGATGCGCAAGGCGCAAACCCGAGAGTCGGGCAAGGGTCTTGTCGCGGTTCATTTCACCGACCAACAGGAGCTTTGCGCTGCTGTCTGTTTCGCTGCAGAACTTGGCGAATGCGGCAATGAGACGATTCAGATTTTTGCGTGCGTCAGCTCCGCCGACGTAGAGAAAATACGGCGCATCGGTCGTTCGTTGAGCACGCTCAGTTCCGGCAGATGGCCAATTTCCACCGTAGATCGGTATAATCTCTGAAGCAGGAATACTTAAGCGATGCTGAAGTTCATTGCCGACGTAATCTGAAATCGGGAAGAAAGCCTTACAGCGTTGGGTCAACGTTTGCAAGTTATCGAGATAATCATCGAGCAATTCTTTGTCGGAGGCGAGGTATTGCTCGGGAAACTCGAGCGGAATCAGGTCATAGACGATTGAGCCCCACGGGCACTTGTGAATGGGAAGCGCCTTGGTGTGCCGCCCACGCATGACCGGGCTTGGATCAGTGAGGAGGAAACAATCCAAGTCCTCGTCACAGCCCCGAGCATAGCAGCGATAGGCCACTTGAGGATGCGCAGCGATGTCTTCGATGCCCGCAGAGTCCAGCGTATCTTCCTCACCGAGCAGGACGAAGCGCGCATCGGCGTTCAGCTCCAGCATGGCGCGAAGAGTGCTGATGACATAGCGTCCTATCCCGCGATTTCTCGTGGATGGGATGCTTAGTGGCCTGATGTCAATTCCGAAAACGGGCGAGGCTTTGCGCTTAATACCGGGAGTTGAGGCTCGAGAGTCTCTTTGAAAATTCAGTCGTCCACCGAAAGCGCGAAGGCGACTCACGATTCGCATCCATTCCATTTGTCCGGAAGCGCTCAGAGTCGGCATGGCAGATTGTTGGCGCAGTTGCGCAAGAGAAAATGCGGCTGTATACCATTGTTGCCAATCGAGCAGACGAGGGAATGAAAGATCGAGAAGACTTAAGCATTCCTGTGGAGCGAGACCTTGATGGGAGTCCCGGGCAAGCAGGTCGGCCCATAGCCGCTGTTGGCGTTCAAACGCGTCGGGATTTTCGCAGATCAGCGTGGCGAGATCACGCCATTGCGGAAGCGACTCTGTATTCTGGAGGGATTCATTTTTCCGAATTACGGCATTCTCGCAGAACTCTATCGCAATGTCGGAGTGTGCGCCTCTGATCGCGATATCCCACCACGCAGTTCTTTCGAAACAATACGGTGCGAGTCCTCGCATTGCGTACCACGCATCCCGGGAGAAGATGCTCGTAAAGGGAATCGGATTCCAGACGCGCAACGCGTGTCGCAGTCGCGACACCGGAACCGCTCGCGCGCCTCCATCCATTGAGGCCGCGACTCCATAGGTAATCCCGGCGCCCGTAATGAGAGCGCGATTCAGCAGCTCGGAAACCGCTCGACTCGATACGGACTCGCTTTCATGGAACCGGATCAGATGAGTCCACGTGCTTCGCTTGGCCGCGGCATTGATTTCCCCGATCGCGTCCTCTCCCGTGAGAACGGCGCACTCGGAGTCCGCAAGCGAAGTCAACGCTGAGTCCTCCGCGTTGTCCGCGATAATCAGAAGGCGAGTCGGCATGAATGTCTTATTTGGCGGACAAAGCGTTTCGGCGGGACTTGATTGTCTTCAGTGTTCGAGTCTGCCTTGCCGTCGCGCCGAGATGAGTCCCACTCAGATCGTCGTAGTCTGCGCGCACCATCATTTCGACCAACTGTTCGAAGCTGGTATTCGGCGACCACGCGAGTTCACGTTTCGCTCTTGAGGGATCTCCGACCAAGAGGTCCACTTCGGCGGGACGAATCAAAGCGGCGCTGATTCGCACATGCGCTTCAGGGTTTACATCAACGCTCGCAAAGGCAAGATTGACAAGTGTTCTCACGCTATGTGTAGAGCCGGTCGCAATGACGTAGTCTTGCGGCGCATCCTGCTGCAACATGCGCCACATCGCGTCCACATAGTCGCCGGCGAATCCCCAATCACGGCGCGCGTCGAGGTTCCCGAGTTCCAGAGAATCCTGTAGTCCGAGCTTGATGGCGGCGGCGGCACGGGTGATCTTTCGTGTGACGAATTCGAGCCCTCTGCGAGGACTCTCATGGTTGAAGAGAATCCCCGACACAGCGAAAAGATCGTAGCTCTCGCGGGCGTTGAGGGTGATGTAATGTCCGTATGCTTTGGCCACTCCGTAGGGACTGCGCGGATGGAACGGAGTCGTTTCGGTTTGCGGAACTTCGCGCACCTTGCCGAACATCTCTGAAGAAGAGGCTTGATAGAATCTCGCATCCGGACACACTGCGCGCATCGCTTCCAGTAGTCGGGTGACGCCGAGGGCGGTGAATTCGCCGGTAAGAATCGGCTGATCCCATGACGTGGGAACAAAACTTTGCGCAGCGAGATTGTAAATTTCGTCGGGCTTTGCGCGTTCAAGCGCTTTGATCAGGCTCGATGCATCGAGCAGGTCGCCCTGAATCAGCGTTATGCGATCTCGGATGTGCTCGATGCGGGCAAAGTTTTCCGTGCTGGAGCGGCGCACCATTCCGAAAACGTGATAGTCTTTGGAGAGCAGCAAGTCGGCAAGGTAACTTCCGTCCTGCCCGGTGATTCCGGTGACAAAGGCAGTTTTCGGCATGGCTTTACCCTATGTAGTCTATGAGTGAAGTATTCAGAATTCTGGATTGAATTGCGAGTAAGGAATTATAGACTCCTTCCTCGACAGCGAGTCTGCTGACCAAGTCGGTCATCTCGACTCCTTGGGCGGTTTCGAGACGATCGGTCCAAGTCACCGCGAGTTCTTTCAGCTCGGAGAGTTTATCCTCCAGCCGCTGACCGAGCGATCCAAGGTAGGTCTGTTCTTGCGTGATACGTTCGCGTATCACATCAAGTTGTCCGCGGAGCGCGTCATTGCTCAGCGTGTCTTCCTGTCCCTCGGGTGGTGTATTGTCATTCGCGATCGTATCACGTAGTTGCGCAATCACATAGAACAGATCCTCAGTGGTGCCCGCGCTTCCCTGCGGCTGAAATAGCCGATCTCCGTTAACATTGATCGCAACATCCTCGCCGCGATCAATGGTTCTCAAGATACGGCCGCCAAGTCCCGACGTTGTTGCTGCGGCGCTCGTGATCAATCCGTCCTCGTCTCTTACTGCCTCGAAGGGCGGCGTAGTCGTGCCGAAGCCTCCGAAGATGTATCTGTCTCCAAATGAAGCGTTAGCATAGCTCATCAGGCTCTCGAGCTTGTTGTTCAGCTCCTGAGCCGCATACTGACGATCCTGCTCAGTCATGTGATCATTGTCGGCCGAGAGTGCCAGTGCATCCACTTCATTAAGCAGCTCGATAATTGCATTGAGCTTGCCGTCGGCGGCAGCAACATATCCCTGCCCGTTTTCGATGTTGCGCTGATACTGCTCGTTCATTGCAATCTCTGAGTGTGAGAGCAGTGCCTGACGGCTGTTCTGAACATCCTCCGAGGGGGAGAATATGCTGCGGCCCGTTCCGAGCTCCTGCTCGATACGCTGAAGGTTTGACAGCCGCTGCTCGACGTTCTGCACGAAGGAGGTGTGTCGCTGTGAATCGGATACTCTCATGTTACTGCTTCATGTTTATGACCGTCGTCATCATCTCGTCAATCGTTTGGATGATCTTCGCGGCGGCCTCGTAAGCCTTTTGGGACTCCAGCAGCTTTGCCATTTCCTCGTCCAGACTCACTCCGCTGACTGAGAGTCTGCGGTTCTCAAGATTTTCAACGACCGCTGTTTCAATTTCGTTTTGAGATTTCGCTGAGGCGCGGCGAGCTCCGAAGTCGAGCGAGATATTCTGAAGAAGCTGATCGAGAGTGAGCGTGCCGCCTGATGAAAGTTTCTGGTCGCGCATCGCAGCGATGGCCGTGGCCATGCTGTTGTCCCCCGGAGCCCCGGGGGTTGACGCTGCGGCAATGGCCGAGGGATCACCGATGATGGTCGTATTGAGCGCAAGCGTCTCGACGCCACTCACATCGTTTGCGAAAAACTCCACTCCGCTCTGCCCGTTTAATCCGTATCCGGTGACGTGACGCGCATTGACTGCATCGGAGAATTCGACTGCAAACGCATCGAGCCTGTCCATGACTTCGGTAAGTTGCGTGTCGCGGTGATCCATCAGCGCTCCAAGCTGTCCGCCGGTCGGTCTCCAGCTTGCCAAGTTTGAGCCCAGAGTCAGCGACACGTTGTTGCGAGGATCCGTGGAGATGCGATCCACGTTGATTTCAATCTGCAAATCGCGCTGCACGAGGATGTCACCGCCGCCGTACACATTGATTGTTCCGTCCGCCTGCTCATGTACGTTGATATCAATCAATGAAGCGAGTTGGTCAACGGCAAGGTCGCGCGAATCGCGAAGATCGGAGGCTTCTTGACCATTCACTTCCGCGTTCGAGATACGGACATTCAGTTCAGCGATACTTGCGGTCAACTCGTTAATGGATCCGGTCGTCTCAGTGATGCGCGTATTCACTTCTGCAAGTTGTCCCTCCAGCTCACCGTAAGTGCGCTTGAGTCCGCCGATCAATGCTTGCGATTTCTCTTGGAGAGAGTAGCGCGCCGCCATGCTTTCGGGTTCATTGGCGAGGTCGTGCCAGCCTTGCCAGAATTGGTCGAGTGAGTTCGAGAGATTCACGTCGCCGAGCGCGTTGAAGGTCTCCTCGATCCTCGCAAGCTGATCTTCGCTCGTGCTCCAATAGCTCTGTGTAGTTAGGCCGCCGCGAATTTGCGTATCAAGAAGTTGATCGCGCACGCGCGCAAGCCGATCCACATCAACTCCTGAACCAAGCCCAAGCATACCCTGGCCATAGGGCGCGGCGGTCGAAAGATCGAGACGGCGCCTCGAAAAGCCGACGGTCCCGGCATTCGACGTATTATGTCCGATGACCTGCATGGCCATCTGCTGAACCTGCAGCGCTCGCCGACCTTGTTCGAGGATGTTTGAGAGCGTGCTCATCCTACGCCTTGCGATCAATTAGGATGGACTTGCCGCCACTCGTATTCAATCCCGCAGCTTCTTCCACCGCGTCAATTAGGTCAATCATAGCTTTCATACTCTCATCCAGGATACGGCGCGAGATTTCAAGCGTACGCAATGCCTGTTGCCGCAGCTCCACAAACTTGCGGCGAAGTGTCTGCTGTTCATGACGAGGAAGAGTTCGCTGCAAACGAAGTAATTGAATGAGCGTGCGCTCGACCTCGCCTGCTTCGAGTTCAATACCGGTCAGATCGTTTTTTCGCAGTCTCTGCTCGAGATGCTGAATGTGAATGCGCAGGCATCCCAGTTGACGTGTAAACTCATTGCATTCGTGGCTCATTTGCTCTCCTTCTGAGCAGTAAGCTGAAAAATCTGCTTTTCTATTCCGAGGTCCAGCGACTTTGCGATGGACTTGGCAAGTTCCCATTCTCCGACCGCTCCAAGTGTGCCGGCCTCAACCCCTTTTCCGAAGATCGAGCCGCCTTCAAGATCCGACTCCATCTCGGACAAAACCTGTTGGACAAGCATCGCCTCAAATCCCTCGATTGCTTCGTTGGCTTTCTTGGATTCCTTCTTGGTCGGATCCGCCTTGATTGCCATGGGAGTCTGGCCGATGGGAAGCATATCGTTCATATGATGACAATCTCCGCTCTCAGCGCGCCAGCGGCCTTTAGACCTTGGAATATTGCGATCATGTCGCGCGGAGCGACTCCGAGTGAATTCAACATGCGTGCGACTTCTCCTGCAGAGGCCGCGCCTTCAACTTCCTTCAGTCCGACGCCTGCATTCTCGACGGAAATTCGGCTTTGTCTTTCGACGACGGTTTCACCTTGCGCAAAGGGATTCGGTTGGCTGATCACAGGTTCGTCGGTGATTTCTACGGTAAGATTTCCGTGCGCCACAGCGGTGGGAAGCAGCGAGACCGCAGTGCCGATGACAATTGTTCCGGTGCGTTCATTGATCACGATGCGGTCGCTTCCCTCCGGTTCGACTTCGATGTGTTCGACGTCCGATTGGAAGGCAAGGCGATCGCTCATGCTCTCGAATGCAGTCGGCACATAGACGACGACAGTCGAAGGGTCTTTGGTTTCCGCGCTCTCTTGATAGTGTAGATTTATTGCGCGTGTGATTTCGACGGCCATGCTAAGATCGGGCTGATTCATGACGAGAACGATGCTGTCCGAAGGCGCAGGCAACTCAGGGCCGTTTTCAAACAGCATCGCGCCGCCGGGGATTCTTCCTGCCACGGCGTGATTCCGCGAGACGCGCGATCCCGTTGCTTCGAAATTGAATCCACCGATCGAGATGGGGCCTTGCGCCTCCGCCACGGGTCTTGCCCACGGATCCTGCAGCACAGTTCGCAACAAAGTTCCGCCTTGCAGACTCGTGGCATCACCTAAGGATGAAATCACGACGTCGCTGCGTGTTCCGCGTTTCGCACCGGCTTGCAGTTCACAGGTGACCATCACGGCGGCGACGTTTTTTAACTTGAGTTCCGCCGGATTAACTTCGATGCCGAAATTCTTGAGCATCGTGGCAAACGTCTGCGGTGTGAATGTGGCTTTGCTGCCGTCACCCGTCCCTGCGAGTCCGACCACCAGACCGTAACCTGTCAGCGTGAGCGGCGTGGTGTTCGGATAGTTCGTGATGTCGCCGATGCGCACGCCTGCCTGAATGAGGCTCGCGGAACACATTAGAAATGTGAGTAGGTATCTCATTAGAATAGCCAATCAAAAATGCGCGCGAAGAATCCCGGGCGCTCCGTATTCGCGAGCACTCCCTTCCCTTTGTAAGAGATTTCCGCGTCACCGATGAGATCGGACGTTACCGTATTGGACGGTGTAATATCCTGTTGACGTACGGTGCCGGAGAGAATCGTCAGTTGCTTTTCGCCATTTATGACGACGGACTTCTGCCCTTCAATTCGCAGGTCGCCGTTGGGCAGCACCTCGACCACGCGCGTCACACGGCTTGCGCGAAGTGTTCCTTGTCGCGTTGTGCTTCCGGTTCCTTTGTGCTCGCTTTTTGTGGAGCCGCTTCCAGATAGCAGCGGAATGAAGTCAAGCGCGCCGGTTCCACCTGCGGATGCTTCTGCGTCGTATTCGCCTTTGGTATTGGTGCGCGCGCTCGCCGTGGCAAGTGAGTTCTCGATGATCAGGACCGTGAGTTGATCGCCGACTTGCCTCGCGATGCAGTCGCTATAGAGCGATGGTGCGACGCCTGTGGAAGGCGCGGCGAACACCACACACACACACCCTGCGATGAGAAGACTAAGGAACCCAACGTATAGTCGCGTCATCTTCGACTACTCCTTCCAATCTCTTTTGTTCTACATCAGGCACGCGAATCGCGATGCGATCACCCGGCGCGCCGTCTTTCAAGGCGACTCCCGTAATGCGAATGGTGATTCCGTTTTCCACGTAGTTCATGGTCACGGAATCGCCCGCGCGAATGAGCGGTTTGGACTTCACATCGGAGTCGAGAATCACGCGTCCCGGAATCAAGGGGCGCACTGCGAGTTTGCCCGTGATTGCATTTATGTCGAGCAGTGCGGCGTCGCGCAAACCCGTCCATTCACAGCGAAAGCTCTCAAGCGACTCTAACGAGACTTGCGCTCCCGGTTTGATGCGCTGATTAACTGTCCACGCGTCACCGAACACTCTGGCATTTCCTTTCAGTGTCACGCGCCTCAGTTCTCCTGAGGGCGCAGCGCCTTCCAGGATGAGAGTCAGCATTCCGTGCGCGACTTTCTCGATTTCGGACACTGCGCGCACGTCGCTTAGCTCTCGCAACAAGAGCGTATCACCGAACAGTGGTTCCCACGAGACTTCGACGTGATGCGGATGCCATGTGTCTGCAATCAGTTTTTCGAGGGTCTCGTATTCGGTGGATTTTGCGATCATCGTCATTGCAAATAGGCTAAGTGCGAAGGCGAAGCGCATTATCTCTTCAACTGTGTCGCGATGCCGATCATATCGTCGGCGGTTCGCACGGCGCGCGAATTCAGCTCGTAACCGCGCTGCGCGGTGATCAAGCTGATCATTTCATTGACGATCTTCACATTCGAGGATTCAAGGTAGCCTTGATCCAGCGCGCCGGCGCCTTCGGTTCCAGGTGTGGAAACCGTCGGATCACCGCTGGAAACTGTTTGCGTGAGGAGATTTCCTCCGCTACTCAGAAGGCCGGCGGGATTGACAAAGCGCGCGAGTTCCATTTGTCCGATTTCAGTCGGCTCGGTCGTCGCCTGAGTCATCACCATGACGCGGCCTTCGGGAGAAATCATGACTGAGGTGGCGTCATTCGGAATGTTGATCGGAGGTTCCATTGGAAGCCCCTGCGCATTGACAATCTGTCCGTCGGCGGAGAGTTTCCATGAGCCGTCGCGTGTGTAGGAGATCGTTCCGTCGGGCATCAGCACTTGGAAGAAGCCGTCGCCGCGAATCATCAGGTCGAGCGGATTTCCGGTCTCCTGAGGTGAACCGACTTCAAAATTCTTGACGCTTGCAACCACCTTGGTTCCGCCGCCGATTTGCAGCGCGGTCGGAGTCTGAGTGCCCTGTTCCGTGGGCGAGGGAGTGCGCACGTTTTCATAGATCAGGTCTTGAAACTCGATGCGGCTTCTCTTGTAGCCGGTCGTATTTGCGTTCGAAATGTTGCTCGCGGTGTTGTCGAGATTGCGCTGTTGCGCGTGCATTCCCGATGCGGCAGTGTAGAGGGCCTTGATCATTCTATCTCCTCAGCGCTAAACTCTTCCGATGTCGTTGACCACGTGATTGAGCGAAGCATCCTGCGTCATCATCAGCCGCGAGCTGGCTTCGTAGTTTCTGGAGGTCGCAATCATTTCGACCATCTCCTGTACCGCATCCACGTTGGACTGTTCGAGAAACCCCTGCTGAATTGCCGCGCTGTCGAGAGCAAGCTGTCCTGCCTCACTGCGCGGGTCCGCGAAGAGTCCGTCGCCGGTCTTTTCCAGAGCGAGTGAATCGGAGAAATCCACAACGCGCAAGCGATCAATCAGCGCCCCGTCCACGGCGATTTCACCACGCTCGCTCACGGACACAATTCCCGGAGGCAGCGTAATGTCTCCGCCCTGTCCTTGCACGCGGCGTCCCGACGCATCCACGAGGAGCCCGTCGGAGTTACGGTCGAATCTTCCGTTGCGCGTGAAGCTCTGTCCGGCCTCATCTGCCACAACAAAAAAGCCCGGTCCCTGAAGCGCGAAGTCCAAAGGCGACTCCGTGGATTCGATAGGGCCGGGATGAAAGCTCGTGTAGCGCGATGCGGATACGGCGTCAAGCAATTGCTTTGAGTTTGCCGTATTCGCTCCGCTCACCTGCTGTTCGAGCACGAAGCGATCGCGCTTGAAGCCGGAGGTTCCGCTGTTAGCGAGGTTATTGGCGGTGATGTCCTGTCGGACGATTCCCGCGCGCATTGCCGCGCCTGAAGTGTAGATGCCTTTGATCATGTCTGGCTGTGGTTAATCCATGCAGAACAAGTGCAAGGATGGTGCCAGACGCTATAGCAACCTCACGTGGCGAAATGCAATAGTCGAAACTTTGATTTAACTAAACTTAGAGTTGGGTTTTGCGGGGAGTGTGGACATGGGAAAACCGGTCTCGGCAGAAGATGCCGCTTGGTCTCAGGTGCGCAGGTCAACAGGAAGAGGTTGATTTGTTGCGGTCTGGGGCGGAGGCAAGAGTCGCAAGCGAATGCGCGGCGAAATCGCAATTACCTGCACCGAAATGTAGTCACCGACGTTGACCGCTTGATCCGGATCGGCCACCATCATACGGCCCTTGAGTTCTATCATCACGCGATTGGACGCAAGTTTTCTGCGCACCTTCGCGGCCAAAATTTCGCCGACACGCAGCGGAATACTCTGGAAGCTCACCGATACTCCTATGAATTTAGATCGAGAATAAGTTTCACTTCGTCCTGCCCCATGTCGAGCTCCTTGGCAATGTCTGCGATGTTGCGCTTCTGAGCTGAGAGTTCGAGTACGCGTTTCACGCGGCGATCCATCAGCGACTCCTTCATCATCACTTCAGCCGCAGGCTCATCCGCAGGAAATGCGGACTCGGCCTCTTTGACGACATCGTCAGGGACTTCCTTCTTGACACTCTTCTTCTCGCGCTGCACTGCCTTATCCAACTCGTCGCTATGCCGTTTCAGTTCTTTCGCTTCCGGCTCGGACACTTCCTTGGTTTCGCTCTTCTTTTTCTTGAACGTGGGCAGCTTGGGCATCTTGAAAGAGAGCTTCATGTTCTTGCCCGACTGCGCGAGCCGGGTTCCGAGAACTCCGCCGGCAAGCCCTCCGACGATTGCAAGCACGATCAAGAGCCAATCAGGAAAGCGCGGCTCGGAAGAGGTTCGCATGACTTGCGGTGCGACGCGGCGCGCGGAAGATTTCGCCTGCTCTTTTTCAGTAAGCAGACCCTCGAACTGCGCGGCGGATTCCGTGTCTCCCATCACTTCGTAGAAGATTGCCAGCACATCGAGCGCTTTCAAAGTGTCCGCCGGCTCATCAATAGAAAGCGGCGCCTTCAATCTTGCGAGCAACTGCTCGTCGTCCGATTCCGTTCGAGCAGGAATCGGTTTCTCAGATTCAAGAGGCATGGATTCATGCTTGGGAGTCACACTCTCCTTGCGCTGCTCAACCTTGGGCTTCTCAGCCTTCGGTGATTGCGCGAGTTGCTTATGTTCCTCAACGGGTAGGTGTTCCGACGGAGTGTCGCTCTTCTTGTCCTCTTGAGCAAACTTCGTCTCAATCGGCTTGTCGCCGGGTATGTAAGGCCGCGGCTCCTCAGTCTGCTTCGGGACAACCTTCTGTGCCGGCGAGGTCTCGGTTTCGTCACTTGATATGTCGAGCGCAAGTCTCCATGATTGCCCCTGGAGCACAATTTCCTTTGCGGTTAGCGCCGCCTTGCCGCGAATCTCGATCACGACGTCCCGCTCGTTCTCGCGGAAGGCTTCCACCAAGGTGAGCACTTTGACATTTGCCGGAAGTTTCGGGAGAAAGAACTTCTCTGAGACGTCGGTGTTCTTCAAGTAGAGTTCGAGAACACCCGAGGGTAGCGTTCTGATTTCGTAGGTAGTTTCGGATGAGAGATCGCAGACCACGCGGTCGAACTGCTCGTGTGTACCGAATCGAATGGAGTTCAAGGTTGCGGCCTCAGCAGAGAGCGCCGCAAGCGCGAGCAAAACCAGCGCGGCAAGCGCTCTATGCCTGCATATCCACATGACCGTCTTCGCCTTCGCTTTCGGGTTTCTGTTTGAGCTGCTCACGGTCATCAGGCTGCTTCTGCTCAGCAGGCTTCTCATCTTCCGAGCGCTCGAAACTATCTTCCGGGTAGCTATCGTGATGATGTTCCTTGCGTTCGCGCTGAATGCGCTCGACTTCATAACCGAAATCCCGCGTGCCGGAAGAGTGCGCGGGGTCGCTTTGCCGAACGTGTTCGGGCGGTGGAATGAAGCGTGTGCGGTCGTCACTGTTGATAGGTCTGAACATGGCGGCCTC
>JADLDM010000205.1 GCA_020846695.1 bacterium | reverse complement strand
GCCGCCCATTCCGCCGCCGGGCATTGCCGGAGCCGCAGGAGCCTTTTCCTTCTTCTCGTGAATCGCGCAATCGGTGGTCAAGAGCAGTCCGCCGACTGAAGCCGCGTTTTCAAGAGCGACTCTGACAACCTTGGTCGGGTCAATCACGCCGTCATCAAGCAGATCGCCAAAGACCTCGCTCGCGGCATTCAAGCCGAAGCTATACTTAGCGTTCTCACGAATCTTGTTCACGACCACCGAGCCTTCAAGACCCGCGTTCTGCGAAATCATGCGAATCGGCTCTTCCAGTGCGCGGCGAATGATGCTCACGCCGAGCTGCTCGTCGCCATCGAGCTTGAAGTTATCGAGCACCTTCTGCGCGCGAAGCAGAGCCACACCGCCACCGGGGACGATACCTTCTTCAACGGCAGCGCGCGTCGCATGAAGCGCATCTTCCACGCGCGCCTTCTTCTCCTTCATCTCAACTTCCGTGGCCGCGCCGACCTTCAGCACCGCAACGCCGCCGGCCAGTTTCGCCAGACGCTCTTGCAGCTTCTCGCGGTCGTAATCGGAAGACGTGCCTTCAATCTGCTTCTTGATCTGCGAGATGCGGCCCTTGATTTCGTCCTGCTTGCCCGCGCCTTCCACGATCGTCGTGTTGTCCTTGTCAATGATAATCTTCTTCGCGGTTCCGAGATCGCCCATCACGGCGTTTTCAAGCTTGAAGCCCGCTTCTTCGGAAATCACGCGACCACCCGTGAGCGTTGCGATATCTTCGAGCATCGCCGTGCGACGATCACCGAATCCGGGAGCCTTCACCGCCGCGACCTTCAGCGTGCCGCGCAACTTGTTAACCACGAGCGTGGCGAGCGCTTCGCCTTCCACGTCTTCCGCGATCATCAGGAACGCGCGACCCGACTGTGCAACCTTCTCAAGAATCGGAAGCAAGTCCTTCATCGAGGAGATCTTCTTGTCGTAGATCAGAATGTAGGGCGACTCGAGTTCGGCTTCCATTTCGTCGGGATTCGTGACGAAGTAGGGCGAAAGATAGCCGCGATCAAACTGCATACCTTCGACGACTTCCAGCGAGGTCTCCATGGACTTCGCTTCTTCGACGGTGATCACGCCGTCCTTGCCGACCTTGTCCATTGCGTCCGCAATCAGATCGCCGATGGTCTTGTCGTTGTTGGCGGAAATCGTACCGACTGCGGCGATATCCTTCTTGCCCGAAACGGCCTTGCCGTTCTTCTTGAGGTCTTCGACTACTTTCGAGACGGCCTTATCAATACCGCGCTTGAGGGACATCGGATCCGCGCCGGCGGTGACGTTCTTCAAGCCTTCATGGATGATAGCCTGCGCGAGCACCGTCGCTGTGGTGGTTCCGTCGCCGGCGATATCGGAAGTCTTCGAGGCGACTTCGCGAACCATCTGCGCGCCCATGTTCTCGACCGCGTTTTCAAGTTCGATTTCTTTTGCGACGGTGACGCCGTCCTTGGTGACGGTGGGAGCGCCCCACTTCTTCTCGATCACGACGTTGCGGCCCTTGGGACCGAGCGTGACCTTCACTGCATTCGCGAGGATGTCCACGCCCTTCTTGAGCTGCGAACGCGCTTCGACATCGAAGTCAATCAGTTTGCTTGCCATAGTTTATACCTTGTTAGTTGTTTGCGTTTTGTTTGGGTCGTCATCCTGAACGCAGTGAAAGATCTCTCAGAGGGGTTCTTCACTTTGCTGCGCTACGTTCAGAATGACAGAGCTGAAACATTGCGTGCTTGTCAAGCACTACTTCTCAACCTTCGCCAGAATATCGCTTCTCGAGATCAGCGTGTATTCCTTGTCGTCAATCTTGACTTCGGTTCCGCCGTAGCGCGCATAGACGATCTGATCTCCTACCTTCAGGATTTCGGACATCTTCTTCTGCTTGCGTTCGGTCAGTTCGACGTCGTCGCCCATGGCGATGATTTCGCCCATCTGCGGACGTTCTTTCGAGGCGGTATCGGGGATGATGATTCCGCCAACGGTCTTCTCTTCTTTTTCGAGCGGCTTGATCAGCACGCGCTCGTCAATCGGCTTGATTTTCATGGGGTCTTTGCTCCATTGTTTGGTTATTTAGGAATGGGTTTCTATCTCATCTGATTTGTCCCCCTGCTCTGCGGGGGGACCACAGGGGGGTGGCCGTTGTCCGGTCAAATCAATCTGTTAGCACTCATCTCATGCGACTGCTAATTACACGTCAAATATACACTCAAAGTTCCCCGAAATCAACTCAGCCTATCAAGTATCTATTCCATAAAAAACAAACCCCTGAACAGAGTTAAGTGAGTTCGATGAGAGGCAGGCTCTTATGAGAGAGTCCGAACTCGACAAAATCCAGATTATAAGGTCCACAAAAATTCAATTTACTTATTTACAAACGCTTGTGGGGACACGAATGAGCGACTATATTGTCTTTTGGTGAATTTCGAGATGCAAGGAGGCGTATGAGATACTTTTCATTAGCATTACTCGCGTGCCTGTGGATCTCCAACACGGCTTTCGCTCTGGGAGGCAGCACGTGCGTCGAGGCGACCGTTGTCGGCACGCTTCCCTACACGGATTCGGGGCAATTGGATTCGGGGTTTGATCCGAATTGCCCGGGCGCACCTGTCAATGATCTGTTCTACGTTTTCATTGCGCCCAATAGCGGCACGTTTCGCTTCGACATGTGCGGCTCGAACAATTGCTGTGATCAGATGATGCGAATCTGGACGGAAGGAACATGTTGTAGCGGTGCCCCTGTGTCAGCGAACAGTGGATGCGAGGATGGCTACCCCCTGTATGATCTGGCAATGACCTCTGGGCAGGTTGTCTATATCGAAGTCGGGAAATCCGGCATCGAATGGGCGATTGCGCCGAACTATGTGTTCAATGTGGCCGACGTGACGCCGCCGGCCGGAGGGACCTGTGAAAGTGCCATCACAGTCGGCTCACTTCCCTACAGCGACAGCGGCCAATTGGAATCGGGTATCAATGACGACTGCCCCGGCGGCCCAGCCAACGACTTCTTCTACTACTTTGTAGCGCCGGCATCCGGCTCATATCGCTTCGACATGTGCGGTAGCGTCACCACAGTTGATTTTCAGATGAAAGTATCATCCTTGAACGGCACATGCTGTAGCGAAGCGGTGGTCGTTGATAGTGGTTGCGCCGACGGTAATCCACAATTCGTTCTATACATGTATCATTCGTCATATGTCTTCATAGAAATCGGAATAACCGGCGACCCGTTGATGGACCCGCCTACTTTCCAATTTCATGTGACGCCGACCTCGGGCTCAAGTTGCGACGATCCACATCTGATTTCCAACTCGCTTTATCATTACTACAGCTCTTATTTTGTTCCATGTGGGACGTCCTGTGTTGAAAACGCTGCTTGCTACTTTGTTTTCACGGCACCCGACTCCGCAATATATCGCTTTAGCCTTTGCGGCACCTTCGGAAATGAGAACGTACAACCGTACTCCATGCGACTCTGGATCGACGGAACCTGCTGCAGCGGAAACTCCATCGCTGTCAACAGCGTCAATGGCAATGTTGTCCGCGATGCATGTAACAACTCGCGGCCAGAATATGATCTTGCGATGAATGCCGGACAGGTGGTTCATATTGAAATCGGATGCTCTCCAAGTGGTATTGTCGATTTTACTCTGCGAGTGGCGCCGCCGCCCGGAGATTGCGAACACGCGTTTGTTATTGACGCGCCAGGCTCTTCCCTCTATTCAGATTATTTCGAATCCCCGTATTTCAACGATGATTGTGTAGGCGATCCGACGAATGACCGGTTCTATGTGTTCACCGCTCCCTACGACGGCCTATTTTTCTTTGACATGACAGGAAGTGGGCATATTACATATCATGGCACCACCATGCGTTTGTGGCTAGATGGAGCATGTTGCAGCGGCGCGTCGGTAACGGTATATGATTTTGATCGGGAGAGTTCCGTGCCAATGCACGATCTCGGTATGTGGACCGGACAGACGGTTTACATCGAAGTCGGGACTCGCAATTTTGGATACTATCAAGGAACTCCGGACGGGTACTACAATCTCCGCGTTCAAAGTTCCGTGAGGGATTCTACCTTAGATATTTGTCCCGGAAGGGTGATCACGGCCTTGCCCTATGTGGACAATGGAAGCACGGAAATCGCTACAAATCAATTCAGCTACAGCGGGTGCTCGGTAGGAGAAGCGCCGGACTTGGTGTATAACTTTGCACCCGCTGACTCCATGATGGTCAGAGCTTCAATGAGTGCCGCTTGGCCTAACACCATGCACGTGCGAAAGAATAATTGTGCCACTGGAACAGTCCTCTATTGTGATATTGGAATCAACCCAGATAGCGCGTGGTTCGACTTCTGGGCTGAGCCGGACAGCACCTACTATTTCTTCTTGGATGGACATTGCACCCCATGTTATGGCCCCTACACCTTCAGTTTGATAAATTGGTCGTGCCCGGCTCCGGATTCTCTGACCATTTTGAAGAGTGGCGAGGACATTATCTTGCGTTGGCCGTCTGTAAATTGCGACACGCCGACCTATCACGTCTATCGTGCCAGCACTCCGGATGTCACAGCCATACCCGCAAACGAGATTACCGTGACCGCAGATACCACTTACGCCGATCTCGGAATTCTCAATGATCCGGGTGACAAGTTCTTCTATATTGTCACGGCATCGCATTAGAACTCATCGCAATAAAATAACAGAAGCCCCGCTCAATCGAGTGGGGCTTCGCGCATTTGGAGAGTTCGATTCTGCTATTGTAACACCCCTTCGTCGTCAATCTGCCGGAACGTGTCATGCAGCATCTCAATCATGAGTTCCTCTGTCTTACACTCTTCCGGCGCGAACGGATAGGCGACAATGAGTAGCGCCTGCACCCAGTTCGAAATGCGCGCGCTTCGGCGGTAGGCGGCGACTTCCGCTCCATCGGCACGATTCACGGTTGTCTCCATCGTGTAGCTCTTGCGCTAAGGAATCGGAATCACGGTCGCGCTTACGATACTCAGCATCGCTCCGAGATAGAAGCCCGCGAAACTCCGCTCCTGCTTGATTCGAATGTGAAGGGTGTACTGATTGGTCCGCATCAAGCTATCGAGTTCATCGCGGCGCTTGGGCTCATAGACGTCATGTGCGCGATCCGTGAACGTGTCATAATCGCCCAAGTTCGAGAATTCCGAAAGTGCGTCATCGAAAACAAGTTCAAAGTCCTGCATCATCGAACTTGCATCAACAACGTCGGGCAACGCATCGTACCCTCGCTCTTGATGTAAGTGCGTGAAGTGAAACAGCACGGAGACTTTGTTGCGCTCTGTGCGGCCCCTCTTATCACCTTCATACTCACCCTGCAATCCCGAGCGAAACGCTACGCAGCCGGCTAACGCGCATGCAACGCATAAGACAACAACGCGAACGAAATGGTACTTCATAACATTCCTGAAT
>JADLDM010000204.1 GCA_020846695.1 bacterium | reverse complement strand
CGACAAGTCCGTCGCGCCCTCTGCCGTTACGCGATTGCCGTAAGCGTCAACCGGAGATTCCATGATCACGGACTGAAGGCTCGAAACACGATTCCAGTCCATGCCCAGAGCTTCCTGATTGTCCACCGCGACCTCAATCATGCGGCATTCGAGCAGAATCTGAAGCGGCGGAACATCCACTTCATCCACAACCCGCTGAACGTCGGCCAGCACCTTCGGGCTCGTGACGATCAAGAGCTTGTTGCCCGTCGCGTCAATCGTGATCTCATCCGATAGATGCTTGAGCATTCCGGCCCCAGTCGCCGCATCCGTATACTTCAAGTTCACGACATACGAGGTGAGACCGACTTGCTCTTTCAAATTTTTCGCCGGAGCAACCAAGAAGGACTTTCCGACAATCTCGTAGGACAATCCCGCGGCGCGGACGACCAGATTCATCGCCTGCTCTATGGGAGTGTCCCGAAGGTGAATCGAAATCCGCTCTTCCTGATTGACCTGCGGCCCGGTTACAATATTGTAACCGCTCTCGGCCGCCAAAATCGAAAGAACCGACGGCAAAAACGCATCGTCGGCGTCAATCGTCACCAATCTTTGCAGACCTTCCGTGGTCTGTGCCTGCACCGCCGGAGCCACAAAGGTCCAGCAGGCGAATACGAGCGTCAGCAACAGGCTGAGCGCTGGGTGGGAACCGCGCGTGCGCGACGGCTGCTGATTATTACAGAGATGCATGGCCAGTTTCAAAAGCTCGTCCTCTATCTCGGCGTTAATGTCTTTTCAATTGTCCGCTTCTTCAAGACCCCTCCTGAAGCTAAAAATTCGATCCGCCCTGCAAAGAATTCTGACGCTCCGAGAACTCCCCCTCGGGAGCAGACTCGTTCACCAGAACAAGACGCGATCCGCCCTTCATCAAAACCATCTCCCGCGCGTTGATTGACGCCACGCGAAATCCACTCAACTCGTCGCCAACACGCAAAATGTGACTGCGGCCCATGAACTTTACAATCCCCGTCGGATTGTCCCCCAAGACCGTGCACGACAACCGCATCCGGCCCCGCTGCTCCAGAGTCTCGCGCAATCCCAGACTCGCCAAAAATGCGCGCGACTGAAGCGTGCGCGTCAAATCCAAGGGATCCGTCGTCACGTTCGTCTCGTAAGCCATGCGCTCGTTCAAATCCTTCTCGAGCGTGTTGACCGTCTCTTCCAACTGCTCGTCCGTGCCAAGAACAATTGATTTGTTCTTCATCACTTCAATCCGTTCGGAAATCTTGTAATTCCGCCAACCGATCCATATCATCGAAAAGATCAGCAGGGACGACAGGATTCCCCAAAGGACATTTACTCGCTGCGTCATATTTGATCTGCCTATCGGCTATTTCTGCTTAATGAGTGTCAGCGTCGAAACCGTCAACGACATCGGACGCTTGTCAATCAGACCGTCTTTGGCCAAAGCCTGAACTTGCTTCACCTGACTCGATAACTCGAATTTGTCCACTGTCACCAAACGGTTGCTCTTCTCGACGTCGTTCAGGAAATTCACCAGAGACTTGTAGCTCGTAAATATCTCAACGGTGTAGGGCGTCGTGACGTGAGTCTTCAAGTTGCGCGACTTGCCCGGCTCCACGGACTTCAATTGGATATCGTGCTCACGCAGAATATCCGTCAACTGATTCATGAACGGCAGCGATGCGTCTTCCGCCAGGCTATCTCGCGCGGACTGCGCAAGATTGCCCTCGATTAGTCGAGTCACCTGCTTCAATTCATTGGCAATAATCTGAGCCGCGATCAGCTTCTCATTTTCGCGCTGAATTGACTCGTCAAGTTCCTTCACCTTCGCGGGCTTCGGCTTATAGACATACTTGTCAAAGTAGTAGAAGCTGCCGGCGCAAAAGGTCAGGAGAATAAGTGCAAAGAGTGCTTTCTTCATGATGTGCTTCCCCTTAGGTGCCAGGAACCAAAGTTTTTGTCGGACCTGTCGTGGTGGATTGCGCGCGAGCCTTCTTGCGGTCACGATCAGGATCGCGAGTCTGACACACGACCGAGAACATCAGACAATCCTGCTCCTCAACTTCCTTGCGAAGCGACTTGTCAAACTTTATTTCGTACATCCCCTGACGAAAATCCGGAGTCGTCTTCAAGAGATCAACGAAGTGCGAAATCACTTCGAACTCCTTCTGAGTGCTGTCCACCTGAGCAAGAGCCGAAATCTCCAGACGGTGATTCTGGAGTTCCATGCCGGTAATGGACGTTCCCGCAGGAAGAATCTCGGAAAGCACTTCAAGCCTGCGCGCCCAGAGAAAGCGCTCCTGCTCCAGTGTCGCAAGCGCCGTCACGTCATCCTTCGAGACGTTCGTGCCTTCGCGCTTCAGACTGTCCAGCTCAAATTGAATCCGAGCCAGCTTGTCCTCGCGAGACTTGATCACCTGATTGATCGCCTGATTCTGCGCCCAGGTGATCCCGCCAAGCACCGCGAACACCAGACCAAGAATCCCAAGCAGCAGAAAACTCCGCCGCTCCTGCTTGCGCTGTCTGAGGACGAGTTCGCCTTCGCCCTTATTTAAGTTGATTGTAAACTGTCGAACCATGCCTGTGGAACTCGCCTTGCGGCTGGTTAAATCTTAGTAAATCGCCTGCGCCCGAAGCGCAAGCCCCACCGCCGCCGCAAATTGCGGGCGGTTCGAAACGTGAATCGAGCCGTCCCGTCCATGGAACGGATCATAAGCCTCGCAAGGAACACTGAACTTGGCCGCCACAAAGTCGCAAAGCTCCTGCGACGAGGCGCAGCCACCGAACAAAATAAACTTCACCACGCCGCTCTGTCCCGTCTCCTTCACATAATAGCGAATCGAACGGTTGATCTCGTCATACATTTTATCAAGAGGAGACTTGTCATGCAACGCAAGACTGGCGCTTAAGCTCGACGAGTCCGCCGCGCCGACCGGCTTGATGTCTTTCGCCGTCAACCCTTGGCGACGCTTGATCTCCTCGGCGTCTGCAAAACTGCAATCCAGCTTCTTCATGATGTCTTCCGTAAAAGACCACCCCGCAACCGGAAGATCGCGGCTGAAGTACATGTCCTTCCGCCCGAGAATCATCAGATTCGTGCGGCGCGCGCCGATATTCAAACAGCAGACCACACCCTCATCCGGCAATTCCGAGTGAGTGATGTAAGCGTTCACGGCCGAAAGCGGCTCCAAATCCACCACGCCGGGCTTAAGTTCCAACTCGCGCAAGATGTCCAGATGAGAATCAAACATGCGCTTCGTCGTCACCGCAATCAGCACGCGAACCTTGTCGGCCTCGCGCGGATCGTCGCCGAGAATCTGGTAATCTACCAGAGACTCACTGCCGTCCAATGGAAGATGTTTGCGCGCCTCCTGAGTCAAGGCGGAGTTCATCTCCTCCTCGGACATCTGAAGCGTGCGTATCTCCTTCGTTGCCATGTTCAAACCGGAAAGACAAGAGCCCAAGTGCGCGACGCGCCTGGGCTTCAATCCGGCCTCATTGAACATGTCCAGCACAATCGGAACAACCGACGTCTTCTTCGGGCCGTCCAAATCGTACTTCTCATTCGTACCGGTATAAATGTCGCGCGCCCATGCGCCGACTATCCGGTGCTTGTCGCCGTGCTTCTCGGCAACCACCAGCTTGATCGCGTGCGAACCGATATCCAGTCCGACACGCACATTTGTCTTCAATCCAAACACGGGAACTCCAAGTGAGGAGAATGCTGTGCGGTTTCTGCGCTCTGTCTGTGTTGTCTAATCAAGGTGCGGCAGGGGAAGGGAGGGGAGCCGCGCTTCGGATGGAAACCACGACCGTGAAGGACGCGCCTTCACTGCCGAGAACTCCGACCGAGCATCTGAAAGATACAATCTATGCCGACTAAATGCGAGTCCAAACTCGCAGAATCTCTTAGTTGTAGCGGACGCGCCGGTCTCGCGCAACATCCACCGGGTCTTCCGAAGCCTGACCCCACTGCACTACATTAAATAACGCGCGGCCCTGATCATCCTGAGCGCCGATGAAACAAGGAGGGCGCCGCTCAAGGAACCGGTAGTCGTAGTGATAAACTTTGCCGTAGCCCGTTCCACTGTGATTCTGACGGTGAACATAGCCGCGATAGCGCTGCGTGATCGAACCCGTCATTACAATGTTTCCCCGTTCGTCCGTCGCGGGAGGCGTAGGACAAATGTACGGATCATTCACGTCGTTCATCTGCTCAAGCTGAAAGCTCGCGCCCAGCGCAACAATCGCCGCTGTAATCACGATGTGGCAATGATCCGCAGTCGTCCCCGTGCAATTCTCGCGACCGTTCTCCCAAGTGTTCGCAATGTAGATCCAACTCTCCCCCACCAATCCCAACATGCTCGTGCAGCCTAACGGCAACTGTCCCGTGCTTGTGTTTGTGCCGGAGTACATCAGGTCATCAATGATCCGTATGTCATCCGAGCAACCTAGGGTTAATCCCATATAGCTCGCGTCCATCACGCCCAGCACGTCCATCTTGCCCTCGTTCACAAACACACAGGGCCAAGAGCCAAGTTCAATTGACGTCATCGAAGCATTCGCGGGATCAAACGGAGTTCCCTCTTCCCAGTGATAGAGTTGAAGCACGGCTCCGTTTACCTCTGCCCGCCATTCATGCCCAGTCACTTCGTAGAAGTGACCTTCCGCCGCCGCCTTGTTTCGTATCGGGTCCGCAAGCTGCGGAAGGAGCACGTATGCAGCATTGAAGACCGGAGGCCCGCCCCAGAACTCCCCTGCGGGATTCGGTGATCCAGGTCTGAATCCTGATTGACAAGTCGAAACAATGTCATAGAACACCGGCAAGCCGCCGCCCGCATTCTGCGTCGCAATCCAATCGTTGGAATGCGTTCTCCCCCACAGCGTGTCACGTCCCCAAAACCGAACGATGTCGCCTTCAAAAGTCAAAGATGTTTCATGGTCCGTCAGATACATGTAGTCCGAGAAGCTGCGACGCTGAACGTATAACACCGCTTTCCGGGCAACACTCTTCTGCTCACTATCGCCGTCGTCATCCCACCAGGGAGTCGAGACCTCGCCGACCGCAGAAATCCTGTACTTCTCAAGATTGCTCAAATTGGTCGGATCCAGAGGATAGACCCTGACGTCGCTGTAGCGTCCCACTCCGCGCACTTCGCCGCCGCCCAATAGAACCTCGCTCGTCGGAAGAAGCCCGGACTGCTGACCTTCCAACCAGGCCATGCCCTTCTCAATGATTCCCGTCTGAGCAAGATAGAAGGCTTGCATCGCTGCCTCGGAGTGATGAGTCTGCTGCGACTCATCCGAAGCCCACTGCATGAAGGCCAAACCCGAAGCAAGCAGCGCGACAACCAGCGCCATCATCGCAACCATGATATACCCGCCGTCACGACGGGACTCCCGAACCTGATTCGCGTCGAACATAGTCTCACCTTGCGTGCTCTGTTAAACCGGCGCTACCCCGTGAAGCTCTCGCTCTCTGCCTCGGAATTGCCAAGAAAGAAAGCGGAAGTTTTCACGACACAAGTTTCACAAACACACGAAAAGTGATTGCGATGACGTACCGTCGCCTGTCAAAGAACTCGCGCGCAAAGGGTCCCGCGACCCGCGCAATCTCAAACTAATTGTATCGGACTCTGCGTCCTCGCGCAACATCCACCGGGTCTTCCGAAGCCTGACCCCATTGCGTGATGTTGAACAGCGCGCGACCTTCATCATCTTCTGCGCCCAAGAAACAAGGCGGACGCTGACTCAAAAAGCGATAATCGTAGTGATAGACCTTGCCGTAGCCCGTATCACCCAAGTTCGAGCGGTGAACGTAACCGCGGTACCGCTGTGTGATCGAACCCGTCATCACGATATTCCCACGATTGTCCGGAGCAACGGGACTGATGTACGGATCAAATACGTCGTTCATCTGCTCAAACTGAAAGCTCGAACCTAAGACCACAAGCGCCGCCGTAATCACAATGTGGCAATGATCCGGGGTCGTGCCTGTGCAGCCTTCGCGCCCGTTTTCCCACGTATTCGCGATGTAAATCCAGCTCTCCCCGACTAAACCCAGCATACTCGAACATGCAGGCGGAAGCGTGCCGTTCGTCATGTTCGTCCCCTGAAACATCAGATCGTCTATGATCCGAATATCATCCGAACAACCCAGCGTCAAGCCCATATTGGATGCGCTCATCACACCCAGAACTTCCATCCGCCCGTTGTTCACGAACACGCAAGGCCAATCCCCAAGAGAAATCGGTATCATCGTCGCAACAGCCGGATCAAACGGAGTTCCCTCGGGCCAGTGATAAAGCTGCAAGTTCGCTCCGTTCACGAATGCGCGCCACTCATGCCCAACAACTTCATAAAAGTGACCTTCCGACGCCGCCCCTTCGCGTATCGGCTCCGCCAACGCCGGAAGCACAACGTAAGGTGCATTAAAATACGGCGCACCACCCAAAAACTGCCCCGCCGGATTCGGAGAACCCGGACGGAAGGAAGGCTTCGTCGTCGAAACGATGTCATAGAACACCGGCAAGCCGTTCACGTTCTGCGTCGCAATCCAATCGTTGGAATGCGTCCTCCCCCAGAGAGTATCGCGGCCCCAAAACCGAACAACGTCCCCAGGGAAAGTCAGAGAGGTCTCGACATCTGTCAGGTACATGTAATCTGAGAAGCTCCGCACCTGAACGTAAAGAACCGCCTTGCGGACGACTTTTTTCGCGTCAATATTGCCGCCTTCGTCCCACCACGGCGCCTCCACTTCCCCATAGGCCGTGATCTTGAACTTCTCAAGAAAGCTGAAATTGTTCGGATCCTGCAAAGAACCGAATACCGGCGAGATTCTCACGTCGCGATAGCGGCCCACTCCGCGAACCTCACCGTCACCAAGAATCGTCTCCGTGCGCGGAAGAAGTCCGGCCTGCTGACCCTCTAGCCACGCAAGCCCCTTCTCTATGATCCCGCTCTGAGCAAGGTAAAAGGCTTGCATCGCAGCCTCGGAGTGGTGCGTCTGCTCAACTTCGTCACTGGCCCATTGCATGAAAGCGATGCCCGTGCCCAACAATGTGGCCACCAAAGCCGTCATCGCAATCATGATGTACCCGCCGTCCCGGCGCGCCTGCGGTGTGTCTTGAGTTCTGATCATAATCGTTCCCTGCGTATTCCGTGATCGGACAGACTGCAAAATGAAAGCGCGCATGGTGCGAAGCTCCCGATTCCTGACTCGGATGCGATCCAAACCAGAAAGCGCAAACTCTCGCGGCGGGCTCTTACTGTCGTCGTCTTCTCACCCTCCACAGGTTACGTTCTGGGTGGGCCGCCCTCTCGAGCGACCCACCCGAACCAAACTCATGCCGTCCTGTTTCAAAATTCCTCGGATCAGCCCAGTTGACCGCTCACCCCGAACTGCTGCCAGAACGGATTGCTGTTCACTTGGCTTCCGTGGTTAAGCGGAAATATCTTCGTCTCAAAAACGCGCTCACGAATGTAATCGTCCCCATAGAGACCGATAATGTCGTCCGCGCGATAACGATACTGCAAGACCATGCGAATCGTGATGACTCCGAACTTCAACTGCTTGCCCGATTCGCCCGCAAGCGTCACATTCGGGTCATTGTAAAACTCGTAATCGAGCTCCAGCGACGTCATCTGCATACGGTCGCGACTATCATAGCAGGACAATTCATCCGGCCGTATCCGCGCATTCCCGCGCCAGAAATAGGTTGACCACGACGTTCGCGGATTAGCCCACTTCGGGTAGGTCCCGTTGATCAAAACCCCGCGATCCGGATGAGCGGAAACCCGAACAAACCCGCCGTCCATCGAGTGACCAAAGGTATACTGATTCGCCGTGAAAAAATTGTCGGTCTGATAGGGGTAGTGACCGTCCGCTTCACTCGTGCTGTTCAGACCCAGATTCTCTTTCACAGCCTCCATGATCGCAAACCGCCAGATCGGGGATCTGCCGCTCGCAAGCTCTTGCGCCCCCCAAGACGACTGAAAGATGTTGATCAACCCCGTCATCGTCGAATGCGCATACTGATCCATCTGCCGCTCAGCATTCGACACGCGCCACTGCATATTGAAATCGCGGTAAGCAGCCCATCCGCCCAGCAACGCCGTCGAACCGATAAATACAATTACCGCTTGCGAAACCAGCGTGAAGCCCGACGAGTCCGGCAACGTGCGATTCCAGACCAACTTGAGGAAGTTCTTGAGTGTGCTCATGTTTCCTCCTATTGGGGTAATCTGAATGTGGTCGTCAGCGTAATCGCGCGCTGAGGTCCGTCCATGTCGCTGGCCTCAAGATTGTAGCCCGCGACCACCGGCTCCTGCCATGCCGCATACGCCGTAATCCGGAAGTAATCCGGACTCAACCCCGTCGTGAAATCATCGTAAGCGTCAATCCGCTCACGCCAAATCTCGCACGGCGTCACCTTCATGTTCCCGTCGCGATCACCCCAGGAATCGAGGTAAAAAGTGTACTTGCCGTCGTCAAGGAGTCGTTCCGGCCGCCGATACTCGTCAAGGAGTTTCACTTTGGCCATCTCACGCTCCATGAATCCCCGCAACTCGTACAGGGCAACCCGATAATGTTCCTGTTGGATTAGCGCCTCACGACCGTAAACCAGCGAATAGCTGGTCCCTACCGCCGCAATGGCAAGGATGGTCAGCCCAACGGCAACCGTAACCAGATCCGCCGCGCCGCGCTGAAGCGCGCTTCTGCTCTTTCTCATGTTTGGCCTCATTGATGAAACCCAGTGGTTCAAGGCCCACCCCCCTACTCGGAGAGGTTAACCTCGAACAACTTCGGATTCTCAGCCACATGAGCCGCAGTCTCGCGACTGATCAGACCCTTGTGCAACAAACGCATCAAGTCCTGATCAAGGCTCTGCATTCCGGACTTTCCGCCAGACTGAATAACGGAAGGTATCTGGTAGATCTTGTCTTCGCGAATCAAATTCCGAAACGCCGTCGTGGCAACCATCAATTCCGCGGCCACAACGCGTCCGCCGCCATCCTTACGAGGCAGCAGTTTCTGTGCCACTACGGCCTCCAAAGACTCTGCAAGCATCGAGCGAACCTGAGTCTTCTGCGCCGCCGGGACAATATCAATAATGCGGTCAATGGTCTTCGCCGCGCTCGACGTGTGCAGCGTCGCAAAAACCAAGTGACCCGTCTCCGCTGCCGTCAAGGCCAAAGAAATCGTCTCCAAGTCGCGCATTTCACCGACCAGAATCACGTCCGGGTCTTCACGAAGCGCCGCCCGCAAAGCATTCGCAAAACTGTGCGTGTTCGCCCCAAGCTCGCGCTGATTCATCATGCAATTCTTGGAATCATGGAAAAACTCAACCGGATCTTCAATCGTGATGATGTGAAGCTCCTTGTACTCGTTGATCCAATCCACCATCGTCGCAAGCGTCGTCGTCTTTCCCGAACCCGTCGGCCCGGTCAACAGCACCAAACCCCGGTCGCGATCCGCCAAATCCCGCATCGTCTCCGGCAGACCCAACTCCTCAAAGGTGCGAATCTCAGAAGGTATCGTACGAAAAACCGCGCCGTAACCGTTGATCTGCTGAAATACGTTGACACGAAAACGCGCGATGTCCTCAAGTTTCGCGGAGAAGTCAATCTCCTTCATCTCAAGAAATCGCTCCAACTGCTCGCGCGTCAAAACCTGCTGAACAATGTTCTCCAACGTCGCGTGAGCCATCCGCGGAAGATTCAACTTCCGCATCCGACCGTGAACGCGTATCATCGGAATTGAACCGCTGCTCAGGTGAAGGTCCGAGGCCCCCTGATCCACGGCAAACCGGAGCAGTTCAAAGATGTTGAGATGCTGTGCCGTCGCTACTTCAGCCACCTGATGTCCTCGCTTCCTTTCTTGCGCCTGATTACAAAAAATGCAAACAGTCCGGAGCGGCAAAACGCCGCTCCGGACCAAACATTCTTACTCTTCGTCAGGCTCCGGTAGTCCGTAGCCGCGCCACGTGCCGCGCTTCACGTCATAGCGAACTTCCTTGCCGCTGCCGCCCTTCATCTGATCCGTAGACAAAGCGATGATCTCATCCGGCGGATTGCCCGAAAAGCTGAAGTTCCACTGCAAAAGTGTGGACTCCGAAACATTCACATACTTGTTATCCTGCAGATCCTCTACGTTCGCGGGATACTCCCCACGATCCTGATAGTAAATCTGCGCGGCCTGCCAAATCGAGCTGATCGCCGTCTTCGCGTCGCTCGCGCGGGCACTCTCAACATACTCCAAATAGATCGGCACCGAAATCGCCGCAAGAATGGCCACGATGACCACCACGATCAAGATTTCGATGAGCGTGAAACCCTTCTGGTTCCTACGACGCATCAATCGCTTCAACATGACTTCCTCCAAATAATGGCTTACCGTTGCAGGCTACCCGTGTCAGTGCTTGCGCGTCCGCACGGTCCTCCATGAACTTTGTAGCACTCAACTTACGACGAGAGCGACAATTAATCAAGTCCTCAGAGGAACGTCCGAATCTCGGAGGCCATTGCAACTCAAACTTTTGTGGCAATTTCCATTCCCCGCTATCACAGCCATTTCGACATATAATCCAAACAAAAACAATAAGTCAAATTTTACGCCACTGTGCAACCTATGCAAATCGTGCAGTTTGTGCACCTAACGCAAATCACCCTTTTTTCACTTTTCTGTAATCCCCAAAAGTCGAGAGGCGAGATACCGTAGCGCTGTTCAAATTAGGGCCGCTCCCCGACCCGCCTCATCCCCGAGCTCCGCCTCCTCTCGTAGTGGCGGGCCCACGTGTCCGCCCGCATCTCTCCTCGTAGGGGCGGGTCCCCGACCCGCCCGCAACAGGCGCGGTTCCCCGCCGGAATCTGAACTCAAGTGAACCGCCGAGCCGGGTTAGCGCTGTACGCCTGAACAACTGCACCCATCTCCCGCGCGTAACCCGGCCGAAATGCCGGCGAGTTCTGTCATCCTCTGTAAGGACCTATTCCCGCCCCCGACTCCCACAGGTCTCAGGTTTCTCCCAAAACAAACCGCCCCGCTATCTCTCGCAGGGCGACTTCTCTTCCCGTGTCGGCTGCTTGCAGCTGACCGCTTACCCCTCGCCGTTGTGGGTCTCCAGACCCGCAACGTCCGTAAAAACAACACGAGAGGCCATCTCGCCTCTCTCTTCTTCATCTATTTTCACAAACTATTGTTTTATATACACAGCTTACTCTTGACTTCCGGCCCTTTCATGCGTATATTGTAATTACTCTTCTGCCTTCATCCACCATCCCAGCGCCCCCATCCCAACGCCCCCATCCCCTCTTGAAAAACAACCCCTTCCGTTTGGTCAAATATTAGTTGCGCCGATCCCAAAACAAAAAACGGCGACCCATGCTCATCAAGCACAGGCCGCCGAAAATCTGGCTCCCTTTCTCCGTTCACGGGAGCCTGCCCTGTAAGGGAAAGGGCCGGGGATAGGGGTCTTCCGCCTACCTCTCCATGCAGCAACGATTCGTCAAACTGAAATAGGCTACCGCTAAGATCGCCGCAGGAAGCAGGAGTCCTAACAGCATGAAAGGTTGATCCGCAAACAACTTCACGCCCAGCACGCTGTCCATCGCTCCCGCGCCTTCCCCGAATGCCCCCTGTGTCTTCGCCCACAAATCCTTGCCCCACAAGACCGCAATCAAGCCAATCGCCAGCGCCGGTGCAAGCCCCTTCATCCAATCCAGCCATGTCCACCCGTCGAGCAAGCCCACAGGCTCGCGCACGGTCTTCTCAAGCACTCGATACGTGAATGCAGACGAAGGCTTCAACTCGGGCAAATCCGCGAGAGTCGCATCCAGCCGCTCCATCTGGCCAAGAAGAGCCTTCAGCCTCGCGTTCGTCGCAAGCTCGGATTCAAAGGCGCGCTTCTCTTCGGCGGACAACTCGCCCGCAAGATAAAGACACACGCGATCAATCATTCGGTCGTCCATCACAAGTCACTCCAAGTCTTCAATCTCATCGCCAAACATCTGTTCCCGCAGCCATGCCTTGCCGCGAAAAAGGTAACTCTTAACCGTCCCCACCGGAACACCCATAATATCCGAGATCTCATTATAGGAGAGCTGTTTCAAGTAGAACAGCACCACCGCCGTCCGGTGCTTCTCCGGCATCGAAGGAAGCAGCCTGAACATCTGCTCCTTGAGAACCACTTCCTCCCTATACGGATTATCGTCCCCTTCATTCACAAAATGAGGTCCGCGCTCGACCGTCGGATCGTCAATATCCAAAAACTGTGACCGCGACCGCGCCGACTTGCTCTCCGCAATCGCAAGATTCAAAGCAATCCGATACACCCACGTCGAAAGCCTGCAATCCCCGCGAAAACTGTCAATCCCCTTCCAGACCCGGACAAAAACCTCTTGCGCCAAGTCCTCGGCGCTCTCCACCTTGCCCGACATCCGGGCCACAAGATTCAACACCATCCCCTTGTACTGATTGACCAGCTCGGCGAATGCCCGCTCGTCCCCAGCTTTAATCCGGGAGATTAGTGCATGATCCTGATCTCGTTCCTCTGCCGCAGGTGTTGACACCCTATTCCTACGTTATTCTAAATTGAAGGAGCAGCACTCCGGCTCCAATGTTGCACCCAAACCCTGCAACCTTCTCGCAAAACCCTCACTCGTATCCCTATGAACGGTGACGGGATTCACCCGCAGCGATTTTGTAACCATAGGAGAAATAACATGATCGAGAGTGTAATCGGCGCCCTGATTGGCCTAACAATGGTCGTCGGTCTCCTCCTCCTCCTCCTGATTGTCGTCATTATGCAAAACCGCTCCTCGCGGATTCGCGTCAAACTCCTCCATGAGGAGAGGATGCTCGCCCTCGAAAAGGGGCTGCCGGTCCCGATGGACTACACAGACAACGCTCCCAAACGGAGACCCTACATCCGCGGCTTGGTTTTCACAGCCATCGGACTGGGTTTAGTCGCTTGGTCCGCCATGATGGGAGAAGAGGCTGACCTCGGCGGCATGGGAATGATCCCGCTGTTCATCGGTATCGCCCTCTTAATCGGCGACGCTATCAATGAACGGAAGAAGGTGGCAAAGCCGACAACCGACTCAGCCGTGTATGCTTCGGAACCGGTAAAGTATCCATAGCTGGATAATCGGTTGAGTAGTGCAGCCCGCGACTCTCCTTCCTTGAGAGCGCCGAGCGCACAATCAGATCGGCTACCAAAACCAAATTGCGGAGTTCTATCAGTTCAGGACTCATCACTGTCCGTTGATAGAGTTCCGCAATTTCCTTCGTGAGAAGCTCAAGCCTGTTCTTAGCACGCGTCAGTCTTCGAGTTGATCGCACAATTCCCACGTAGTTCCACATCGTGCGGCGGATTTCGTCCGCACTCCCTCGCACCAGCACCGCTTCCCTTTCCGCGTGAGTTCCCTCCGAAACCCATTCATCCGCCTCGCGAAGCGGTCCGCACGACTTTAACCACTCCTCACAACTCTCCGCTGCGGCAGCAGCAAACACTACCGCTTCCAATAGTGAGTTTGATGCCAAGCGGTTTGCGCCGTGCAAACCGGTCATCGCTACTTCACCGATCGCATAAAGCCCTGCAATAGAGCTCCTTCCCCACAAATCGCTCTCCACCCCACCGCATTGATAGTGCGCAGCCGGCACGACCCAGATCGGCTCCTGCGTGAAATCAAATCCTTTCTCCTTGCACATGCGGCCGATGTTCGGGAAGTGATTGCGCAATTCGTCCAGATTCAGATGAGTGCAATCCAGCCACACGTACGATTCGCCGCGCCGCTTCAATTCTGAATCAATTGCGCGCGCAACGATGTCCCTGGGCGCGAGTTCTCCTCTCTCGTCGTAGCGTTTCATGAACGCGTTGCCGTCCACCGTTCTCAGGATGGCGCCAAATCCGCGCAGCGCCTCTGTGATCAACTGACTCTGCGGCCGTTCATCAATGTCATACATCGCGGTCGGATGAAACTGGAAGAACTCCATGTCCGAAATCACCGCACCCGCGCGAAAAGCAGCGGCCACACCGTCGCCCGTCGCAATCTCAGGATTGGTCGTATGAAGATAAGCCTGACCTGAGCCGCCGGTCGCAAGAATTACCGATTTCGCGCGAATCGGGGAAATGACTCCGCTCACGGAATCAAGCACATATGCGCCGAAGCAGCGCTGGCCACTGAGAGCATCGCCGTTCTTCGGGCGCGGATCTACAAGCAAGTCCACCATCACGTGATGCTCAAGCACTTCGACACGTCGCTCCTGCTTCACGCAATCCAGAAGTGTCGTCTCTATTTCCTGCCCGGTGGTGTCCTTGTGATGCAGGATTCTTGCGCGGCTGTGTCCCCCTTCGCGCGCCAAAGCCAACTCGCCCTCGTGCTTCGTAAAGCACACTCCCCAATCCATCAACTCTTCAATCCTCTGAGGCGCGCTCCGCACTACATAGTCCACTGTCTGGGAGTCGCAGAGACCCGCGCCGGCAGTCATCGTATCTTCTGCGTGCAATTTGAAGTCGTCATCATTTGCCATCACAGCAGCGATGCCGCCCTGCGCCCAATTCGTGGCGGACTGTGCCGATTCTTTTTTCGTCACTAACAACACATCAGCGAAGCGCGAACAGCGCAGAGCCATGGAGAGACCGGCAATTCCGCTCCCGATGATCAGGATATCACAGGTTCGCTTAGACAAAATAGTTGGGGGGGTGATGGACTATCTGGAAGAATCAGAGAAGTCAGATGCCGGCGGGGAACCGCGCGATACGACACGACTCGCGGATGTTTTCAGCTACTCGGTCGCACTTAATCGCCGCTCGGCGACGAAAAGCGAGACGAATTCACTTTGCTCGTGCCTTGTAGAAAAGGCGCAGACGAACTCAGCGAATCAAGAGAAGCTTGGTTGCATCGGTGTAAAGGCCGGGAACTGTCAAGCGGCAGAAGTAGATTCCCGTCGGAACAAGGAGACGGTTATCATCGCGTGAATCCCAGCGAACATGAAACTCTGAGGCCGGCATTTGTCCGTGAAGTACCGTACGGACTTTGTGGCCCAGGATGTTGAATATCTCAAGTTCGACAAACTCGGTGACGGGCAAGACGAAGTGAATCGTGATTTCGGAGTTAAAGGGGTTGGGATAAGCGCTGACCAACCTGAAGTCGGTGGGCAAATTCGGAACGGTTCCCACTGCCTCGCCGTCAAGAGGATGAACAACCAGTCCCTCCATGCTGATCGCATCAAGTTTGTAGCGATAAGATGAGCCCGGAGTCAACCCGTGATCCACATAGGCATAATCCCTCGCAGTCGCCGATGATCCGCTTCCGTGGAGTTGATCGGAGGTTGTGTAGTCGGCGGACATCTGCCAATCACTTTCCCCGTCGAGTTGCCTCCAAAGGCGGAAACCCAAGTTGTTGGTCTCAGAAGCGACCGTCCACGAGATGACCAGAGATCCGAAACTCGTGTCAGGGCGGGTCGTGATCGAAACGAGATTAACGGGCAATGCGAAGTCCGGAGTGCCCAAGGGGCAGTCGGAACAATTCACCGGATCGCCGCTGCACTCGACGTGATCCGCATCAGGGATCACCAGATGCGCCTCGTGGCCGCGATCTGCGTTCACGGAGAACCTCCCACCGACAATCAAAAATTTCTCCAAGTCATTTAGGAGAACCGTGAATGAATCGAAGACCATCTCGCCGCCGAACCACTCGTCCAAAGTATCCACTGGAGCGTCCACGGAAATACTCAGAATTGAATCCACACTCTCCCACAAAATGAAGCCGCTTTCAATCACGTCGGTCGGAGTCAATCCGCCCTCCACACTGAAGGCCACGCTCCGCACCGCGCTCTGCGCTTGAGCCGTGAGTCCGAGATGGAACAGCGGATAGTTTCCTTCTCCGGGACGCACCTCCGAACCTGACTCACCTCCGCGAATCGAAACGGTAGAGCCGCTCGCGAAGTAGTAGCCGTAACGCGTGTCACTTCCCGCAGGATTCAGCAGCGTGTCGCTGTATTCAACGGTAATCTTGTATGTGCCGCGCCCTATCAGCGAACCCGAATTGTGAACAGAGTCAATCCCATCGCCGACCGTAAGAAAGGACGGATTGACGAAGACCGATTTGTTCTCACCTTGCTCAATATCCGAAAGATAGACAACATGCGGAGAAAGGACATCAATATCCGGCCCCGCCGTTTGCTCGAAGATCAGCTTCAATGTTCCCGGCGCAGCCTCTTCCGGAATGGAATAGACAAATTGCTGATCGAGAAACAGCAGAGTGGCGCCCTCCTCAGGCGAAACCAAAGTCGGCAGATCCGAAGCTTCGTCATAAAGCATTCGCCGCCCAGACGATCCTGCGACGAGATTGCCAAGGTAATCCTGATAGAAGACTCGCAATACATAGGCATGGCCATGCACGAGAACGGGATCGCCAATAACTTGCGTGACCGGAGGCCCGCTGAGATCTAACGCGTTGCCGCGAAGATAGAACCCCGTGGTCCCCGTCTGAGAAAGAGCGCCAAGATAGATCGTTTGCGGAGAACCGGGTAGCGGCGGAAATGCCGCGCAAGTCAGATAGACCGATCCAATCTGCGGAGCTTCCGGCAGATTGAATTGCACCCAAATCGTCTCGTTCTCAGTTTGATTGTCCACCGGCAAGATCAATTCCGGTCGAATTGTTGTGCTGTCGTAGGGCCAGATGAATCCATAGTTCGAGTCTGCGGCTGCGGAATTTCCAACCACGTCCTGATAGCTCACCGACACGCGATAGATCACCTGTGACACCAGAGCATCAAACAGACCGTTCTGATTCAGTAGAATATTCGGACCGCCCGTGCCAATGTCCGTGCCGTCCAGAATCAGGTAATGCTCACCGGGGCTATTGTACTGCGGCAAGAGAGTCAGCACGTGCGGACTCATCGAATCTTCCACTGTGGAAAGCGTATCCCGCTCGAAGATCAAGTTGACCAAATGCGCCTGCTCTTCGAGCCTAAAGATTACTCTCACGTCGGGATAGGGCGAACTTGAGCCCAGGTCAGGCTCCGTGAGGGTGCAGGGATCCGTCTGCAAGTCGCTATATAGACCCGCTACGATCGCCGTGTCGGATAGCACACCCTCTGAAAGCGCGTAGAATATTGAAAGCTCCACTTCGGCGCGATGCACCAGACTTGGCGCTCCGAAAATCCCAGCGACCCCGGCCGATTGAGCGAGATCAAGGCTGTTGATGACGACCGTCTTACCCTCACCCGCGCGCGAATCTTCAAGCGAGAGGAGGTGAGTCAAGAGCCCGCCTTCGGACGGAAACTCGCGAATCATGATGGTCACGGAGCCTTCACGCGCATCGAGAGGCTGATCAAACACGACCTCGAAATTCTGAGTCAGAGTGTCCCCTTCGACCGGCTCATGAATCTCCGGCCTGCTGGCGCTGCGAGGCTCTACGGCCAAGTACGGCCAGTGGAATTCATCAATCGGATCATTGATCGCTTCGACTTCGCCGACATCGAGATAGCTCACGACTGCCGGTGTTGCCTGCGGCGCCTGATCTGCATCAAGTCCCAGAACCACAAGCTCGATTTGCGTCGAGCGAAGGGTGACGGCCAACTCACTGGGAAGATCAAAAGAGAATCCCAGCAGTCCGCTGTCCACATCGAATTCCGTGCTGCTCGGATCTATTGCGATTTGAAGCCCCTGTGACGGATCGTCGGAGGGAACCGATGTGTCATAGAGCCATAGTCTGACGGAATCCGGGCTATCGGAATCGGCGCCGACGCCGGTGACCTGCCAACCTTCGGGCACTTGCACAAGAGCAAGACACCAGACGGGCTCACCGTGCTCTGCGACTGTATCGAGCACAGCCGGGTGCCCAGAGAGTCCAAGTCCACGCACAAGAAATTCCTGGCCATAGGAGACAGGTGAGAATAGCGCGAGTGCCAGGGCTGCGACAGCGAAGAGGAGCTTATGTGATTGGGTAGATATCATCAACTGAAGAGAACGTGCAACCCGCGTGCCGGGTCACTTGATATGGAGTAATTTGCCCGAAGTGGTCCCGCCGGGCCCCTGAATCGAATAGAGAAGAATTCCTGTCGAAGTCGGGGGGAGTGTCCCGAGGACATGGCCTCCCGGCCGCTCCGGGAATATCTGGAAGTCGCGAACAACTTGACCCAAGATATTATATATTTTTATCTTAAACAACCCCGCATAGGTGGTCTGGAGCTTGAGAGTTGAACCACTATGGAGCGGGTTAGGGCCAATCGTGACATCTCGGAGTTGCCCAACTTCCTCGCGCCGAGGCTCGCGATCTAAGCTGCCTGTGAGATAAAGCTCGCGGGCACTATTGGCGGCAGACCGCAGCTCTGTGAGGTCGGCACCCGAAACTACTGCCCAGGCGGTCAGCAGGGAATCCCCTGCCGGTAGGCTGTCAATCCACTGAGCAGCCACATGGCTCAAGTCTCGAGGAGTTTCGCTGAAGCCACCGATTCCGTAGTGAAAAATTTGCCACTTTCGCGCATCAGTAAAAGGGCCGGCAGAGCCGAATTCCTCGCGGTTGGCAATTTCGTAGGCCGTGTACAACTCACCCATGAGCGGGACCATTCCGATCCACGGAAGGCGGCTCTCCGTGCTGTGCACCGTTAACATTCCGTTTACCCAATCAAAGCCCCCGACATAGCTCCCAAGATTCGAGCTTGAGGCTCCAACGTCCCAATCGCACATGAATCCCGCGAAGTTCAGTTCGTTCGGCCAATTCGTTTCTGAACGATTGAATATCCGGGCTTCCAATACCAATACTCGCTCGGCGCCCGGCTCGTTCCAACTTAGAGCGCGAAGCTCGACTTCCACACCCAATCGCTCACTTTCAGGCAACATGCGGTCATCGAATCGAGTGCGGATTTCGTGGGAGGCGCGCTGCGTCTCGACTTCTTCCGCATAGACTCCATCAAGGGCTGTCCAGTCGAAGCGGCTCTCGGACGAATCGCCGAAGAAGTTGTCAATCACTTTGCCGTCATGGGCTACAAAGAACGAACCGTGATAGAGAGCGTTGTTCGCGACATCTGTCAACGCAAGCCCTGGCCCCTGCGGAATATTGCGTGCGTAATCGAAATACCCCAAAGCGCCCTGATCACCGATGCCGAGTTTCATCGTCGCATTCTCGATCACGGCGAAGCTCGAATCGAGCAGCAGGGTTGTCGTTGCCCGCCCGAGCAATCTACCCTCCAACGAGAACATATCCAAAGCGAGCGGAAGCACCGCGCCGCGCCGCGCTCCTTCAACCAAAGTGAATCTTAAACTCGAAGGCAAGGTCTCGTGTATGCCGCCTTGTGACATCGCGCCGAACATCAGGACAGAATCCGAGAGCATAACCGAGTCGCTTCGACTGCGGACATAGACGATTGCTCCCGCATTATCATCAAAACTGCGCGCCGAGATTGTCAGGCTCCCCAATTCACCGCTCTCTATCCTGCCGTCCCCGTCGGAGAATTCTGCTTCCGAGTATGAGGCGTTGACAAACTCCAATCCGCTACGCGTTTCATGTACTGCGCGATAGGCATTCACCCTGCCAAGGCCAAGCTCCCCTCTTCGTCCGATATTCACGTCTTCGATATTATCCGAAGTCGCGCAGATATGCGAAATCAATTCATAGGAACTTAGAGTCGGGTTGCGTGACAGCACAAGCGCGCACACTCCCGCGACGACCGGAGCCGCCATACTCGTGCCCTGCCAGCCTGAATAGCTCGCATTTCCATTCTGATCAATGATTGTCGAGACGATAAACACGCCGGGCGCGGAAATTTTCACCCACGGCCCGTAGTTGGTAAATTGCGCCGCGCCGTCGTCACTGCGAGTCGCGGCAACGCTCAGCGTTCCCTCAATCGCGGAAGGATAGTGTTCCAGTCTTTGCCCCTGATTACCCGCCGCAGCAACCACCACGCAGCCCTGTTCCGTCACGTAGCGCACAATCTCGCGCTCATAGGCCGACTCAGTTCCACCACCCCACGAGCAGTTGATAATCCGCGCCCCGGCCCTGCAAGCATAGTAAACCCCTTCGTAGCCGTAGGCGATGCTGCTGCCTACACCGCATCTCACTCCCATCACGCGCGCACCCGCGACTCCCGCAACTCCTCTTCCGTTATTCCGCGTGGCCGCCGCGATTCCCGCGACGTGCGTGCCGTGCGAGTTATCAAAATTCACGGGATCGGGCGTCGGATCGCCGTCCACTTGGATG
>JADLDM010000203.1 GCA_020846695.1 bacterium | reverse complement strand
TGACGATTTAGGCGTATGTTATGAATTCTCCTTACCCATGGCTTTGTGGTGACGACCAACACGAACCCCACGCTCATCCTCGGCGCCGGCCCCGCCGGACTTGCCGCCGGATATTACCTGTCACACTCCGGATTTCGACCGCTCTTACTGGAAGCAGCAGATGAGCCGGGAGGCTTCGCGCGCACATATACTCACCGCGAGTTCCGATATGATGCTGGAGCGCACCGCTTTCATGATAAAGATCCAGAGATTACAAGCGACCTTAAGAGACTGATGGGACCGCGATTGCTTCATGCGCGCGCGCCGAGTCAAATCTGCTGGAAGAACACTTTTCTTGACTTTCCTCTGTCGCCTCTCGACCTTATCATCAAGATGGGTGTCGGCGACATTTCGCGGGCGGCATGGGACTTGGTAAGAGCAAGATGTTCGCGAAGCAAAGAACAGGATCACACGCTCGAAACACAGGCGCTGCATCGCTACGGCAAAGCGATTGCCAATTCCTTTCTCATCGGGTACTCTGAAAAACTCTGGGGAGTGCCCGCGAATCGTCTGCTGCCCGAAGTCAGCGGCGGGAGACTCAAGGGACTCACTGCGCGCACAGTATTCTATGAACTTGTAAAGGGGAAGAGAAGCAAAACCGCCCACTTGGACGGTTCCTTCTACTATCCTCGAAACGGTTACGGCGAAATTGCCGATCATCTCGCCGAAGCCATCGGACGGGACAACATCCTCACACGTCGTACGATCAGTCGTATCTCACACGATCGAGGCAGACTTGTGTCCATCCACATTGACGGAGTGACACTTGATGCGGATGAAGTGGTAAGCACACTCGGTCCGCTCCGCTTCCTGAGCCTACTTGATCCGAAGCCCCCCCGCGACATACTTGACGCGGCAAGTTCCCTTAAATTCCGCGACTTGCTGCTGGTGGTCGTTTTTCTTAATCGCCCGCGCGTCTCAAACAACGCTTCAATCTACTTTCCTTCGCTACAATTTCCTTTCACGCGACTGCATGAACCCAAGAACCGCTCTCCCGAGATGGCTCCGCCAAATCAAACGTGCGTGGTCGTCGAAATCCCCTGCTTTCCCAACGACCCGATCTGTTTGCTTCCCCACCATGTCATCGCTGAAAACACTATCGAGCAAATTGAAAGTCTCAACCTATTCAAAGGGTCAGAGGTGATTGATACCAAGATTCATTATCTCAGTTCGGCATATCCGGTCTTGGAGATCGGCAGCGAAGCGCTTGTCGAGTCCGTTATGAATTACCTGCGCGGCTTCGAGAATCTTCACACCGTCGGGCGCGCCGGACGCTTTGAATACAAGCATGTCCACGACCTAATGAAACAGGGCAAAGAGTTGGCGGCTCGGCTCACTGATCGCCATTCACCATCGGCTTCACGCGACAGCGAGTAATCTCGATGTCTATTGCCGACTGCGTCAGAGGATTCCTCCCGCGTTGTTCCGCGGACTTGAACGACTCGTCGCAATCGCACCTTGAATCAAGTGTCTCGTATATCTGTGAGATGAGCGGACCCGTCTTGCTATACCGCGAGGCTACAAACCAAACTATCCCGCTGTCCGGAACGCAGTGCATGGAATCACGAAGATTCCGCGGCCTGACGACTACGTGCTCGGTCAGTTCCGGATAGTAGTATTGCAGAGGCTTTTCACCGAGAAAAGAGCACAAGACGAAGTGGTCCCCCGCCCGCACCTGAGGAGTCAGCCAAGCCGCGGCTTCGCGCCACGCATCCTTGTTCTGACTTGTGTAGTAAGTTCGTAACGGCAACGCGAGTATCAGAAGTAGAGCGAAACCGGCTGGCAGCTGCCACGACGGCGACACGCGACTCACAACCGCACCAACCACAAGCAGAAGCGCGGCAACGACCACGATTGTATAACGGGTAAAGAGGATTGGAACCCACTGCGAAATCAACCAAGGCACAAAGAACATTGCAACGACAATTGCAGCGGCAATCCTGAGCCCCGCGCGACTGCTTTCATCTCGGCGCCAAAGCCAAATAGAACCAAGGAGCATCAAGGCAATCGTTAATCCCGCCACCCAATCTGATCCTAAGTAACGCTCAAGATACCTTAACCACGTCCCGGAATCCGGTCGAGTTATCCAAGCGCCTGCATGATCAGGCCGCTCCACTTTGAGCGTGAACGTGCGCAAGAACACGATTCCCATCGGTACATAGGCTGCAAGCGTAAGCAAGGCCGGTTTCGCGCATCGCGCTCTGGCTTGAGCGCTTGACGTCGCCATCACGACAAGCTGCAAGAACAACAGGAACGGGCCGTAGGGATGCGTATATAACGCGCTCAGTGTCGAAGCAACATATCCCCTACTCGCTCCCTTTTCCCCCTCAAACACCTTCAGCAGATACCAAATCGAAAGCAGAGATAGCCAGAACCACATCGTATAGGGCCGCGCTTCCTGCGAATAGTGAATCAGGAATGGATTCACCGCCGCGAAAGAACTGGCCCACAACCCTGCCGAGCGGTTGAATAGCTTCTCACCTAACAGATACACTGCCCACACTCCAAGTACTCCAAACAAAACGGAAGGAAGCCTCAGAGCAATCTCCCCAAAACCGAACAGCTTAGTCCAGCCCCACATTGCTACCATATATAATGGTCCTTGACGCTCCGAATCCCAATCCGTCAGCATGCCCCGCAAGCCCGACTTCAGCCGACTCCACGTAATGGCCTCATCCAACCAAAGCCCCTCGGAATTCAGCCCATAGAGCCGCAACGCCGCAGTAATTAACAATACTGCGGCCAAGACCCACGCTGCTCGATTGTCCTGACGCACTTTCATCAGCTCTCTGATCCGATCAAATTCATCTGCTCCGAAATGAAAAACTTCCCGGTCGGCGCCAAAGTATAACACCTTCCGGGAAGCATTGCAACAGCCCCAACACAACTTCCTGATATCGCACGCCGCCTAACCCTGTTCCGCAAGCAGCCTCCGCTCCCCTTCAAGCCCACGAATCGCCGCCACGTCCTGTACAACCTCCAGTGAGCCGCGATACTTCCCATTCGAATCACGCACTGCGAAGTAGCGAATATGCACGAACATCCCGTGCATCTGAATCCAAAACTCTGCCACGTCGCGCTGGCCCGCGCGAAACTCGGACAGAATCTGTGTCACCAAATGCACGCTTTTGGGCGGATGACAATTCTGCACCTTGCGACCAATCGCATCAGGTGTACGAGCGAAAATCTTGTGCGCCTGGTTCGAGTAGAACCGAACCTCATCTTTCTCATCCACAAATGAGAGCTCCACCGGCAAGTGAGTCAGAATTAGATTTACCTGATCGAGCGTCAGTGATCCCACGTTCATCTCCAGAAGTCCGCCCACCTGCCCGCCTCCGGATGTCGCCGCTGTAGCTCTCGACACGCGCGGAACAAACCCCTCGATGTAGCCGATCTCTTTTTCGCTCCCCGCAATCGTCTCCCAATCCTCATCCTTCAAAAGCTTCAATGCCGTTGGAAACAGAATCCGTTCCTCTTTCTGAACCATGCTCAACACTGCATCCAATAACTGCGGAAGCCGAGCCGACACAAATTCCGCGCGCGACTCGCTCACCGCTGCGCGGATCTGCTTGAGTTCCGCTCGAATATCGTCATGAATCCCCCACATTACCGTCGAGGGACCCGTGAATCCGTAGCGCTCCAAATGCGAAAAAAGCTGATGCTCCTTCCGTAAATAGTGCTTGTCAATCTCCCACAGCTTCGTCACATAAGCCTCAAGTTCGCGCCACAGCTCCGCATGACTATCTGGACGCGGAACCCCTCCCGCGGCCACAAATATTCCGCGCAGCCTCTCAACAAGCTGTTCAATCAGGCGATTCTCCGACACAAACGAATGCACAGGATGGCCCGGCGCAACATCATAGGACTCCTGTTGAAGCGACGGACTCACCACCTGCAAATGCACGTCACACATCCTCTTGATCTCTGTAACAGGAATCCCCTCCTTGATCAGATGCTGCTCCATCTCGGCAATCTCGCCCGGCAGCGACTGCTTCACCAGTTCCGCAAACTTCCTCTGAGCGTCCTCAAGATTTCCTCCCGCATGGAGTTCCTGCATGATTCTGCGAAACGCGTCCAACCGCTCCGGACTCACACCTTCCACTTGCGGACCGTCCACCATCATGATGCGGCCCGTGTGACGCTGCACAGCACCCGCGATGAACTGCATCATCTCCTCGACACGCACACCGCCGCGCATTGCAGCCATCTCAAGCGTCGCCACACGCGCCATCATCTGCCGCATCATCGGATCGCGCAGCGCCATGGAGTGCGGATTGAAATTCCCGAGCTCCTCTATCAAGAAGGGAAATTGCTCGATCAAATCTCCCACCAACATTTGCGGAGTCACTCTGTCTATCGCTCGCTTACCTTCCATTTTCCGCTATCCATTTCTTTCTGTTATTCATTCACTATTTGAAAGCAGGGGCGGCCCTTTCGAGCCGCCCGCCGCGTGTCACTCAATCATTTGCACGCATCCGCCGTCAGTGCTTTTCACGTTCCATCTGTGCGCCAAGTTCCCGAATCTCCGTCAAGTCGCGCTGCATCTCGCTCCAACCATACCACAGAGCATAATCGGGATTTGCATGAAAAGTTCCCTGGAACGCGCGCATTCTGTGCTCCAAGAACATCACAAACAGCTTCTGCTCGATCACCGTTGGAGCATCGTGGAACGTCAACAGATCCGGGAAATTGTGCGCGTAGTTCTCAGGCTTCGGAAGCGTCCCGTTCTCATAGAGCCTCGCAATGATGCGAATCGCTTCGGCCATCAGATGATCCGCCTCACGAATCATATCGTCACCCTTGGCCAATTCGCCCTTCGCCCAATTCTCTGCATGACACTGCGAACACGCCGAAATCATCTTGTTGCGCTCGCGATCAAAATCCTCTTGCGTCAATCGTGCCACGTCGGCAGCTTTCACAACATCGAGTCTCGCCGTCGGCTGTCCCGCAGGATCTAACACGCCCAGCGCCTGCAAGATCGTCGCGCGATCCGCGGTCCATTGAGGATCTTCGGGCATCGGCAATCTGACCGCGAGAAATCCCCAGGCCGTGCGCACTTCGTGATTCCCCTCCTGCATATGGCAATCCTGACAAGTCGGAGCGGAGGCCGATTCCGGCAGAATATCCATCTGCTTCAGCCCATTCCGCACGCCATGCTTTGATGACGAATACATCTCCCACTGCGGATGATCGAATCCCATGTGGCAGGTCTGGCAGGCTTGCGGCTGCTGGGCTTCCTTCTTAGAAAACGTGTGTCGCGTGTGACAGGCGTCGCAGGAAGCAAGCCCGTGACCCGACTGCGTCTCCTTGAGCTTCTTGATGTCCTCGTCACTCTTCAATCCGATCTTGTGGCAGGCGCCACAGCCCTTCATCCCGTCAATCAGGGACATCGGCTGCCAGTGGATCGTCGGCATCGCATTCTGCGCCGCCCAGGCCGCTGCGTGCTTCCCCTTGGAAAATTGCTGAACCTGGGTATCATGGCATTGCGCGCAGGTCTGTGGAGTCGGAACCAGCGCGTTCTTGTAATCCGTTGCGTTCTTGTGAGCTGTGCCGTGGCACTCCGAACAGGAAATCCCGTTCTCGGCGTGCTTCGAGAGCTTCCAATCGGCCACCACGCCCGGGGTCTTCTCCGTGTGGCAGGTAATACACTCGTCGGCTTGTGCCGTGACCATCCCGATCACCGAAACCGCGAGCAAGAAAGTCAATTTGCGAATCATTTACAACCTCAATAAGTCTATAAAGCGACCAACTATTCACCTATATAGTGAAACTTTTCACTTTTGTCAAGTGACAATGTCACACACTTTTCCCTCTCTTCTACAAGGTGTATCCCGCATCGCCGAGATGCTCAGATCCCGGCTGGAACCCCTTTCTGACGGGCTCTTAGTGAGCCCAAAGTGAGATTTGCCACGCCAATCCTCGCGTAGCGACGAGATTAACAGCCCTCTTTCTTCTTCTTGCCGCCGGAAGGTTTTCCTGTGGCAGTTGGGGTTGTGTTCTTCGGAGCGGTGATTGTGCGCTTCACTTCGGAAATCGCTTGGCCGCCGGTTTGCGGCGCTCCGCCGAAGTGAGCGGAGACGGATTTCAGCTTCTCAATCGCCGCAAGTTCTGATGGAGCGGGATTCTCGGGCAGCGTCGGGAAGAGCACGGAATCCTGCCACGCTTCAAATCCACCGAGCAGCATTTTGGAGTGGACAAATCCACGCGCGGCGAGAAGCATCCACGCTTGCGCAGAATGAATGCCGCCTTCGGAATAGAGCACGATGTTTTCGGTGCGCTGAAGCGGAAGTTCCATCAGATCGGGCAGCGCGACGCATTCCGCGGTCGGAATGTGATACTCGCTATACTCGTCCTCGGTGCGCAGATCAATCAGGCGATAGTCGGTCTTCTCCTGAATAATCCAGTCGGCGAGTTCAAGCGCGGTGACGTGATCCACTTTGCCTTCGACAATTGAGGCGAGTTCCTTGGTGTCAATCGTGATGCGCGAACCACTGTAGGGATCACCTGCGACAAACGCGAACAGCCCGAGCACAACGGCAATCAGAGCAAGCCACTGATGATAGGTCAGGCGATTGCAGAAGTTGCTCATTGCTCCTCCGGTCGCAGATGCGCGAATTTCTTCTCGGCCCATGCCGCGAAGATGAATCCGCCGACGGCCATGAAGACGACGAGCATGACGATCATGCCGTAAGAGACTCCGAAGAGTTGCGGCAGCGTGATCGAGCCCATCGGAGTTGCACTGTAGAGCGATTCCATAATGGAGAACATTTCGCCGAAGACAAAGATGCCGAAGACGATGCCGATCAGATAGACGAATCCGTCATAGCGGCCTGTTGCGGCGGAGACGCAGGACGTGCCGGGGCAATAGCCGCCGATGGCGAAACCTACACCGAGTAGAAGTCCGCCGAGAATTTGCGGGACAAGATAGGTCGGCGAAACGTAAACCAAAGAGAGATCTACGTAGCCGATCCACGAAAGATAGAAAAGACCGAGCATCGCGGTGACGATAGCAGAAAACATCACCTTGAAGACGGTGAGATCGTAGCCGTAGAATTGCGCGGCGAGTTTGCGGCCATTGCCGAAGCCCGCGCGCTCCAGAAAGAATCCGAAGCCGACGCCGATCAGCACGGCGATGACGAGCGAAATTTCTTCATTGAAGGCGCCGAATTTGAAGAAGGGAGCGTTCATATCCATTGCCTCCTGACGAAGTATGCGGTTGCATAGGCTCCGGCGAATACGCAAAGCATGAAGGCCCAACTGCCGACGCTGAGCAACGCGCCGCCGGTTAACGCTTGACCACTCGTGCAGCCGCGAGCAAGTTTGGCCGCGAAGCCCATGATGGTTCCGCCGATGAAGGCGTAGAACAGACGGCCTTTGATGCTGATGCGCGGACCTTTCTCAACTTTGCCGCGAATCCTCCCTGCGAGCAATCCTGAGATAAATCCACCGAGAATCACTCCGATGACTTCAAAGACGAGCCAATCCTTGAGGGGATTCATTTTGCCGTCACCGAGATACTCTTTATAGAACGCATTTTGTTCGGCATGAGTCGGGGCGACGCAGCTGACGCCCGTTGCAACGAGCGAAGAGAATGCGCCGGATGCGCCGAGGCCGCGGCCCATGACGACAAAGGCGAGCAGGAGCACGAGCCCCAAACCAATGCCCGCTGTGTAGGGATTCCAATAGGGCGCGGGTGGAGGTCCCGCGTGATGATCGTGGTGAGAGTTCATATTTGTATGGTGAGTTGGAGAAAAGTCAGAAGTCAAACTGCCAATTCTGAAGAATACGTTTCGGCCGGGTTGTGCGCGGAAATACACCCCCCCTTGGTCCCCCCCGCGAGGCCGGGGGGATAAGCAGAAAGCAAACCCCATCCCCTAACCCCTTTCCTTGCGAGGACAGGCTCCCGTAAACGGAGAAGGGGAAGCAGAGGAGCGATCAAAGTTTCGGCCGGGTTGCGCGCGGTAGAGCGATGCGTTGCACGGATTAGTGAGCGCAAACCCGGCTCGGCGAGATTGTTAGAGTCCGTGGGCGTTGCTCCAGTGGCTGTGCTGTCCGGCCATGACAATGACGAAGCGAAGAATCAATCCTCCGGCAATCACCATGAGCGGCGGGATGGATGTATGCTTCACTTTGTGATTGACGGCGAGGATTTGAATACCGAGGGGAATGACGATGCCGACGCCGATCACGAAGATCCAGAAGACAGGTGCGTAGGTGCCGCTGATCAAGAGGCGAACAGCGTCGGCATGCACATCGGATGTGGTCGCAAGGCCGATAAGGTAAAGGGCCAGAACGAAAAGTTCCAGGGAGAGAAAACCGTTATCGGCCTTTGCGAGGAGTTCGCGCTCCGCTTTCGTGGGAGCGACCATGTGAATGAAAGCGGCGGTTGCCGACATTCCTGAGACGAGAAAGAGCAGCCAAAGAGACGAGCTTGACCAGAGAGGACGCGCGCCGAGCGAACTTAGCAACACGCCGGTGTACATTCCGAGAATCGCGCCGCCCAGCATGTTGATTGCGCCGATAGTTTTCGCAAGTCCTTCATGCGAACGGAGCGATTGCGAGAGTTTGTGGAGAAACTCGACGCGAATCGGCAAGTGTTTCTGATCGGGAAGATGTATCAACGCCATGATGGCCATGGCCGGATAGACGAGCACGAGAATCCATGCGCCCCACGACATCGGAGATGCGATCTTGATGGTGGTGTAGAGCCGCCAAGCGTAGAGTTTGTGTTCGAGGTCGAGAAAGAGCGCGAACATGCCGAGGCTGATCAAGATCAGACCGGTTAGCGGCGCGCGGAAACAGGTAACATGGCGGGATTCTTGAAAGCGGCCTGAAAAAAGAAAATACCCTGAGATGACCATGAAGCCCGCAACGAGCCCCCCTAAGAAGAGATAGACGGGAATCTCCCATCCCCAGATGTGCATGCCCGGATCAATCATCGGGTTCATTCGTGTGGTTGTGATCTCGTGCGTGGTCATGTCAGGTAGAAGATGTGAGGTTTTGTTCCGGCTTCAGGCAGAACAGCGTGATGGCTGCGCGAATTCAAGAGTTTGTTCACGTCGCTTGCAGGATCGTCGAGATTGCCGAAATACATGCAGTGCGTCGGGCAGACGGAGACACATGCGGGAAGCAAGCCGACTTCCACGCGATGAATGCAGAAGGTGCATTTGTCGGCGTAACCGTCGGGATGAATGAAGCGCGCGTCATAGGGACAGCTTGCCAAACAAGCTTTGCAGCCGATACATTTGTTGTGCTCGACTAATACGACTCCGCCGCGCTCATGCACGTGACTGGCTCCAGTCGGACAGCAATGAACGCAGGGCGGTTCGTCGCAATGATTGCAGCGCTCGCTGCGAATCTCCATGTGCAGGTCGGGAAACTTGCCCATCACGTCCTGCACAATCCAATCGCGATTGTAGCCTTCCGGGACATTGTTTTCGGTTTTGCAGGCGACGACGCAATCCATGCAGCCGACGCATTTCTTGGTATCAATCACCATCGCATATCTTGACATCTCACGCCTCCCTTTCGAAGGTTACAAACGTGAGATTCATTGCGGTGCCACCCATCAGAGGATCTACTTTGTAGCGCGTGATGAGTTGCGAATCGCTCGCGCCACGACCACGCGCGAAGCGGAGACCTTTTGAAGTGTGGCCGAAGCCGTGAACCATATAAACGCAATCGGGGCGGATGCGTTCCGTGGCTTTGACCTTGATGAGATTCGAGAGGACGCCGTCTTCGTTTTTCAGTCGAATGCGGTCACCGCTCTTCAATTCCCAGCGCGCGGCGATATCTGCATTAATCCAGATTTCATTTTCATTCATCATATCCATCAGCACGCGATTGCTTTGCGTGCGGCTGAAGGAGTGAACGGGCGCGCGGCCATAGAGGAGACGGAAGTATCCCGGCGGCGGATCATCGGGCTTTTTGTAAACTGGAACGGGATCATGCCCGTGTTCCGTAAGTTGAAGGCTGTAGAATTCGATCTTGCCGGAGGGAGTTGGAAACTCGGCGGGCACACCTTCGTCGAAATAGTTTGGTTGGCGTTCGCCTAAGATGATCCCTTTCTCTTTCAAGCTATCGAAACTGTAGCCGCCTTTTTCAAGGCGGAACTGCATATACTCTTCGATGTCCTCCCACGGATAGTAGGATTCCAGACCGAGGCGATTTGCCATTTCGCGGGCTATCCACCAGTTCGGTTTTTGATCGTCAGGCGCTTTGACGACGGGTTGACGAATCGAGATGAAGGGATCGCGGAACCACTCGACGTTCAGATCGTCATGGCGTTCGAGGTATGTTGCTTCGGGCAAAACGACATCGGCCCAACCGGCGATTTCACTGGGAATCACATCCACAACGACCATCAGATCGAGATTCTGAATCGCGCGTATGGTGTCCTGCTCATTGGGCAGCGCGTGGAAGAGATTGGTGGCATAGACCCACCAGCCCTTGATCGGATAGGGTTCGCCGCTAATCGTTGCTTCGCGAATACCGGTCGTGATGGTCTCGTGTGCGAAGGGATATTTTTGATTGGGATTATCCACCTTACCCTTCTCGGATTTGGGATAGGGCGGATAGGGATAGCCGGGCAGATCCATGCTGACGGGATAGTAGAAACCGCCTTTGCGTCCCCAATTTCCGAGCAGAGCGCTGAGCAGGGCAATTGCGCGACTTCGCTGCGCGTCGTCTCCGTACCATGTGACGTGACGCCCGGGATGAATCAGACTTGCGGGGCGATAGCGCGCAATTTCGCGGGCGGTTTCTCGAATCAGTTCCGGTTTGATGCCGGTTTCGGGATAGGCCCACTCCGGAGTGTTTTGCGCGATGGATTGCGAAAACTCTTCAAAGCTGAAACCGTATTGCGCAATGTAATCGGCGTCGTAGAGCTTTTCCGAGACGATCACATTCATCCAGGCGAGCAGCAGAGCGAGGTCGGTTCCCGGTTTGATAGGCAGATAGTATTTCGCTTTGCTTGCGGCGATAGAATAGCGCGGATCAACAACGATAATGGAGGCTCCCGCTTCGATTGCGTCAGCGAACTCCTGCACTTGCGTGTTGTGCATGTTTTCGCCGAGATGCGAGCCGATCAGAGTCAAACACTTTGCGTTGCGGATGTCGGTGCGCTCGGGAGAAGAGACATCTTCGCCGAAGGTTAAGCGAAAACCGACATCACGTGGGCCGCGACATTGCGCGAAAGAGGGAGCGGAGATATTGGGTGAGCCGAAGGCCTTGAAGGTGTGCTTTAAGAAGTTACCGCCGATGCCGTGACTGAAAAGCGCGACGGCTTCGGGGCCGTATTGCTCTTTGATCTTGAGCATCTTTTCGGCGATGTGATCCAACGCTTCGTCCCACGTGACGGCGGTCCACTCTTCATCTCCGCGTACGCTGCGGCGAATCAAAGGCGAGCGCAGCCTGTCGGGATCGTAATGCGCACCGACGCCGCCAGTGCCGCGCGGACAGAGTCTGCCGCGACTCAAAGGATCAAGCGGATTGCCTTCGACTTTCCAGAGCTTTCCATTCTTGACGTGAGCAATCGCGCCGCACTTCCAGAAGCAGATGTCGCAGTAGGTGGGAATCGTCGTGACTTCGCCTTGCTCTTCGTGCAAGGCGGCGAGCGCATCATTTGCGAAAGGAAGTGAGGGCAGGGCGCGCGCAGCGGCGAGCGCGCCTGCGCTTGTTCCGGTGATCTTAAGAAATTTCCGCCTTGAGATCGAATTCATTATTCTTACATATCATTGTAAATTATGTTCTTGCGGATTCCTTGAGAATCTTTTCACAAGAATGAACGGTCGCATCTTTCGGACTTGCGTGTTCCCTAACATCCAATTACCTTAGGATACGAAACGGAAGGTGCGCTGTCGGTGACCAAATCACATAAATCCCAATCATCTACTCCTCTGATTATCAAAGGGCTAAGACCATGCCTTTGATAGGGGCGATCTTGTTGGGCGGGCAAAGCAGCCGGATGGGTAGGCCCAAGGAGGGAGTTTTGCTTCCGGATGGGCGGACGATGCTTCAGGCCGTGATCGAGCGGGTGACGCGGATTTGTCCAGTGAAGGTGCTTTCGGGAGAGAGTGTGAACTTGCCAAATGTTCTCAATGTTCAGGACACGACCCCCGGATTAGGGCCAATGGCGGGACTCGAGGCGATTCTTGCTTCAGGTGTTGCGGAGAGGTATTTGATTGCGGCGTGCGATCAGCCACTGCTCGGAGAAGCTGTGCTGGAGCGGCTTGTCGGCGAGCCAAGAGCGCGTGTGGTAGTCCCGCGCGGAGCGAACGGGTTTCTCTATCCGCTGCCGGGAGTCTATGACCGATCAGTTCTTGCGCAAGTGAGTGAGCGCATTGAGAAGCGCGAGCTCTCGCTGATAAGGCTGCTTTCAGATGTTGGGGCGCGAGCAATTGATGTATCGGAAGATGAGGAAGAAAGTTTGCGGAGTTTCAATACACCGGATGAGCTTCAGGAGTTGTTCGAGACCATGAAGGCGAGACGATGATCAGCTACGAAGAGGCAATCAAAAGTATTCTGAGTAAGGCAGACCTGCTTGAGACAGAGGAAGTTGCACTCGAACAAGCGCGCGGAAGACACTTGGCGGAAGATATTTTCGCGCCTATTGACAGCCCGCGGTTTGATAACAGCGCGGTGGATGGGTATGCGGTGAAGATCGAAGACGTTCGCGATGCGAGGGAAGACAAGCCAGTTGTACTTAGGATTGCCGGCGAAGTCCGGGCGGGAGACAAGACGCTTGAGCTTGAACCTGTCTGCGCGATTTCGATTTTCACGGGAGCGCCGGTTCATGCGAGTCACGAAGCGATTGTGATGAAGGAATTTTGCCGGAGAGAGGGCGACAATGTTCATGTCTTGCAGCCCGTGAAATTGGGCGAAAACATTCGCAGAGCGGGAGAAGAATATCGCAAGGGTGATCGCATTCTTCAATCGGGAATAGAGATTACCTCGCGGACTCTGGGAGTCCTGGCCTCAATCGGCACGGCGAATGTGCATGTTCATAAGTTGCCGAGAGTGAGTTTGATTGTGTCGGGAAATGAACTGGTGGATAGAGGTGACGAGCTTCTCGACGGGCAGATATACGATTCGAATTCGATTGCGCTTCGCGCGCTGCTTGGAGAGTGGGGACTCTGCGATGTAAAATTGATGCGATGTTCTGATACGCTTGAGGAAATCACGTCGGAGATCGAAACGGCGGCACGGACTTCAGACGTGATTGTGACGGTGGGCGGAGCCTCGGTGGGAGATTACGACTTCGTGAAAGAGGCGGCAGTCAAGGCGGGGTTTTCGATTCATCATGATAAGGTTGCCATCAAGCCGGGTAAGCCGAATCTATTTGGCGCAAAAAACAACACTCTTTTCTTCGGTCTGCCCGGTAATCCGGTTTCGGCGTTTGTTTCATTACTCTTGTTTGTGAAACCAGCGCTCAGGAAGATGATGGGAGCGCGAGACCCCGCGAACAAATTTCTCAACGCAATTCTCGCAAGCGATCTTCGCAAGAAGGCCGGACGGTTGGAATTTGTGCGCGTGAAGGTGGAAGCAAGTGACGAGGGACTTGTTGCGATTCCTGTCAAGGGTCAGGACTCGCACATGATGTTGGGACTTGCGAAGGCGGACGGATTGTTGTTATTTGACAGAGAGCGAGACACCTTGAAGGTGGGAGAGATTTGTAGAGTGATACTTTTGTAAGATTCCGGCGAGGAACCGCGCGACACCTCGTTGACCAGCAGAATCGTGGGCTAATCAGTCGCGCTTAATCCCCGCTCGGCGACAAATGCGAAGCGCCTGACCAATCGGTCAGGCGCTTCTGTTTTGTCTGTGAATCGAGCGAACTACTTCTTCCTGAAGGGACAATTGAAATCTATGTCCACCTGCATGGTGAATGTGTCGGGAAGTTTCAGATCGCTGTTCAGGTATGTGTCGTATGCTGCGAGCAGCGCAACGTTTTCGGCGAATTTCCATGCACCGCCGAAGTTGAAGGTCGCGTAGGCGCTTTCGCTTCCCATGTATTCCGCGCAGAGCCAGAGCTTGTCGGAGATTTCGGTCATGGTGCGCTCGTAGGCAAAGAGCACGCCGGATTCGGATGCTTCGCCTTTTTCGTCCAACAGGAGATCCTTGTTGCCTGAGAAAAAGCCGAGAGAGATTCGGCCCGCGGGATTGAAGGTCTTGGCGATCTTGAGATAGGCGACGTTGTAGTTGGTTCCGATGTGCGTATCTTCATCGTAAGACTTGGTGCCAACGTCGAACACTCCTACGGCGGCGGCGGGTGAGTATTCACCGAATGCACCCTCCGGAACGCCGACTTTCAGATTGAGATAGACCGGATAGCGATCCAGATAGCCGTAGCCGGATTTGTGGTCGAATCCGATTTCCGCGTTGACTTTCTTGAAGGGCAGCACACCCACGGTCAGACCGATGTTGGTGACGGTGGGAATGCGGCCTCCATTGTCATCGCCCTCCAGTGGGAGGTACATGTCACCGGTGATATGCCAGACGCGATACGCTTGCACATCTGTTGAGGGACCCCAGATGTGAGTTGTTGCGGTTGCTTGCGCAAACGAGGGAAGCAAGAGCAAACCGCATATGAGAATTGGTGCAATCTTTTTCATTGTTACTTCCTTCACAGCGCTTGGGCGCGCTGTCTGATGTGTGCGAGGACTTGATCTTCATCGTAGGCCGTTTCACCGTGCAGCGAGGCATCGAGACCGAGTTCTTCTTCGTCCTTGGTCGTGCGGACACGTGAGAACTTGTTGATCACGACCAGCATGAAGTATGTAAAGGCGAAGGCGTAAATGGACGAGGCGACGATGGTTCCGATTTGGGCGATGAAGAAAGAGGTGTTGCCATTGAGCAGACCGTCTGCGCCGGCGGCATTGACGGTTTTGTCGGCCATAATTCCGAGCAGGATGATTCCAAGCGCGCCGCCGACTCCGTGAACTCCCCAGACATCGAGTGCATCATCCCAACCCAATTTGTTTTTCATACTGACGGCGAAATAGCAAACCGCTCCTGCCGCGATACCGATTAGCGCGGCACTGGTGGGAGTCACATAGCCTGCGGCAGGAGTAATCGTCGCGAGGCCTGCGACGGCTCCTGTCAATAGACCGAGGAACTTGGGTTTCTTCTCAATCATCCACGCGAGCAGCAGCCACGTGGGGCCTGCGAAGGAGGCCGCGATGTCCGTGTTGAGGAAAGCAAGTCCCGTCACGGCATCTACTCGCAACTGGCTTCCGGCATTGAAACCGTACCAACCGAACCAGAGCAAGCCGGTACCGAGAGCAACCAAAGGGATGCTATGCGGCACGCTATCGCCGACTTTGCGCCGGCCAACATAGAGAACCGACGCCAAAGCCGCCATCCCTGCGATGTTGTGAACGACGATTCCGCCCGCGAAGTCGAGCACGCCCAACTTTGCAAGAAGACCGTTGCCCCAAACCATGTGAACGAACGGGAAGTAGACGAATGTGAGCCAACCGATGAGGAATACGAGATAGGGGCCGAAGCGCACGCGATTGGAAAACGCTCCCGTGATCAGAGCCGGAGTGATGATGGCGAACATCATCTGATAGGCCATGAAGACAAATTCGGGGATGTTTCCCTGGCCGAAGGGACAGACGGTGTTGAGAGTCACGCCGTTCAGGAAGGCCTTGTCGAGATTTCCGATGATGCCGCCTTCACCGCCGGAAAAACAGAGCGAGTACCCATAGGCCCACCACACAATCGTGGTCACACCCATGGAGACGAAGCTCTGAATCATGATGGTGAGGACGTTCTTTCGTCCCACAAGTCCACCATAAAAAAACGCCAGCCCGGGTGTCATCAACATCACCAAGCTGGACGCAATCAGCATAAACGCTGTGTTGCCTGTGTCGAACATGTTCTTACCTCTGCGGATTACTGGTTATGCCGCGCAAGGTAAGAAGGAAATTCGTTCGGGGGTATCGGGGCGGCCCTGAATCACGCCGAGGGATTTCCTGATTCCCTCGGTTCAGTCCAAGGGGGTGAGGCCCTCCTTGATGGCATATCTGGTGAGTTCGGCGACCGTGTGCAGATTCAACTTCTCCATGACATGCTGGCGATGTGTCTCCACGGTCTTGCCGCTGAGCGCGAGCTTGTCGGCAATCTCTTTTGTTGATCTTCCTTCCGCGAGGAGCTGGAGAACTTCCCTTTCGCGAGCGCTCAGCACACTGAAAGGGCCGGTTGGATCGAGACCACGGCGATTCACGAATTGCTCGATGAGTTGAGCGGTTAGAGAGGGGGAGAGGAAATACTCGCCCTGCATCACTTTGTGAATTGCGACGAGCAGATCATCTGGCGCACAGTCCTTGACCAAATAGCCGCGCGCACCGGAGGTCAGTGCTTCGGTGACATAGCGGCGGTCGGAATGCATGGAGAGGATGATGATCCGCGTATCCGGGGAACACTCTGAAATCCGTCGCGCCGCTTCGATGCCGTTCAAATCCGGCATTGAAACATCGAGAATGAGAATATCCGGCTTGTGCCTAAGCACGAGATCACATGCTTCGAGTCCAGTTGCGGCCTCGGCGATGACGCGCACGTCGTCAGATTTTTCGAGGAGCTGTTTCAGGCCGACTCGAAAGAGCTTGTGATCGTCGGCCAGAATGACCGTAACTTGTTTCACGGGCGCTCGACCGGCACGCTAAGAGTGATGGTTGTACCGCTGCCAAGTGCGGATCTTATTTGCATATCTCCTCCGAAGCAACGCAGACGCTCGCGGATGCTGAAGAGACCGAAGCCTGAGCCGCTATTGGCTGAAGAGACTTGTGGATCAAATCCGCAGCCGTTGTCGGAGACGGTGATTGCGGTACAGTTCTGATTCTGAGTGCAGGAGATGCTGACCCTGCCCGCTTGGGCATGTTTGACGACGTTGCTAAGAAGTTCCTGCACGCATTTGAAAAGAGTAATTTTGAGCGCTTCGGATAGCTCGAACTTCTTGCGTTTGGATTCTACGCGGATCTCGATTCGATGACGATGCTGGTAGTTTTCAGCGAGCCATTCGATTGCCGGAATGAGACCCAATTCATAGAGGATCGGCGGGCTGATTTCGAAGGTTAGCTGCCGCGTGTGTTTGATGGCGATTTCGAGCAGAGTGAGCATCTCTTCAAGTTGGCGATCGAATCCCGAAAAGACTGCATCGCCACGAAGCTGCTGAAGTCGCATTTTCATGAAGGCGAACTCCTGAATGATCTGTCCGTGCAGGTCGGACGCGATTTCACGGCGTTCGCGGGCTTCGGCCAGAGAGAGTTCGGTGGCGAGTCTCCTCAGGCGCGCTTGGTAATCCTCGACCTGTTCGCGCTCGGTGGATTTGTGCCGCATGAAGGAACAGATCATATCCGCGACGGAGTCAATCAGCTCGCGCTCCTCAGCCAGAAACGGCCCCTCGGATTCATCGGGCTTCTGTTCGAGATAGACCACGTCAATCGTGCCGCGCTGTTCGGATGAAACCAAGAACTCCGCGGATTGCCGCCAATCTGCTTGACGGAATCCCGGAGTTCTTTCATCAATATCCGCGACGCAGATGCGGGCCTGCGTCACGTCGGGGTATTGCCAACCGGAGGGCAGCAGCGCAACGACTTCGCGAATGACTTCGCACTCGGACAGGTCATCCTGAATCATCAAGCGGGCGGTCTTATGCAGGACCGAAAGTTCTTTGATTCGCTCGTTGAGAGTTCGTTGCACGCTTTCCGACATACTTGATCATCCGCTTTGCGATAAGTTCGCTTACATAAGGCTTCAGCCCTTGACAATCGTGTTGCCGATGACTTGGCGCTGGATCTGATTTGTGCCTTCGTAAATTTGCGTGATCTTGGCATCGCGCATGTATTTTTCAATCGGATAATCGCGCATATAGCCATAACCGCCGAAAATTTGCAGTGCGTCGGTAGTAACTTTCATCGCAACATCGGAGGCAAGCAGTTTGCTCATGGCGGAATAGCGGGCGATATCCTTCGCGCCGGAATCAATGTGACGAGCGGTTTGATAGAGCAGCGCGCGAGCGGATTCAATTGATGTCGCCATATCCGCGAGCATAAATTGAATACCCTGCAGATTCAGAATAGGATGACCAAATTGAATGCGATGACGCGCGTAGTCCACAGCGAGATCAAATGCTCCCTGCGCAATGCCGAGAGCCTGCGCGGCGACACCGGGGCGTGATTTGTCGAGAGTCTTCATCGCGACGAGAAAACCTTCGCCTTCGCGACCGATACGATTCGCTGCGGGAACGCGGCAATCTTCAAAGAGGATCTCGTTGGTTGCAGAGGCGCGTATCCCCATCTTATCTTCATGCTTTCCAACTTTGAAACCGGGGTAGTCGTCCTGAATAATGAAGGCGGTCGTTCCGCGCGAACCTTTGGTCGGATCGGTAACTGCGATGACGGTATAGACATGTGCCACACCGCCGTTGGTGATGAATATTTTCGAGCCGTTCAGGATGTAATCGTCGCCATCGCGCACCGCGCGAGTTCTCATCGAACCTGCATCGCTGCCGGCGTTAGGTTCGGTCAGGCCGAATGCAGCGAGGTACTTTCCTTCGGCAAGATCGGGAAGATAGCGCTTCTGCTGCTCTTCGTTTGCACTCAGGAGAATCGGAAAAGTGCCGAGCGCGCTGGCGGCCAAAGCAAGCGTAATTCCACCGCAGGCTTTCGAGAGTTCTTCGGTAACGACGGCCAATTCAAGAACGCCCATGCCGAGTCCGCCGTATTCTTCCGGAATAACGATTCCGAACAGTCCCGCTTCGGCGAAGACTTTGACAATGTCCCAGGGGAAGGTGCCGTCCTTATCGTATTGTGCGGCGACGGGGCGAATCTTTTCTTCCGCGATTTTGTGCGCCAGCTCTTTTAGGGCGAGCTGGTCTTCATTTAAGAAGTAATCCATGAGGATTGTTGAAGGGTGAAGTTTGTGATCGGAACAAGCCCAATTTATCAAATCTTCGGCAAAAATGATAGTGAAAAATTCCGCAATGTGGGTGATTATGAGTGGTCCTGCAGAAAACAGAGGTTCTGGGCTGATTGATAGAGACCCATTTCTCATGTTGACGAACAGAAATAATGAGCTAAATTGAATATAGGAGAAGTTAGTCTGTTAATTTTGTGAAGGGACCAAGTCATGGCCAGATTTCAAGCTGTTCTGTTTGCGCTGTTGTCTGTTGTTATTTCGGCGTTTGCGATACCTCAACTGATCAACTATCAGGGACAGTTGACGTCACCAAGCGGAACGCCGCTGGATACGACGGTGGCGATGAGTTTTGCCTTGTATGACTCTGTTTCGGGAGGCACGGCGGTTTGGACGGAGACTCATCCCTCGGTCACCGTGACGGACGGCCTGTTTTCCGTTCAGTTGGGGTCCGTGACTTCTCTGCCGGATGTGTTTGCCGTGAATCGCTGGCTCGGCGTGACCGTGGGGGGAGACACAGAACTCTCACCGCGTGAACAGTTGATCTCTGTAGCCTATGCCTATCGTGTCGGCACAGTGGGTGGGGCAACGGGAGGAACCGTGACCGGGAATATCACTGCGGACAGTGTCATCACGGGCGGCGTCCGATTTGGAGATGGCTCAGTGCAGACCAGTGCTGGGTCAGGCGGAGATCTGACTCCCTACCAGCAGAAGGCAGATACGGCCACGTATGATGCTACGAAGACGTATGTCACGTCACAAGGCTACGTGAATGAGGCGGGCTCGCAACAAGATAGTGACACCAACTCGTGGGATGCTACGAAGACGTATGTCACGTCACAGGGTTATGTGAATGAGGCAGGCTCACAACAAGATAGTGACACCAACTCGTGGGATGCTACGATGACGTATGTCACGTCACAGGGTTATGTGAATGAGGCAGGCTCGCAACAAGATAGTGACACCAACTCGTGGGACGCTACGATGACGTATGTCACGTCACAAGGTTATGTGAATGAGGCAGGCTCACAACAAGATAGTGTGGACTGTACCCCTGAGGCTGGACAGTTAGGGTGATGATTTCGTAGATTGGGTGTGGCAGAAAAGGAGT
>JADLDM010000202.1 GCA_020846695.1 bacterium | reverse complement strand
GTGTTCGAGTCGAGAATCGTTCCGCTGATGTCACCCACCGGGACGACGGCCTCTACGGCGTAAAAGTACTGGTTGCCGCCTGTCCACGGATCCGACAAAGTGAGCGATGGCCAATCATTTACGTACGGGAACGTCATGTTCGGATCGAATCCCGGATCTACTTCCTTGTAGATGTTGTAGCCGGTTGCACCGGGAACGGCCGTCCAGCGCAGGACGACGTCGCTCCCTACACGACCGATCGTGAGAGAATCCGGCGCCTCAACGGCGAACGCCGTTGATACCAGCGCCATCGCACACAAGAAAATCCAAATGCGTCGAATCATCATGTCAGAACTCCTTGATTTCATGATTTCTTTGCTTCAAACAAAGGGTCAGTTATAGTAAGCAGAATCAGTATCTATTCAGCGCAAAAAAGATAACCCCCGGAAGTTTTCCGGGGGTGAGAAGAGCGTTAGATTTGCGTGAGTTTCTACAGGATGTTCTATATCGAGTAGGTGACTCCGAAGGAGTAAGTCCGTCCAAGTTTATAACGATTAAGCGTCTGCTCGTCAAGCGTGAATCTGACTTCTGAATCGAGGAGGTTCTTGGCTTGCAGCTTCGCCGCCCAGTGTCCTCCCAGGCTCTGGTTGACCACGAAATCCACTCGCTCGAAAGGCTGCTCATAGGTATCGGACCGGCCGCCTGCGCCAAGCTCCGAGATGCGCTTGCCAAATGTGTTGAACAACAGACGAGCATTCGTGCCCCACAGCAGATGATCAAATGCGAGTGTTGTGTTCACCACATATTCGGACTGGCCCATGAGCGGACGATCCTCGCTGGTAAGGCCCGTTTCCGCCGGATTCTGCGGATCCCAAATACCGACGTTTAGATTGACGTCGGAAGAGACAAGGGTGAGGTTTCCTTGCAGTGAGAAGAATCGCGTCCAATCACCAAGTTTGGAGGAAGCAAACTCGAAAGACTTTCTGAACTCGAGTTCGATACCCAAAAGAGTTGCATCACCAAGATTGAAGGGCTTGCGCACCGTTTGGTTGCCGCCCGAAACAGATTCAGATGTATATACCCACTCAATCGGATCACTGATCTGTTTGTAAAAAAAACCGAGGCTTGCGGCCTCGCCAATGGACGGATAAAGTTCTGCTCGCAAGTCGGCGTTTATGATCTTAGAGTAGTCGAGGTATGGATTTCCTACTTTGACTGTCCCGCTGTTATAGTCGCGATCTTCGGTTGGTACAAGTTCGAGATAGTCCGGATTGGCGATCGTGCGCGTGATAGCGAAGCGGAAATTCGTCTTGTCGTTCATTGAGTAGGTCAAATTGAGCGATGGCAGTAGGTCGGTGTGCGAGGGACCTCCCGTCGCATAGCTCGAGTCTGAGCTTCCAGGGAAGGGCGCAGTTTCAAACTTCTGGTCCGTTGATTCCACGCGCGCTCCGACGACGGCGCGCCACTTTGTTGTAAGCAGCAGGTCTGTCATCAGATAGCCGGCCCCGACTTTCATGTCGGCGGTATAGGAGTCGAGATTGACCGACAATTCACGTGCTTCCCAATGCTGGTCTATATTCTCCGGTGTGAAAAGCACTTCCGGCGGCAAACTGGTGTCCAACTCCGGGGCGCCTATCTCATTCATGTTGGCAAACTGCATCTTGCGCGTTGGGAAGTCGCGATCCAGCGTGCGAAACATCCCGCCGAACTTCAGCTTGGATTGATCATCTTTGCGGCGCAACGGCATGGTCCAATCCGCCGAGCCTTCCAACATATCATCGCGCGACTTCGCAAAGCGGCGGATGCCGTTATCGTTGTTAAAATTGTATATCCACGGTTCGGTCTCTGACCGTCTGAACTGATAGAAGTCCCGCCTGTCGGGCTGGTCATACGATCCTTTTGAAACTGAAAGCCCCCATTCCAGCTTGCTGTTGCGCAGCCCGCTGAAATGGTGTTCACCCTTAGGCTGCAGGGTTGCAAGCGACCTTTCTGTCCAAGTCAGGCGGGTTCCCCGCACATAGTCTCCGTCCCCCCGAACACCCGTATAGTCCTTCACATCGTCATCGCCACTTCTCGTGTACATAGACTTCACGCTGAACTTGTGATTGACCGACGGCTTGTAGTTCAAATCAAGGATGCCACCGATCGCACCGGACTTCGAGTAGCTGTGCGTCTCATAGCTCTGTGCTGGCTCAGCAAACACCGATCCGTCGGGCAAGGTTACGTAGTCATATTCCTGATAGGTTTCAACTTTGCTCGAATAGGAATTGGACTGTGTCACGGTTGCCAGGAATCCGAATGGACGTCCGCCCAGCGCGATCTGGTTCCCAACCGCCACGGAGCGACTACTGCTGTACGGCGCGGTCGCGGACTGCCCGCTCCAGACATTGCTGAATAGCTTAGCCCGATCTCTGCTTGTGAACTCATCTGACAGAGGTTGATCGAAGCCGTCGGGAATTGCTCGCGCACCGTCATCATATCCCAACCAGTCGTAATCGCCTCCACGATAGGTCTTGAAATCCTGAAACGTCGTGTTCTCGTTGATATCCACGGACTGAGTGATCTGAAGAGTCATCTTATCCGGGAAGTCCTTGGTCGTAAGTTGCACGGATCCGCCCGAGAAATCGCCGGGCTGATCCGGCGTGAAGGTCTTTGAAACGACGATGTTATTGAGAAGATTCGCCGGGATGATGTCGAACGGAACCACGCGCTTCAGCGGTTCGGGGCTTGCCAACGAAGCTCCGTTCAAACGAGTGTTGTTGTAACGCTCTTCCATGCCGCGCACGTAAACATACTTATCACCCACGACGGTGATTCCTGTCACGCGCTTGACGGCGTCGGCCGCATCTGAATCCGGCGAACGCTTGATCTGCTCCGCTGAAATACCATTGGACACAGTCGCCGAGCGCTTCTGCATCTGAAGGATCGAAGTTTCCGTGTTGTCTATCTTGCGCGCTTCAATGATCACTTCCTTGGTCTCAATCGCCTCGGTCGCCATCTTCAGGTTCAACGATGTCGGTTTCCCCGATGTAACCACCACTCCAGTGACGTTGAGTCTCGCGTAGCCGATGTAGTTGGCAATTATGTTATATGATCCGGGAGCGACGCTTCGAATTAGGAAATTCCCGTCGAGATCGCTTGCCGTGCCTTGAGTGGTGCCTTCAAGCATGACGGAGACACCGATCATGGCTTCACCGGTCTCAGTATCAACAATCAAGCCGGATATCGAACCCGGCGTGACGGCGGCTTCTTGCGCGATTGCGGCGGAAGCCAAGACGATGAGGAATAGCAGAAAGAGTCGAATCAGATTCTTCACAAACACCTTTGTTTCAGTTTTATTGTATGCAAGTAGTTTCTAAGGACGACGCAGTCGAACTGTGACATCGCGCGTGTCGTCCTCTGTTCCGCGATGGACCCAGAAGGAAGTGAAATTGCCCGAGCCCGTCCTCCAACCGCCCAGTGAGTCACCCGTATTGAACTGCCCGTTGTCATCGCGGTCAATGAATAATCCGAATTCAATCTCCATGGAATCTGCTGATTGCAAGTCAAACTCCGCGGAAAAGCTGATGGTGTCGTGGGCGTCATGTTGGAAACTCCACTCCGGCTCGGCATAGGTGTAGATTCCGAAGGCTCCGCCAAGCAGCGTATCCACGTAGAAATAGACGTTGTAGAACTCTTTTCCCGGCCAGAAACCTTGGCCCGAAATCGTGACGGTCGAGCTTCCGCGATTTGCCAAAGAGTCAATCACGGTTGCCCAGCGCGGCGAGACGTCGCAGATTTGAAGAGCTTGATAGTTCGCGGCATCCAATGGGCCCACTTCACTGCCTAAGGGTAGGTAGAGATTCATGCCGCCAAATTGTCGGGAGAGCGTCGAGCCGAAACGCGCTGCGTTAGCCGAATGGATCGCGGATTCAAGTTCTGTTGCTGCTGAAGTCAATTGCGCGAAGCTGCTGTCCGCGAAGCCGGAAAATTCGGCGATTTCGGATGCGTAACGGGCGATATCAATGACAGTTTCACCGTAGTGCTCGTCTCTCGCGCTCGACCTGAGGCTGGACAGCGTTCCGGAATTATGCGGCGCTGCATCGCACCACGCGGTCACAAATCTGTCGAAGGCTGCTTCCACTTCATTGAGCTTGCCGCACTCCCAAAGATTGCAGAAGAAATCTACTTCTGTAGTATCCTGAGCCAGCCTTTCCGCATCAACAACGTATGCGCCGAAGTCTGCGGCTTCAAGTGTCGGCTGTACGGCAAGGTCACGGTACCACTTCTCAATGGCGAGATTGTGTGGCTGCTCGCCAATCCAAGGAGACGATGCAATGTAAAGCGACGAATGCCTGAGTTCGACAATCGTCTCAATGCTGCTCATCTCAGGCGCATACAGCGAAAGGAGGTCAAACCTTCCCAGCGGCAAGCGGGCAGCGGCGTTATTCAATGTGGCGCTAAGATCAATGAGTCCCATGCCCTCGGGATGTTGTGTGTCGCCCAGCATTCCGACCCAGCCGGCACCGCTTCCGCTCAGACACAACGCATATTTCTGGGCTTCGGATCGGCTCAAGGCGGCTTCAAGGAAACTCGCCAGCGTGGCCGGTTGAGACATATCCGCATTTCCGAGATTGGATATCAACACGGGCTCACCCGTGCCGGTCAGAGCCCCAGACTGTGCCTTGATCTGGTAGATGGACGCCTCACCATTTGTTTCGGCCGATGACAGGCAGATGAAGGTCTCAATCGTGCTCGGCGCAACCGTGTTTTCGATCGTGCGCATAGTGCTAACTGCACGCGAGAACGTGCCTTCGATCTGCTCGGAAAGTACGTCGCCATCATAGTTCCCATTTGAGTAGATCAGGACAGCCCACTGGGACTCCTGAGTCGCAACAGGTGTCAAGGCCGACGTGCGATCTGATTCGCAACCTGAAACCAACAAAGCTATGACGAAAGAGACGGATAAAATTGCGCGGACGATCATTGTTGCTCCTGAGCGCTTGGGGAAGGAGTGCGGAGGGTAACTTAAGTTTGCCAAGATAAGGAAGAACAATTCAAGTCCGGTTAGCTCAAAATGAGTATCTCGTGAGGAGAACCAGTGTTGATGATGTTTTTCAACAACTTATCTTTTGTCTACACTCTCGCAAAAAGGAGGTTGCCGCCACAAGCTCAGTGGTCTGCGGCCTTCCACGCCCCTCAAGCCCCGTTCTCGGCTCCAGTCCTCAACTACTCAACTCTGGAAAGGACGCAGCATCTTTGGCATTTTTGGGTGCAAAATGTTAGATTCACACTTCAAGGCGAAGGATTGAGGCCGTCCAACTTGCAGGCGCGCAATTGTGAAACAACATGACCGGACCATGTCTTACATAGTTGTCAAAGAGAGTAACCGCGATATTCTAACACATGACACGTCAGGTCTAAGTGTAGCACTTGCCCGGGGTGCACTCGATCCGCGCGCGCCGCTGATAGAGATCAACTCCTGTCTTGCGAGGAAGAAGCTCAATGAAAGGCAAACGGCCTACTTGCTGGGTGTTAAGCGGCAGTTGATCTTTCGCGAATTCGCCCGCAGCGCTCTCGAGGTTCAGCAATTTGTCTTCCCGCGCGGCGCAAAAACCAAGAGCAGCAAGGAATACAAAATTCTGACACAAGGGAGCACGGGGATACCGATCATTGATGCTTCGATCCGCGCATTGAAAAAAGGTCTGCCGCACAACCGCGCGAGACTGTTGCTCGCGAGATTCGCCATCCGCAATCTGAATCTTGCTCCCGAATTGGTTGCCGATTTCTACCGGACCCATCTCACCGATTACAGCCCGGTCATCAACACTTTCAATATCGTGTCTGCATCTTCGGCGGCAAATTTCTCGGAACCCTCGTATCGCCTGTCCAACCCGTTAACCGCAGCGAAGAAGCTCGATCCGGCGGACGAATTCGTCCGCAGATTCGGATTCGCAAGCCAGGAGGCAGATACTGCCGGCGAGAAGTTGATTCAGAACGGAAACATTCTTTGGAAATTGCGCTGGCAAGCCGCCCACGAAAGTGGAGACTTCATTCGTCGCAAGCTGTGGCCTACTCGCGACTCGGATCACGGGATCTATTTCATCCTGGATCGGATCCCCGCGCGCGGCGCAGTCTCACCCTACTACAATCACTATCTGAAACGCGAAGACGAGCTGATCTCGACTTGACCAACTCCCGTCCGGCACGCCGGATGACCTGCAAGCTGACCACAGGCTGACTTCGACACGACTCCTCCTGCAAAAGGTAAGAATGAAGAATATCAATTAGTTACGCGGTTGAAAGTATCGCGAAAACTTCCTATCTTCAAGAGGCGCGGGAGAGCAGCTTCTCATCGCGCGGCCTTCGTCCCTTACCTCTACCATGGAAACCTCTCATGCTTCCTCCGTTTAAGAACGAACCATTCACAAATTTCAATGATCCCGCCAACAAGGCCGCCTTCGAGCAAGCGCTTGCGCTCGTGGAGAGCCGCTTTGGCGAGAAAATTCCTCTGATCATCGGCGGCGAACGAATCTACACCGACGATACTATCAAGTCCACCAATCCTGCAAATCCTGATCAGGTGCTGGCCTACGTGGGCAAGGGCACACAAGAGCTTGCGCTCAAGACTCTCGATCTTGCACATAAGACTTTCGATTGGTGGAAGAACTACGATCCTGATGCGCGTGCGCGGATATTGCTTCGCGCTGCCGCAATTCTTCGCCGCCGCAAACATGAATTCAGCGCCACCATGGTTCTGGAAATCGGAAAGAACTGGGCTGAGGCTGACGGTGACACAGCAGAAGCGATTGACTTCCTCGAATTCTATGCGCGAGAGATGATGCGCCTGAACGAACGCCAGCCCGTGACTGAGTATCCCGGCGAAGAGAACAATCTCTACTACGTTCCACTCGGTGTAGGAGCTGTAATTCCGCCCTGGAATTTTCCCGGCGCGATCATGGCGGGCATGACAAGTGCATCGCTCGTCACCGGTAACACGGTCATCTTGAAACCGGCTTCGATTACTCCGGTCGTTGCCTATCGTTTCATGGAGATTCTCGAAGAGGCTGGCCTTCCCGCGGGCGTCGTGAACTATCTGCCAGGTCCCGGCGGCGCGATCGGTGATACAATCGTAGATCACAAGCTCACGCGCTACATTGCTTTTACGGGCTCGATGGAAGTTGGACAGAGAATTTTCCATAGAGCCTCCGTTGTGCATCCCGGCCAGCTGTGGCTGAAGCGCACCATTCTGGAAATGGGCGGAAAGGACGCAATCCTGATTGATGATGACGCGGATCTCGATCTTGCCTGCGAGCAAATTGTTACCGCGGCTTTCGGGTTTCAGGGACAGAAGTGCAGCGCCTGTTCGCGCCTGATCATCCACGATAAAGTTTACGACAAGTTATTGGCGATGGTCGTCGAACGCACGAAAAAAATCAAATGTGGTCCGACGAAAGACCTGACGAATTGGCACGGCCCCGTCAGTGATGAAGGAGCCTATAACAAGATTCTCGAATACATCGAAATCGGCAAGAAGGAAGGCCGCTTGGTTGCAGGAGGAAACAAGGTGGGTTTCCCCGGCTGGTTCATTGAACCGACCATAATCGCCGACGTGGCTCCGACAGCGCGCATCATGCAAGAGGAAATTTTCGGGCCGGTGCTTGCGGTCTGCAAAGTGAAGTCATTTGAAGAGGGTCTCGAGGTCTTCAACAACACGCAATTCGGTCTGACCGGCGGCTATTTCGGAAAGCGGCGCGACCATCTCGAGAAAGTACGTGTTCACGCGCATTGCGGAAATCTCTATCTAAACAGAAAGTGCACCGGTGCATTAGTCGGTGTGCAACCTTTCGGCGGTTTCAATCAGAGCGGCACGGACAGCAAAGCCGGAGGCCGCGATTACTTGCAGCTATTCTTGCAGGCGAAGAGTGTGACAGAGCGCTACTAACGGTTCGTCAAACTAACCTTCTAATCCGCACATGAAAAACACGCTGCCTCCTCGCGTCGAGCAGAATCTGGAATCTCAGATTCGTGTTTCGACCAGACTCAATACGCTGGCTGCATCGCATCCCACTGGCCCCGTGCCGTTTGTTACGCTGTCGCGGCAATTCGGTTGTGAAGCAATTGCGCTCGCTGACGTGCTGGCTGTGAAACTTGATGAAGCGGAGAAACTCGATCAGGGTTCGTGGCAGGTTTACAGTCGCAAGCTGATCGAGGCCATGGCGGATGAACAATATTCTTACGATCAGCTCATGTCGGCCTTGGATTCCAAAGCGCGCGGAGCGATTGAAGAATTTGTCGAATCGCTCTTGGGCAGAATCTCCGATCTGCGATTGCTGCATAAGCTTGTTCACACGATGCGCGCAACTGCGACACTTGGAAGATGTGTCATTGTTGGGCGCGGCGGCGCGATGATGACGCGAGATATGGCCGGAGGAATCCATGTTCGTCTTGTTGCATCAGAAGAGTTCCGCCTGAAGCGTTTGATTGAGCGCTACGATTGGAGTGAACTCACCGCGTTAACAAGAATGCGCGAAGAAGACAACCATCGCCGCAGCTTCTATCAGAAATACCTGCACCGCGACGCCAGCGACCCGGAACTTTATGACTTGGTTCTAAATGCCGAGCGCATGAATCGCGACGAAATGGCCGGACAGATTCTCACCCTGTTCAGAGCTCGCCGGTAGCCTAACCGTTCCCTGGAATACCTCCCCCAGAGGGTCGTCGAGTCTTGACGACCCTTTTCCTTTTCGCAAGTCAAGAAGAAATAAGCGGACAAAATTATCAGGCTTATGTTTTGAGGTGTAGCAAGTTCTTCAATTTTATTGACAAAGCGGGCATTCGAGGCTACATTGTAACGGGCAGGTGTGTCAACGAGAGAAGACCGAGCATCTCGCCCTGACTGGCGATATTCGCTGTAGCTCAGAAATGCAGTTCAAGAAATGGAGAGTGTGAGATGCAAGTTTTCCTCGCAATCCTGTTGGTGGTGAGTTCTAATGCGTTCGCCATCCCGCAACTAATCAACTACCAAGGACAATTGACCTCACCGAGCGGAACTCCGCTTGACACGACGGTGAGTATGACGTTCACAATCTGGCCGACTGCTGTAGCTGGTGCTCCGGATTGGACGGAAACTCATCCGGTCGTCACCGTTACGGATGGACTCTTCAATGTGCAACTCGGTTCCATAGCCACGCTGCCCGACTTGTTTTCGGTTGATCGCTGGTTAGGTGTCACCGTAGGGGATGATATCGAGATGATCCCGAGAGAGCGGATTGTTTCTGTGGCTCATGCCTATCGCGTCGGAACAGTGGACGGAGCAAGCGGGGGAGTAATCACAGGGAACGTGACGGTGGATACGCTGATAACCGGTGGAGTGCGTTTCGATGACGGCTCGGTGCAGACGACGGCGAACTTCGACGACTTCCAGCTTGATGCGGACACAAACACATTTGACGCCACGAAATCGTGGGTGCAATCCATGGGTTATCTGCGAGGACAAGACAACACTGCGTCTGTCGGTGCATTTGTCGGCGGCGGCGATTTCAACAGTGCAGGCGACTACTACTCAACCGTATCCGGCGGTTATAGTAACAACGCGGTAGGCTATTCCTCGGCAGTGTCGGGTGGACGCTCAAATACCGCAGATGACACATGCAGTGTGGTTTCAGGTGGACGATTTAATTCCGCGCGCGGCAAGTACAGTATTGTCGGCGGTGGTGGTGGAGCGTCGGCGTCGGATTCAAACAGCGCAATCGGCGACTACTCGGTAGCCTCCGGGGGAACGCGCAACCTTGCAAGCGGATATGCTTCTACGGTCGCGGGCGGAGACAGAAATGACGCCACCGACTCGTCTTCGACAGTATCCGGCGGGAGTTCCAATCAAGCAAGCGGTCACACATCTACCGTTGCAGGTGGTGCTGGCAACGAGGCCTCAGGGACGCATTCATCCGTCGGAGGTGGCTTGTACAACACAGCTTCATCGCTGCGCTCTTCCGTCGCAGGTGGACTCTCAAACGAAGCATCTGGGCAGCATTCTTTCGTCGGAGGCGGTTACTTCAATAACGCAAGCTCAAACTACTCCACAGTCTCGGGCGGACGCTTCAATTCGGCTCGAGGGCCGTACAGTTTTGTCGGCGGCGGCGGCGGGGAAGTGGAAGCAGATTCAAACAGCGCACTCGGCGACTATTCTGTTGTTGCCGGCGGTCAGCGAAACAACGCGGAGGATAACTGGTCAACGGTATCCGGCGGTGCTTACAACGATGCAACCGCATTCAATTCGACTGTGGCAGGCGGATCCAGCAATGAGGCAAGCAATACGTATTCGACGGTTTCAGGAGGCTACAGCAACGATGCAAGCGGATATATCTCGACCGTCTCAGGTGGCAACTACAACACAGCGAGCGGTAACAGTTGCACAGTAGCCGGTGGCTCCAACAATGCAGCAAGCGACAATTACTCCGCAATATCCGGCGGCTCCTACAACGAGGCTGGCGGGTATCATTCGACGGTGGCAGGTGGGAGACGCAATTACGCACGAGGCGACTACTCTGTGATAATCGGTGGGGGCAACACGTTCCCGGATTCAAATTCAGCTTCGGGTGATCATGCTGTGATCTTGGGCGGAGCAATGAATCGGGCGACGGACGACTACGCCACATGCGCCGGATACAATGTGGATAATAGCGGCAAATATTCTTTCGGTTTCGGATTGAACTTGACGATGAGTAATTGCGATAGTTCATTCGGGTTCAGTGACGGAAGCGAGGATGCGGTCTTCTATGCCGACAAGACAGCGTCGTTCCTGACGACGGGCGGCTTTCGTATCTGGACAGCAAATCCCATGTCGAGCGACATCGGAACTCGCTTGACGGCAGGTGGGACGTCATGGGTTGCTCTATGTGATTCAACATCAAAAGAGAATCGTCGCGACGCCAATGGATCAGATGTGCTCGAAAAGATTTCTGCTATGCCGATTGACCGTTGGAACTACAAGCATCAAGACGAGACCATCGAGCACATCGGTCCTATGGCGCAGGATTTCTGGAATGCGTTTCATCTCGGAAGTGATTCGCTCGGCATCGAAACCATTGATGCTGACGGCGTCCTCTTCGCTTCCGTCAAGGCTTTGAACGAGCGCTGTAATGAGCTTCAGCGTCAGAATGACGAGCTACGGAAGCTCATGCAGCAGATGATCCAACTTGGAATGAATAAGCAATGAACATAATTCAGAGAACCTAAGATGAAACAATTCCTCGCAATTTTGTTTGTAACGCTGAACGCGTTCGCCATCCCGCAACTCATCAACTATCAGGGTCAACTGACGTCACCCACTGGCACGCCGCTCGACACGACGGTGGCGATGACGTTTAGGCTTTATCCCGTGCCTGTAGGAGGAGCTCTCTCATGGACAGAGTCTCATCCGTCTGTGATCGTGACAGACGGGCTATTCAATGTCTTGCTGGGGTCTGTCTCCACTTTGCCGGATCAGTTTGCTGTTGATCGCTGGCTCGGAATCACGGTTGGTAACAACACAGAAATGACGCCGAGACAGAGAATCTCATCAGTTGCACACGCTTATCGAGTTGGAACTGTGGATGGAGCCAGCGGAGGGACAATTTCCAGTGATGTGGTGATCAGTGGAAGGATTAATGTGGGAAGCGGGAATACGAATACAGGATCTCTCGCGGTTGTTCATGGACAGAATAACAAAGCGCGAGGCGACTACTCAGTAGTGTGCGGCGGTGGCGGAGCCTCGGTATTGGACTCGAATTCGGCTTCGGGTGAAAACTCGGCAATCGCCGGCGGAAAGCAAAATCAAGCTACCGGGATTTGTTCCTCTATAGGAGGTGGCCTCTTCAACAGTGCGTCTCATTTCGGAACGGTTGCAGGCGGAACGTATAATACGGCCACGAATACTGGCGCTGCAATTCTGGGCGGTAACAGTAACACGGCAAGTGCGCAATACGCGTCTGTGGGTGGCGGTGCTTCAAATAATGCGACGGGCACCGGGTCAAGCGTAGGCGGAGGAATAAATAATATCGCGCGCGGAAGTTATTCAGTTGTTGCAGGCGGCGGGGGTGGAGTACCAACTGACTCCAATTCGGCTCGTGCCGATTATTCGACGATTTCAGGCGGCAAGTCCAACGATGTTCCTTCCTTGGCTACCTACGCAGTAGTAAGCGGTGGAAACAACAATTCCTCGATGAACGAGGGTTCGACAGTTTCTGGCGGTATTCGAAACGTTGCTGGCGACGAACTTGTTAAGTATGCGACAGTTGGAGGCGGCGTCGGTAATGCCGTCTGGATTGCAGGTAGACTTGGAACCATTTGTGGTGGCGACTCCAACGAAGTACGAGGCGGTTGGTCATTCATAGGGGGAGGACATAAGAACGGCAGTGGCGGTGCATTGTCCGTAATATGCGGGGGAGATTCAAACCATACAAGTGGAGATTACGCGACAATTGGCGGAGGAAGGCGCAACGCCTCCGATGGGCAAGAATCGACAGTCATTGGTGGTTTTAGCAATTCAGCAAGCGGTTTACGAGCCACTGTCTTAGGTGGCCAAGGGAATGAAGCGTCTGGGAGCTACAGCTGCGCGCTCGGCAACAACTCACATGCCATACATCCCGGAGCATTTGTATGGGGCGATGGCTGGGGAACGAATTTGACATCTTCAGCCAATGATCAGTTCAGCATTCGAGCATCAGGTGGCCTTCGCTTTTATACCAACAACGCGCATAGTAGTGGTGTAACAATGGCTGCCGGAGGAAACTCCTGGGTCGTCGTCTCCGATTCAACCAGGAAACGCGACATTCGTGTTCTGAACACATCCGACGTGCTCAATCAGCTTGCCTCCCTTCCGATGAAGAGCTGGGAATACAAATCAGAAATGGGAGGGACTGAGCACATCGGT
>JADLDM010000201.1 GCA_020846695.1 bacterium | reverse complement strand
TCCGCGCCGATTTTCAGAGGAAGAATACCTCCCAAACCGCAGGCTTTCGCAAGCTCTTCTATCTCCCCGAACTGTTTGCGCGAAACTTCAGCCTGCCCCTTCACGTTCAGCGCGATAACCGAACCGCCTTCGTCAATCGCTCCCTTCACGATGCGAAACTCCGTTTGCTTGAGATGCGAAGTCACGTCTTCAAGTCTCAAGTCATAGCGCAAGTCGGGCTTGTCCGAGCCGTAATGCTCCATCACCTCGCGGTAGGTCAGGCGCGGGAACGGCAGAGTGTGTGAAGTGTTCCATGCGTGCTTCAGTATCTTCACAAAGAGTTCTTCAACCACTTGGAAGACAGAGTCACGTGTTGCGAAAGAGAGTTCGACGTCAATTTGCGTGAATTCGGGCTGCCGGTCGGAGCGCAAGTCTTCATCGCGGAAACATCTGACTATCTGAAAATATTTGTCGAACCCCGCAACCATCAGAATCTGCTTGTAGATTTGAGGAGATTGCGGCAGCGCAAAGAACTGCCCGGGGAAGACGCGGCTCGGAACCAGATAATCGCGCGCGCCTTCCGGCGTGCTCTTCACAAGACACGGAGTCTCAACCTCGATGAATCCCTGCTCAGTAAAATGCTCGCGCGTAATATTGGAGATGCGATGCCTCAACATCAGAATCTCCTGCATCTCCGTCCTGCGCAAATCAAGATAGCGATACTTCAAGCGCGTCTCTTCAGATGCTTTCTCCGCTTCCTCGATCGTAAACGGTAGCACGGGACAGCGATTGAGAATCTCTATGGTCAGCACGTTCACTTCCACGTCACCGGTAGAAAGCTCTTTGTTGCGCATTCCTTCGGGACGTTCGCGCACAATTCCGGTCACTTCAATCACCCACTCCGCGCGCAGCTCATGCGCGAGTTCCGCCATGGCCGGAGTCTCCTCCGGATGCACGACGACCTGTGTCTTGCCGTAGCGGTCGCGCAGATCAATAAAAACCAATCCACCGAGATCGCGCGCGCGCGCAACCCAGCCTTGAAGTGTGATCGTCTGTCCCGTATGTTCGCGGCGCAATTGGCCGCAAGTGTGTGTGCGTCGTGTCATGATGAGCTTCCGTTCGCAAATAAAACACCGCCGACTAAGGCGGTGTCGGTACCGTAGGCGGCTCTCCACCGCTCACGGCAATATCGCAATTTTCCCTCAGAAAATCAACGTGTCGCCTGCATCGTGCGATTACGAATAGGAAAGCGAATGGGGTCGCGTTCGGCAAGTCTTGCATACAGCGTCCGGCTCTGGTCTCCGAGAAATCCCTGCGCCTCCGCCCACTCCTGACCCGCCTCCAGCGTCTCCATTTCAATCGTCGCCGCTGCATTGCTGTGTTTGATTAAGACCGAACGAATCGGCGCGACGTCGGGATCCCTGCGATCCAGAGGATCCACCGCCTTCGAGAAGAAATCATGAATTGTGCGGTCCATCGCGGCGTACTCCCTGAAAAAAGCGAGCCGCGTCTCGGCCAGAGGAACAAGCGGTTCGCGCTCCGGAACGTAGGTCAGCAGTTGATCAAACAGCTTATCCAGCTCGGCTCTGACGTCTCGCCCGAACTCTCTGGACGAGCTGATCTGCTCCGCGAAGTGCTCGGTCAAGGATTCCACCGCAGCCGGATTCGTCGTTGCATGCAGCGTTCGCGCGATTTGTGTCGCCGTCGCCGAGGACGTCTGCCACTGTCCCGCGCAGATGCGCAACAGTTCCTGAAGAGGTTCCGTCAAGTCCTTCCACACGTACTCGGGAGACGTATTGACGCTCTCCAATTCGCGATGACGAAGCGCGAACACGCGCGCTTGATTGCGATAATCGAGGTTCATCATCAAAACGGGCAACGCATCGTCGAGGATCGCGTGAAATCTCTCGCTGTAACCCGTGTCGCCGAAACTCCGCAGCGGAGTATTCTTCCAGAGCTGATAACTCCAGTTTGCGAGTTGATCCGCAGCGTGTTCAAGTAAGATGTATTGCTCCTGATCCGCTTTGACGGAGTAGTCTCCAACCAATTCCGCCCAATGGCCCTCAAGGAGCGGATCAATTTCCACGTTGCCGTGTGATGCCGCGAGTTGATAGAATCCCAGGCCCGCCTGATACGCTTGCAGTCCTTTCTCCAGCAGCTTGTCGCGGTTCATCTGATCGGCAGGTCGCGTCGAATAAAGCCCGAGCCGCAACAGCCCGTCTCCCGTTGCTCTCTGCACGTCGCCCATACGAAATTCGACGGCGGCGCGATACTCCGGAGCAAGAGTTAAGAGTTCGTCACCGCTCTGCTCAAACTCTTTGATCCACTTCTTCACGTCTTTCTCTCGCCACTCGAGCGAGACTTCCAAGCGTTTTTGCAGCGCAGCCGCTTCTAAATCGTAGAGTTCCCATCGCGCGCGCGCCGCCGAACGCGACACGAGATCGGACTGAAATCCGGGTTTGCGTTTGGACTTGCTCCACGATTGCCACGCCTGCTCGAATTGCAGTTTCGCCTGCGCTTCACGATGGTAGACCTGTTCTATCAATCCGAGTTCCACTGCGGCTCTGACTGCTTCCGGCGAACCCTCCTCCGTGCGCATGGAGAGATCGAAGAGCGCCGCGCGCGCGTCATCTTCGCGCTTGCTCCGCAAATACGCATTCGCCAAGCTCAGACTCTCCCCGTCATCAAGCGCATATCCGTTCTTCAGAATTCGATCCCCTAACAGCGAAGCGGACTGCCACCACCCCTCTTGCGCATAGGCGCGAAACAGCGCCGCCTCGTATTTCACGGACCAACTCTTATCACGATTCAGACCGGCCATATTCAGGAGCGCATCTGCAACCTGCAACTGCGTGCTTGCATCGGCTCCGACAGGCCACACGGAATGCAGCGCGACGTCAATACAGGGCGAATCAGGATAACGCAAACACATCGTCAAGGCCCACCCTTCGCAAGAAGGTGACGCGGCCCGCGAGATGCTCTGCAGTATCTCGCAGATCTGATCACGCTGCTCGTCCGAGCGAGCCTCTGATGCGCGCTGCTCAAGCTTTGCGCCGATCGCAAGAAGGGCGCTCGAGTCCGGCGTCGGTTGATCAAGCAGAAGCCTTGCATTTTGCAAGAGTCCCGGAAGTGCTTCGTCGCCCGCTTGCGCAGAGAAGACGGCAAGCGTCAACAGCATCGTCATAACTGCAATATTCCGCATGGATCGGTCTTTCACGTTCAACACTCCGATTTCTATTCTCATGAGGAGGGCAAATCGTGTGCCCCGAACATAGCCGATGTGTCAAGAAACAACAGAGCCTCCCGAAGGAGGCTCCACAAAAACACTTGCTATATCAAACTCACGATCTCATAGCTCGGCAACCTGAAGCAGGGCAGTCGCTCGCTGAAGTTGCGCGCGCGCGAATTCACGCTCACCCGGAGTCTCGGCGTGATCGAGCTTCGCTTGCGCTTCCTGCTTCTCCTTGCGAGCGGCGGCAGCGTCAATCTCCTGCTTGCGCACGCAGGTTTCCGCGAGAACAATCACACGATTGTTTTCAACGGTGAAATAGCCTCCGCCAATCGCGAAAATTTCCGTGTGATCCGCGAAGTCAATCGAGAGTCTTCCCGCTCTCAATCCCGCGACCATCGGCGTGTGAAAAGCCAGCACTCCGAAATCACCGCTCGTTCCCGGCGCGCGAACATGAACAATCTCGCCTGCCAAAACGTGCTTCTCAGGAGTTAAGACTTCAACGTGAAACAGATTCGCCATGACTACTTGTTTGCGGCTTCGTGATTGCGCTGTACGTCTTCAATTCCGCCGCACATGTAAAAGCTCTGCTCGGAAATGTAATCGTAGTCGCCCTTCAAAATACCTTTGAAACCCTTGATTGTATCTTCGACCTTCACGTAAACTCCGGCGCGGCCCGTAAAGGCCTCCGCGACGTGGAACGGCTGCGAAAGGAATCTCTGAATCTTGCGCGCGCGCTCCACCACGAGCTTATCCTCATCGGACAATTCGTCCATACCGAGAATCGCGATGATGTCCTGAAGGTCTTTGTACTTCTGCAAAGTGGATTGCACACCGCGCGCAACGTCGTAGTGCTCCTGTCCCACAACATGCGGATCAAGAATACGCGAAGTTGAGTCGAGCGGATCAACGGCCGGATAAATACCAAGCTCGGCGATCTGTCGCGACAACACCGTCGTAGCATCGAGATGCAAAAAGGTCGTCGCGGGAGCAGGATCGGTCAAGTCGTCGGCGGGCACGTACACCGCTTGAACTGAAGTGATAGACCCCTTGTTCGTCGAAGTGATTCGCTCTTGAAGCGCGCCCATCTCCGTCGCAAGCGTCGGCTGGTAACCCACCGCCGAAGGCATACGGCCAAGCAGCGCGGATACCTCGGAGCCAGCCTGCGTGAATCGGAAAATGTTGTCAATGAAGAGCAGCACGTCTTTGCCCTCTTCATCGCGGAAATATTCCGCCATCGTCAATCCCGTAAGCGCGACGCGCGAACGCGAACCCGGCGGCTCATTCATCTGACCGAAAACCATCGCAACTTTGGAATCCTTCAGCGCGCTCCTATCAATTTTGCTGATGTCGAACGCGTGCGCATCAAATCCCTTGCCGAACGAAACCACGCCCGATTCGACGAACTCGCGCAGAAGGTCGTTTCCTTCGCGCGTGCGCTCACCGACTCCCGCGAACACGGAAATACCGGCGTGCTCTTTTGCGATGTTGTTGATCAGCTCCTGCACGATAACCGTCTTGCCGACACCCGCGCCGCCGAACAAACCGATCTTGCCGCCCTTGGCAAACGGCTGAATAAGATCAATAACCTTGATGCCGGTTTCCAGCATCTCCGCGCTCGTGTTCAGTTCCGTCATCTTCGGAGCCGGACGGTGAATCGGATAGCGCTTTTCAGTTACAACCGGACCAAGTTCATCAACCGGATCGCCCGTGACATTTAGGATTCGTCCGAGGATGTTGTTGCCCACCGGCACCGAAATCGGCGAGCCCGTATTGACAACTTCCATTCCGCGCGTCAAACCTTCCGTCGGGTCCATGGAGACCGCTCGCACGGTATTATCACCCAAGTGCTGCTGCACTTCGAGGGTCACCCGCTTGCCGTCCTGATTCAAGTGCAAAGCCGAATACAGCGGCGGCAATTCTCCGTCCGTGAACTCAACGTCAATCACGACGCCGATGATCTGCTTGATGAAACCGTTCTTCATCGAGGGTTTTTCTTGTATCGTTATGTGATTCTATTCTAACTTGCGATGCGCTTGAGCAGCGCTGCTTTGCGCTCCGCGTGCTTCGACGCAAAGCTTGCCTCCATCACGACGGGGATCAACTCCGCCGCGTTCGCCGACTTCTGCTCGGCTTTCGATTCGAGAAACTGGAACACGCTTTCAGGCTGCCTTCTTCCGACTTCGCGAAGCAGCGAAGCGAAATTCCGCCTCACAAATTCCGCGGGATCCTCAAACAGCGGCGACAGAAGATCGAAAACCAATTTCGCATTCTCGCTCGATTGCGCGGCGAATTCGGGAAGGGCTCGCGTCGTCAATCTGCGTACGCGATAGCTCGAATCTGAAACCCAGGGCGCGAGACTCTCAAACACAAACTCGCGATGGAACGCAACCCACCCCTCAAGCGTCGCGCCGTGATCAAATATACCGGCGGCCAAATCGCGCACACCCGAGGACTCATCTTCGGCAAGCTGCTTGATCAAGGAAACCCACGTGCGCGGATTGAATCGTCCGATGCGCGCAACCATCACACAGCCCAATCCCCGTGCTCCTTCAATCGGCGAACTGCACAATTTCAGCGTGATGTCCACGGCGACTTCAGGAAATCTCTCGACGCTTTCCGCCGCCGCGACTCCGACGGGAATCAGCCGCTCCGGTTCTTCCGCGGAAATCTCACCCAACAGCGTTTCGCACTCGTCAAGATAGACCTCTTCATGCGACGGATCGTCCCGCCATCTTGAAATCGCTTCTACGATCGGCTCAAGCCGCGCGTCCTGAGTGCTCGCCTGATTCAAGTCTGGAGTCCCTCACGGTCATTCGGAGCGCGCTCGATCAGAGGTTTCAACTCCTGCAAATCAATGAAGTGTGATCCGACGGCCTGCCGCAGTTCCGCAGCAATCCAATTCTGCGTTGAAACCACGCAAATCTGTTTCCCGCGCGAGCGCAAGAGTTCCAACGCGCGCTCGAAATCCCCGTCCCCTGACAATAGGATCGCCTTATCGTAGTTCTCAAGCGAATTGAACATGTCCATGACAATCTCAACGTCGAGATTCGCCTTCTGCGTCGTCTCGCCTGTCTCGTTGTCGTAGATCGTTTTCAATCCCTTGGTGCGAACCGAATAGCCTGCATAAGAGAGAAACCTGACAAAATTCTCATCACGCGCATCCGGCAGCTTCTTCAAACCCATATACCAGAACGCGTCGGTCAGTTCGTCGTCGCCCTTCAGTACCTTTAACAGTTTCGCGGGATCAAAGAACCAGCCCAAGCCCCGCTTCTGCGTATAGAACATGTTGGCGCCGTCCACAAAAATCGAGACGCGCCGTTTGCCGTTTGCAGGCATTCTAAGACCTTCAATAATGTCAAATGTAACTCCGAGTGCAATATAAAGTGACTCGGAAACCGCGCGCTACTTCAAGCCTTCGGCGCCGGCGACGATTTCGAGAATCTGACCGGTGATGTCCGCCTGACGAACCTTATTGTACTTCAATGAAAGCGAATCAATCAGCTCGCCCGCATTCTTCGTCGCATTTTCCATCGCCGTCATACGCGCGGCCATTTCCGCCGCGAACGATTCAAGAAGGATTCTCCACAGCTGCACGTTCACATACTTCGGAAGAATTGCATCAAGCACCTCCATCTCTGAGGGCTCAAAAATGTAATCCGCGCGTGACTTGTCGCTCTCGTCGGGGACGATCGGAAGGAGCTGCTCAACCACGACATTCTGCTGCAAGGCCGACTTGAACTCATTGTACACGACGTACACGCGATCCATCGTGCTGCCCAAATAATGCGCGGTGATCAGATCGCCGATATGAGTAGCATGTGAAAAATCGAGGTGATTAAAAAAGCCTGAGAGTCTGCCCGTCACGTCCGCGTTGCGCCGCGTGAAAAACTCCATGCCCTTCTTCCCGACCGTCACCAGATGCACCTGATGCTGCGCGTTTTCTCGCATGATGTGCTGCGCGCGCTTCAGAATGTTCACGTTGAATGCGCCTGCCAAACCGCGATCTCCGGTGACCACTACAATTCCGACGTGATCCACTTCACGAACTTCAAGCAAGGGGTGATGCGTGCGGTCAACGTGCGCCGCAAGATCACGAATCGCGCCGCGCAGCATCAATGAATAGGGTCGCGCGTTGATCATCGCTTCCTGCGCGCGGCGCAATTTCGCCGCCGCGACCATCTTCATGACGCGCGTCACCTGCTGCGTGGATTTCACGCTCGCGATGCGTCTCTTAATCTGCTTCAGTCCGGCCATGAATCGGAATCGGTTAAGCTGTGAAGTTCGGTCTTAAGTTTACGCGGCGATGTTCAAGCACGCGCATCACCAGATATGCCCAAAAGAGAATCAATCCAAAACACTGACTGCCGCTCATCAGTCGTCCGAAATCGGAGTCGCCGTAGAAGCGCGTCAATTTCATTGTGAAAAAGAAGGCCGCGACCGCAAGCAGAGCGCTCTTGAAGTCGAGTCTCCCTCGCTTCCATTCATCCCAAATAGCAATCGCAAGCGGCGGCAATGCAAACAGAAAGTAGTGTTCCCACGCGACGGGAAGCGCAAGCAGCAAACCCGAAATCATCAGACCCTGTTCAATCGCAAACGGCGCAGGAAAGTTTCTCACTCTCCACAAGAGCCAAATTGCGCCGCCCAAAAAGATCGCAGTTGTAACGATCCGCACAAGCGTGATCGCGAGCGTCGGTTCCGCATAAAGAGTCATCAGTTGATGTCCCTGCACTGCTCGTGAGAACCACCCGACCGGAGACTGATTTGTGAAATAACAGAATGTCAGACGTCCGAATTCGCGCATCGCGTCGAGCCAGCGCAAATGGATATCGAGCCCCATCGTTAAGATCGCCCCAGCGTAAATCGCGACACCGATTGCCGCGCTCCACAAGACGACTTTCAATTTCCCGCGTAAGATCGGCCAGACGAACCAACCTGCCGGAAATATTTTCACGGCGGCAACGGCTCCGAGCAATGCTGCGGAGGTCACGCGCGCGTGCTTTATCCGAAGCATCCCCTCCCAAAACAGCGCGGCTTGCAGCGGAACAAGCTGTCCCAACTTGCTTGCCCGCGCCATCGGGTATGTCAATAACACCAATGCGAGCGCCCACAAGAACCCGCGAACATTCAACTGATATCCCGACAGCCGCACAATCTGCCACGCGAACACAAAGAGCAGAAGAATGTTGATTGCCAACACGACGTTTCGCCAAGTGAACGCGTGCGTGTCCGCAAACGGAGCAAGCGCGCCCGCCAGAAACGGCGGATAGAAATAGGCATTCGCATCACCCCACGCACCCAGCCGATCCGCCTCACCCCGATAATAAGTGGCAATCCACTCCTCGAAGTGAGCGTAGTCCGTGTACATCATCTCAGGCTTGTCGTTATGCCATGAAAGCGCCGCAAGCTGAATATGAAAAAGATCAATATGCCAAAGCGGGAACGTCGTCCTCTGCCAGAGATACACTCCGCAGAACAGAACCAGAGCAAGTATTAAGTCATTTGGACGCCGCATGATCGCCCGAAAAGAGAATTAGCCGGGCGGCGCTACGCGTGCAGCTTTCAAGCTGCCTGCTTGACCCAAGTGACTTTGAATTCTTCAATCATCTGCTTCATCTTGGAAGTCAAATCATCGTCGAGCGCCTTCTTCGTGCGAATCGTTTCGAGAATCGCGTGTCCGACTGAGCGCACGTACTTCATGAAATCAATTTGGAACTTCGCGATGTCGTTGTTCGGCACGTCATCGAGGAATCCCTGACCCGCCGTCCACAGAATCACAACCTGCTCTTCTACGGGCCACGGCGAATACTGTCCCTGCTTCAAAACTTCCGTGAGCTTTGAGCCGCGCGTCAACTGCGCTTGCGTCGCTTTGTCCAAGTCCGACGCGAACTGCGCAAAGGCCGCAAGAGCGCGATACTGCGCAAGATCGAGTCGCATCTTGCCTGCTACCTGACGCATTGCCTTGATCTGTGCGTTACCGCCCACGCGCGAAACGGAAATACCCACGTTAATAGCAGGACGAATTCCCGAATAAAACAATTCGGATTCAAGGAATATCTGTCCGTCGGTAATGGAAATCACGTTGGTCGGAATGTACGCCGAAACGTCGCCCGCCTGCGTCTCAATAATCGGCAGCGCAGTCAGTGAACCTCCGCCTAATTGATCATTGAGTTTCGCCGCGCGCTCAAGCAGACGCGAATGCAGATAGAACACGTCGCCGGGATACGCTTCACGACCCGGAGGACGGCGCAGCAGCAGAGACATCTGCCGATAGGCCCACGCGTGCTTAGTCAAATCGTCGTAAATACACACCGCGTGCCGGCCGCTGTCTCGGAAAAACTCACCCATTGCGCAACCCGCGTAAGGCGCGATAAACTGAATCGGCGCGGGCTCTACCGCAGTCGAAGACACGACAATCGTGTGTTCCATTGCGCCGTGCTCTTCCAGAATCTTTACGGTTTTCGCAATCGTCGAGCCCTTCTGTCCGATGGCGACATAAATGCAAACGACGCCCTGACCCCTCTGATTGATGATCGTATCAATCGCAATCGCGGTCTTGCCGGTCTGTCGGTCGCCGATGATCAGCTCGCGCTGACCGCGTCCGATCGGAATCATCGCGTCAATGGATTTGATTCCCGTTTGCAGAGGTTCCTTCACCGGCTGACGCGACACCACACCCGTCGCGAGTCTCTCCACCGGATTAAACTTCTTTGCATTGATCGGCCCCTTGCCGTCGAGCGGTTGACCGAGCGGATTCACTACGCGGCCCACAAGTTCCTCGCCCACCGGCACCTGCACAACCTTGCCCGTGCGCTTCACGATATCGCCCTCTTTCACCGTGGCGTCCGATTCAAACAGCACGCAGCCCACGTTGTCTTCTTCGAGGTTCAGGGCCATTCCCTGAATCTTGCCGGGAAACTCGACCAACTCGCCGTACATCACCTTATCGAGGCCATAGACGCGCGCAATACCGTCGCCGACATAGACGACGCGGCCGACTTCATCAACGGAGGAGAGCGCTTGATAATCCGCGATCTGCTCTTTGAGAATAGATGTGATTTCTTCGGGCTTCAGTTTCGTGGACATTTGACTCTTGATGTAAAATGAAAAGACAAGCAAACGCTACACGCGTTCGACCATCCGCTGCTTTAGCTGCTGCACCTTGCGAAGCAGCGATCCGTCCAAAATGCGGTCGGGATAGCTCACCACGATCCCGCCGATCAAACTTGCATCCGTCACAAACGTAATCTGCGGTTTCTTTCCGCTGCGCGCCGCAATTCTCTCAGTCACCGTCTGCTTCATCGCGTCGGTCAACGGCGCCGCCGTCGCGACCTTTACTTCGACAACGCCTTCATGATCCTGCCAGAGCTTGTGATAATAGTCGGGAATCGTGGGCAGGAGATCGAGCCTTGACTTTTCAAGCAGGAGTTCGAGGAATCGCTTGGTCGTCACGCCGAACTCGAGCTTCTCGCCGACGCGCGTCAGAATTCCGCGCCGCTGCTCATTTCCCAAGGAAGGATTGGCAAGCAGCAGCGGAAGTTCACGATTGTCGCGGAAGAGTTCGGCGATTGCCGCCATATCGCGTTCGACCGCCGCGCCGTTGCCCGACTTCAGAGCCGCAAAGAACAAAGACCGCGCATAGCGGGTCGGCAGTGCGCCGAAGACTCGCTTCAACGATCCTCCTTCAATGCGTCAAGAATCAGCTTCTCGTGCTCCTTGTCGTCAATCACGCGGCCCAGCAAACGCGATGTCGCTCTCGCCGTGAGTTCGGCAACGTGACGCGAGAGTTCGGACTTCGCCGCATCGGATTCGCGCTCGATATCCACGCGCGCCTTCTCCAGCAGTTTGTGACCGGCGTCCCGAGCGTCCGCTTCGGCTTGCGCCCGCATTTTCGCGGCCTCATCCTGAGCCTGCTGCAGCAAGTCCGCAGCCTCTTTCTTCGCGTTGGCCATCGCCTTCTTGTAATCGTCAAGAAGCGCTCCCGCCTTCTCGCGTTCCGCCTTCGCCGTATCAAGGTCCTTGCGAATCGAGTCCTCTCGATCCTTCAAACCCGTGATGATCGGCTTCCATCCGAACTTTCCGATCAGATACACGACGATCAAAAACGTGATGATCGTCCAGAGGATCGAACCGGGATCAAGATTGAGTATGTTTTGCAGGCCCATTGATAATGAAGTGAGTGAGTACTTGCCGCCGAGCCGGGTTAAGGCTTTGCGCAACCCGGCCGAAACCATTCAAACTCTTCGCCGCCGTACAATCCGTTGGAATTCGGAGAATTCCAGACGGCGCATCGTTGGCTACTTCTCAAGTCGCTACTTCGTCCAAATCAAGATACAGATCAGGAATGCGAACAGCGCCGCACCTTCGACCAGACCGGCCATCACAAGCGCCGCGCCCTGAATCTTACCGGCGGATTCCGGTTGACGCGCGATGCCTTCCATTGCACTGCGTCCGATTTGACCGATACCGACACCAGCGCCAAGCGCGAAAAGTCCCGCGCCTAATCCTGCGCCGAGAAGAGCCAGACCATTGCCGAGTTCCATAGGAATTTCTCTCCGAATGTTTTCTGTTGTGTATGTGTTAGTTGACTAATTCAATTTCCGCGTAGGGACACGATACATCGTGTCCGCGAGTCCGCAATCTGAACTGGAATTTGGAATTTTTAAATTGGAATTTTCTCAGTGGCTCGGGTGCATCGTCAATCCCACAAACACCGCCGTCAGCATGATGAAGATGTAGGATTGAATCAGCGCGACGATAATCTCCAGCGCGAACACGCCCACCGAAACTGCAATCGCCGGAGCCGCGAAGAGCAGCGAAACAATCAAGCCAAGTAGCACCGCGATCACCGCGTGACCCGCGAGCATGTTGGCGAAGAGACGAATCGTCAGCGCGAACGGACGAATCATGAAGCTGACAATTTCGATAATAATCATCAACGGCATCAGCCAGCCGGGAACTCCGGGAGGCGCGAAGTGATGCAGAAATCCTCCCAAGCCGTTTGCCTTCACGCCCATTCCCACCATCAGCCCGAGCGTGCAGAGCGCAAGACCCGCCGTCGTGTTCACATTTCCGGTCGCCGAACTTCCCCACGGCAGAAGCCCCAGCAAATTTGAGAACAGAATCCCTGTGAACAAAGTCAGGAAGTAGGGCAAAAACGCGTCGGTCTTCTCGTGCAGATTCGGCTTCACCACTTCATCGCGAACGAAAATGGCGAGACCTTCCAGTGCATTGCGAAATCCTCGCGGAGTCGCACTCTTCTGCCTTGCAGCCATCACCACCATGAAACCCATCAGCAAGAGCGCGATCAGCCACCACAAACGATGCTTGGTCAATACAAAATCGTAATCACCGATCGAAAACAAATGCGGCAGATGAATATCAAATCCCAGAAACTCCATGTGATCGCCGTCCACGAGGTGGTGTTCGAGAATTCCCACCAGCGTGGAACCCAAATCACCCTTTTCGCCGTGCGCCGCGCCGTGCGTCGCCGTCTTCTGAGCATGAGGGTCATGCTTGGGAGCTTCGCGCGCCATCAGCAGAGTGGTGCCGAGCGCGGCCACAATCAGGAAGATCAGTACGGTGCGAAAAACTTTCATCGGCGCAAATTATAGACGAGAGTTTCGATAGCGAAGGTTACAAAAAACGCAGTCACAATTCCCAATACAAACGGCACGCGAGCCGTGCTTCCATCCGAGAGTATCTTAAAGGTCGCGGCTCCGATCACCAAGAACCGGACAGCCATACCGATAGACCAGAACTTGATCCAGCGCGAAAAATCCTTCTTCGGAGCGAGCGCCGAAATCACAATCGCCGGAATGCCAGCGCCTGCGCTGATCAAGAGTCCCAACCAGAAGGGCGACAAATTCACTCCGCTTCCTCTTCTTTGCCCTTCTTGTCGTCCATTTGGCGAACGCGCATGATCATATGATACATCGCCGCCGAAAATCCGATCACGCATCCCAGAGCCATCAGCAGCGGAAACGTCTCAAGCCTTCGATCAATCCACCAGCCGACAATTCCGAACAGAGCGGTCGCCGCAACGATCGTCAAACCGATTTGCAGCGGATCCTGTTTCGGCGGCTCAATCTTCCACATGTCTCAATTCCCCTTCTCCGTTCACGGGAGCCTGTCCTGTGTTAGGAAAGGGGTTAGGGGATGGGGTTGTCAGCCAATCTTTTCCGGCTGCTTCGCGTGCAATCCGCCGTTGGTGTCGGTTTCAACCTTAGGAAGATTGGAAGGGACTCCCGCAATCGTCGGTCGCGACATCGGTACGCGCGGTTCATCCATCGAGGAGCGGCCTCTGAACTTCGCGCCTTCCTGAATCGAGAGCCGCGATGCGCTCAGATCGCCGTCCACGTCGGCGGTGGCTTCGAGCTGAATCTTGCCCTTCGCATGAAGCGATCCTTTCACGCGTCCGGCCACGATGATGCTCTCCGCATGGAGATCACCGTCAATCACGCCGGTTGCACCCACTGTGATCATCTTCACGGAGTGGAGATCGCCCGTAACTTTTCCGTCAATACGCACAGAACCTTGCGTGCGAACCGTTCCCACGACTTCCGCATCCTTGCCCAGCAAGGTGGACATATCGCCCGCAGCGGTATCGGCTGTCAGCTTTCCCCATTTCGCCATAATGGCCTCCTATGGTTGGCCGTCAATTCTTCGCAACGCCTGATGATAAGAGATTAATCGCCGAGCGAGGCCAGACGAACCTCTGATTATCCTCCCTGCTTTGCGGGGGGGGACAAAGAGCCTATCTTAAAATAAGAGAAGAGCATCTGATTCCGGCAGGGAACCGCGCGACATCGCATATTTCTCTGCGAGTTCGGGCAAATTCGTCGCGCTTAATCCCTGCTCGGCGACACTTGCCGCTATTTTGAGATAGGTTCAAAGGGGGGTATCGGACTCGCCCGTGCTTCTCAAGCACTTCCCAGCCGGAGTTTCCTCAGAAGAACCGCCGAGCCGGGTTAAGCACGAGACCTGATTCAACTGCATCAATCTTCCGCGCGCAACCCGGCCGAAACAATATCTGGGCAAACAATGCGTGATCTGGAATACTCAATTTGGAATCTTCTCCTCCGGTCAGCTCCCCGTCCTTGCCCCAACCAGAAACAACTCGGGATCAACCCGATGTCCCTCTTTCCAAATCTCGAAGTGAAGATGCGGCGCGGAACTGCGCCCTGAATTCCCGACCAGCGCAATAGGTTGTGCCTGGGTGACCTGCTCGCCGGGCTCGACCAGCAACGATAAGTTGTGGCCGTAAAAGGTATGATAACCTAACTTATGTGAAAGGACCAGAAGATTGCCGTAAGGATAGCTCCATCCGGCAAACACCACGATACCGTCCGCGGCGGCCTCCACCGTCGTGCCTTCGCGCGCCGCGTAGTCCGTTCCGTAATGCGCAGGATCCGCCAGTGCCGATCTTGTTTCAAACGCACGGGTGACATAGCCGCGTACCGGTTCATGAGTCGGAAGCTCTGAAGGGAGTGTGCCCTCAATCGGCCGGTCTGCATTCGCAGCGTAGTCGGCGATCTCGGCCATCGTTTCAGGCTCTTCTTCAAGTTCAATCAAATTCGGATCAAGCAGACTGTCCGCAACTTGTACTCTGCCGCCTCCTGTTTGCAGAAGTCCGCGTCGCAACTGCTTCTCAAACTGGCGCAAATCCCCAAGCTCTTCCGCGAGCTTCTGAATCCGTTCATTGGTCTGTTCGAGTTCGTTCACTCGCGCCTTCAGCGCCGCCGTATCCTCTATCTCGGTTGAAAGGCTCCAAGTAGAGATTCCGAAAACGAACACGAGAATGAACATCACCCCGAGAGCACCGAGGCCGATGAACAGCCAATTCCGTTGTATTCGGAATTGCCGCATCTGTGCCTGTGTTTCGGACAGAACAACAATCGTCCAGCTTTTCTTCCCCTGATCACTCACCCTGCAATCTCCTCATGAAATCGCCCGTCAAGTTTCCCCTTTCTCCGTTCACGGGAACCTGCCCTGTAAGGGAAAGGGGTTAGGGGATTGGGGTCTATCAGTCGCCAATGAGTCGAAATTGAACACGGAATATACGGATTTAGGACTGGTGAGTCAAGTGAATTATCTCGCAAAAACACGGGCAAAGCCTCACTTATTCTATACTTACGGGCTTCAAGCCTCTCTGCCTCGCCGCTTCAAAGAGGAGCACCGCTGTTGCAGCCCCTACGTTCAGGCTATCCAGCGCGGCATACATCGGAATCTGAACCTGCATCTCGGCCCGTTTCAGAAGAAGCTCCGAGACTCCTCTGCCTTCCGATCCCATAATCAGGACTGTAGGCCGTTTCCAGTCAAGAGCGGAATAGCCGACTGCCTGATTACCTCCCTGTGCCGCTGCGACCCAGAAGCCCATTTCCTGAAAT
>JADLDM010000200.1 GCA_020846695.1 bacterium | reverse complement strand
GTCCTCCCAAACAGCGTAGCGCGGACGCGCGACGGTGATCTCGACCAAGCCTGTGTCCTGCGGCAATGGGAGAATGACCCAGCCGTCCGAATCTCCGACGGCTCTTCCCAACACCTGTCCGCCGCGGATTGCCGTGGCCCACGCGTTAGGCACAGCGGCGCCGTCGGATGTGACGCGAAAACGAGTCGTGGGGATTCCCGCGCGCAGCGTGTCTTCGGCAGTAGTTGTCAGCGAATTGGCAGGGCCGACGTAGAAACACAATCCGGGATCGCCGAGCAGATTGTAGCAATTGAAGTAGAAAGGCACGGAAAGATTTGCATCGGCGTCGAACTCGTCAATGTTGTTGGGAAAATTCGCGTAGAGCCCGAGCTTGCCGCGAACAAGCAGACCTCCCAATGTGCTCACCTCTTCGTGCAGCACGCCTTGATACATGCTCGCGATGATCGTATTGTTCATGCGCGTTTTCGTATCAAGTTCGGAAGGGCCGATGAATCCGACCGCGCCTTTCTGATTGGAGCCCGTTCCCAGTCTCAGCCACGCTTCTCCGAAACAGGGATCGGTTTCCGAGTCGAAAGCTCCGCCGCCGCAGACGATGCTCGTGATCACCGGAAGTTTGCGGCCATTGGATACCTGCTCGATGTTATCAATGCTGTAGGGCGGATAGGCCCAATCTTCAGGCGAACCGAATCCGCGATAGGCCACGAAGCTCACGCCGTTGTTTATGGACTGGTTGATTTGCGAAGCATTGCCGCCGACGTAGGGCACGGAATCAATATCTGCGTAACCTCGCTGAAGGAACTCTCCTGCGATCCAGCGCAATGTGGGCCATGCGGAATTGTAAGTTTGAAATTGCTGCGGAGAGCTTTTCACTCCGCAGATCAACATGCGTGTGCGCCACTCGCCCAGCGGTTCAAAGGGAACATGCTCGTATTCGACGGACTTCGCGACGAGGGTCGCAAGTTCCCCTGCTGTATCCACGGAGAAGCGTCCGACAAACACGTCGGGCAGATAGTCTTCACCGTCGAGTGTGGTGTACGGGTGATCGGAGATCAGCGTGGCGAGATGATAGGCGTCGAGTGTCCAGCCGGGCATCGAATTGACGCCGTCTTCATCGCCGATCAGCAGCACATAGACGGGCGGTTCATCCCACATATCATAGGCATTTTGAATGAAGCTCTTGATCTGCTGATTGGTCGTGCCGGTTTCTGTGGTGGACGCAACGGTGACGCTGTGTCCTTTTCGCTGTTTCCATGCGACGAATTGATCAAGCGAGGCATTCTGATAAAAGGGGCGCGTGATGATCAGGTATGGTTCGGGCGAATCCACCGGCGCAGGCGCGACTTCATCCAGATTTGCGACAAGCGGCCTTAGCAGATTGCAGAAGCTCGAAGAGAGCAGCCGTGTGTTATTCTGCGGCGCACCGAGCCGGGCACTCAGCGTGATCTCGCAGGAGCGAATGGCGCGTAGCGTGTTGTCTTGGGCATGATCCAGCAGATTGACACGCACGGTAGCTAACGGAATCCCGCGCATTCTCGCCATGGGCAACGCTGTGATGCTCTGATTCGGAGCCTCCAATTCGGACGCGAGTATCATTTCATCGAAGGTCGGATCACGATAGATGATGTCGCCGACTTGGATGTCGTATCCTTGTGACGAGAGCGGTAGCGCGCGCAAAAGTGAGTAGGAGGGCCAGTCCGGCGCCGCTCCGGAATCCTGATCGGACTCTTCTGGACGCCATTCGGGCAGGGTGAGGCGGAGGGTCGCGCCGGACTCTGTGGAAGAGAGAACTTCGGTCGCGATTTGATTCAGCGAACGAGCGTGCAGGAATCCCGCCGCGGCAAGAGAGAGAGCAAGAGCAAAGAAGCGAATCGCAGTTGAAGCGCGGTGAGCGTGGTGCATAAATGTGAACGTGAAGTTGAGCGGAAATTCCGCTTGAGGAAACTCGGAAGAGGGATTACGGATTCTCGGTTTCGCCGTCCGCGGTTCGGAGTTCTTCGGCGATAGCGGACATTTGGTCTCGAATGAGCGGCGCCATTTCGAGCAGCGATCGGTATTCCTGCACTTCGTGGTGACTGTAGTTCGGGATGCCCTTGGCTTTTTGCCCGCGCAGCCAGCGCAAGAGCATGATCTGCAAATTGGATTCGGTCAGCTGGCTGATCACGTCGGCGCCGAAGATGTCCAAGAGCTGCGAAATTTGTCGGCGCAGCGTTTCGAGCGCATTTTCTCCGGCCTTCTGCTGCTCTTCCAGGAATTTTGCGCGATTGAAATGCACCGAGGGCGAATCGGAAGACGACTGAGTGAAGGCTTCGGCCAATCCACCGGCCAGTTCGTCCGCCACGATCTCGCGCGCGTAAATGGCGCAGTCGGTCGCCTTCCCCACGATATGCACGGTCAGATCAACTTCCAGTACGGCGCCTGTGAGGTTGCCGACGACGGCGAGGTGTGAACCCACGGAAATGGCCGCATCGGCCACACGTCCGTGAATACGAAGGTCTCCGCTTACCTGCAATTCGCATTCGGACCCGACATTGCCGTGAATAATCAGATCGCCATATACCGAGAGCTTCGTCTTGGAAGGTAAGTCGCCGATGACCCAGAGTGATTCGTTCACAACACCGGAAATCTCGGAGCCTCGCACTCTGCGAAGTCGCGTGATCTCGGCTTTGAGTACGGTCGGGACGCTGGTTAGCGAATCTTTTACGCGCTTATCGGCGAATGACCGGCGGAAGACGAGGATGCCTTCTTCGCGAGCCGACATCGAGCGGCCCGCAGGCGATACAGACACCCCGGAACCGGCCTCTAATCTTATGGTAGTCCCGCGACGCGGCGACAGTTCTCTGCCGAAGACATTTTTGCCCGTCTTGATTCCCTGCACGGGGGGCTTCACTTCGGCCAGCAGTTCACCCGGTTCCACGACCCGCAGCCCGATCCAACCAGTCTCGGCCGCCTTGTCGCTCGAGGGAAACCAAGTGTAGTGCATACGGGAGGGCATACCGACGTCCGGCAGCTCGCCCTTGGCGATAATGGCGTCGCGGATCGGGATCATCTCGTAAATACACGTCCCGATCAACACGCGCAGATGGGAACGATCCAAAAGCGAAAGGTCCACGCCTTCCATGCGCAGCCGATTCTCTACAACTTCGTACGTGATAGGCTTCTCGAAACGATCAAGCGGGTTCAGGTCCACCGCGACGCGCATGTCGGAGAAATGTGTACCATCGCTCGCCACCATGTCGAGAAATCTCACTTGGACGTCACCGCTTGGGGATTCCTGTTTCCGGATCTGCATCTCGACAAGAATGCCGTTGCGCGTCTTCTTGCGCGAGAGAAGCTGGAGATACTCCAAACGCTGATCGGAGACCCCGAAACTGGCGGCAAGTTCTTGCTTGATTTGCCGGAGCTGTTCTGGAATCTCCTGCGCACGATCTTTGGGAAAGAGCACACGGACTTTCCAGAGGTTTGGCCCCTGGGCGACGAGTTGGACTCGCTTGTCCTGATTTGACGTTGTGTCGCTGCTCATGAGGTCTGTGTAGGGTTCAATCAACCGATCTACGCAAACCTCGCACCGAAATCATTCATTGAGGAGGCGCAACTTGTGATAGCGCAGACTGTCTTCGAGTTCTAAAAGGAGCTTCAGCCTATTCTCGGTTTCATGGCGTAACTTGCCGATATTCGGCAGGTTAGCATCCTCAAGGACAGACATAGTAAGTAGCACAAGCTGCTCGAGAGCCTTAGCGCGATCAAAGAACTCGCTGTAGGACACGACTGTACGACCCAACCTTTCTCCTAAGTCGGGCTTCTTGATCGGGTCTTCAAGGCTCAGTCCGGCAGGCAAGTCACCATTCCAATCTCTGAATTCAAGCTCTAAATAAACAATAGATTGTGATTTATCAAATGTCTCAAACAGCTCCCGCATCTTCAAGTCGGGGAAGCGTTCCAGTGCATGCCTGTAAAAGGCTGCACGGTTTTGCAACAAGATTGCGACTGGTGAGGTCTGAATAGTCATAGAAGGTAGGTCAAGGTACACAATCTCCTACTTGCTCGCAACGCGCGGCAAATGAATTGAAGAACCGGGAACAGCGTTGCGCGATGTGCGTTAGTAGAGTATAGACGGGCGGGAGTTCGGTCATGCGAACTCACGTAAAATCTTGGAGAATAGAACCATGCGAGCGAAAACACTGCTTCTGTCCCTGTTGGCCACAATGTGGTTTCTGAGCGCCGCGAGTGCTTGGGCGAAGGAAGGCGGAGCATTTCTTGGAATCGTGCCCGAGGAAGTGACCTCGGATATTGCCGCGAGCTACGGTGTGCAAACCGGGCAGGGCGTGCTGGTCGAGAAAACCGTTGGCGATTCGCCTGCGGACGAGGCTGGACTGCGCTCAAACGACATCCTGCTTGCCATTGACGGGCAGAGCTTGACCGGCCCGGGCGAGCTTCGCGTGCAGCTTGCCAAGCACAAGGAAGGCGATACCGTCTCGATCACCTATATGCGGGGCGGCAAACAGCAAACTGCTTCAGTGAAACTTGATGCGGCGGACGAACCGGATTTTGATTTCAGTTGGACGCCGGGTCCTGAATTTGAGAAGAAGATGGCTGATATTGGGCCTAAGATTGAGCGCAAGATGATGAAGTTCCATGACAGCGACGCGGCCTTCGCCGGAGTGGTCACGCAGAGCCTC
>JADLDM010000199.1 GCA_020846695.1 bacterium | reverse complement strand
CGCACCTCATAGACAGGGTCGCCTTCCTTGAAGACAATCTCCTTATAGAATCCATCGAGTTCAGGATGACGCAACTCGATGGCGTGCTTGCCCAAGGGCAGGTAGATGACCTCGGTCGAGGGAGTACGGAATTGGAGGTTCCCGTCCACGTAGACGTCAGCCCACGGCTTCACGGCGACAATTTTCACGCGTGCGAGAAAATTGTTCAAGTCAACGCTAACACGGAGTGTGTCAACCGGCTTCAAGTCAAACGTGCGCGTGACGGGATGGTTGATTTCGGGATTTAGAAAGACAAACGTTGCTCGGCCCGGAGGAAGTCGAAGCGGAGTGGAGATCGGCGTCTGTCCAAGCAGAGAATCGGAGTACTAGACGCGCGACCACGGGCTGCTTGCAAACGTCACGTACGACGGGCCAAAGGGAACTGCGCGAAGAGTGTCGGATTTCTGCGGTTTGCTCCGCGTGGTGTCCAGAGCGCTCGGCTTTGTGCGCGTGGTATCGCGAATAGGTGGAACAAACGGTTCGGTTTTCTTGGTCGTGTCGGGTGAACGCAGTTCGGTTGTGTCCGTAACAGGAGGCTTCTGCGTGACAGGTTTTTGCGGTGCGCGTTTCGTCACATAGACCGCTGTCGAGATCAGAATCACGCTCAAGAGAATCGCCAGTCCGATCATGATCGGCGTGCGGCTGCGCGGAGTCGGAGCAATCGGCGCGGGCGCCATCTTACCTGTGTCAACCTGCACAAACTCCGCAACGGCTCCCTCCGTCGGCAATCCCTTGGGCAGGATCGAGGCGACGCGCGCTTTGGCGACCTGCAGCACGGGCCTTCCGCTGGGATCGCGTTCCAGCATTTCGCTAAGCACGCTGCGTGCTTCTGCTGGAATCCACTCTTGATAGGCGGACAGCTCCGGCGGGCGATACTTCACAACATTCTGAAAGACCTCGCCCAATGAGTCGCCCGCTATCAGTTTGCGGCCGGTGAGCATCTCAAAGAACATCGAACCGCAACTGAAGAGATCGGTCTGCGGCCCGATTTCGCCGCCCAGCGCCTGTTCCGGCGCCATGTAGGCCGGCGTGCCGATCACCATCCCTTCCTGCGTCACCGCAGGCAGATCTCGCAGCGTGGCCAATCCGAAGTCTGTGATCTTGGTCTGGCCGCGATTTGAGATTAAGATATTGTCCGGCTTGAGATCGCGGTGAATAATTCCGGCGGCGTGCGCATGTTCCAGTCCTGCGAGAATATCATGCAGGATGCGCAATGCGAGCGGATAAGGCAGCGCGCCGCGATTCTTGAGCAGCGCGCCAAGCGAGAGGCCCTCGATCAATTCGAGGATGAGAGAGAGCGATTCCTTGTCCGATCGGATGTCGTAAATCTGTACGACATTCGGGTGCGAAAGTCTGGCGATCGCGCGGGCTTCGCGCTCGAAGCGCGCGCGCAAATCTCCCTCGCGCACAAACTGCGGATGAATGGACTTTACCAGAACCTTCCGATCGAGTTCCGTGTCGCGTCCTTCCCAGACGGTGGCGACTCCGCTGCGGGAAATCTCCCGCACCAGCTTCAGGCGCTCATCCATGTGTCAGCGATGTGGCGGGACGGCGCGGCTTACGCCGCTTCGCCCTTCCATTCCGCAAGTTTGTAGTGCAGCCAGCGCAGCGAGACTCCGAGCGCGGCGGCGGTCTTGGTCTTGTTACCGCCCATTTCGTTCAGCGTGCGCATGACATAATCCCGCTCGTGTTCACGCAGCGAGCGCGAACCGACGGGAGTCTTCACCACGCGCGGGATGATCAATTCGTCAGGCGTGATGTCGCCGTCACCGGCCAATACGATGGCGCGCTCGATGGCATTTTCCAACTCGCGCACATTGCCCGGCCAGTGATAGCCGGAGAGCATCCGCATCGCGTCGGGAGTGATCTTCTTTGCCGTTCCTCCACTCTTGCCTGCATGCTTGTTTAGGAAGTAGCGAACTAAGAGCGGAAGATCGCCGTCGCGTTCGCGCAGAGGCGGCATGTTGATCGTAATCACATTCAGGCGATAGAAAAGGTCTTCGCGAAAACCGCCCTTCTCAACTTCTTTGGCCAGCGGTTTGTTGGTTGCGGAAATAATTCTCACGTCCACGCGACGCGATTCGGTATCGCCGACTCTGCGGAACTCCCCGTCCTGTAAGACGCGCAACAGCTTCGCCTGAATGGAAGCGGGAATATCGGACACTTCATCGAGAAAGAAGGTTCCGCCGTCGGCAATTTCAAGTAGTCCTTTTTTGTCGGAGACCGCGCCGGTGAAGGATCCTCGCTTATGTCCGAAGAGTTCGCTCTCCAATAAGGTCTCGGAGAGGTTACCGCAGAATTGCGCGATGAAGGGTTTGTCTCGGCGCGGGCCGTTGTAATGCAGCGCGCGCGCGACGAGTTCCTTACCGGTCCCCGATTCCCCTTCAAGCAGGACTGAGATGTCGGCGTGAATGATCTTGTTTAGCAGGTCAAAGACCTCGGACATCCGCATGGAGTTGCCGATGATCTCTTTGAACTGATAGGTTCTCTGAACCTCGCTGCGGAGCTGATAGTTTTCGTCGCGCAGACTTCCCATCAGGCGCGCGTTTTCAATCGCTATTGCGCAGAGATTCGAGAAGGCTTTGAGGAACGCAAGCGACTCTTCGGTGAAATTCTCGCGGTGCGTGCGGCTGTCCAGATAGATCGCGCCGACGATTCTGCCGCGCAGCAGGAATGGAACGGCCATCACTGCGCGAATCTGATTGAAAATCACGGACTCTGCTCCGGCAAATCGCGGGTCGGTCTGCGCATCTATCGTCAGCACGCCCTGCTGCGAGTCAATCGCTCCCATCACAATCGAGCGGCTGATTTCGGAAACGGAGAGCGCCGCTTCAGGCGAAATATTTCGTGCGGTGCGCACCGACAGCAGTTCATTGGCTTCATCGCGCAGGACGAGAAATCCGCGCTCTGCATTCACGGTTTGTATCGCGATGTCCATGATGCGTTCGAGGAGCGAATCTATCTCCCAGATTGCATTGAGAACTTGCGCGAT
>JADLDM010000198.1 GCA_020846695.1 bacterium | reverse complement strand
TTCCTGCAGAAACACGGCGCACAGCAGTAATTTTTCAAGCGGGCCTCGCGCCCGCTTTTCAATTCTATCCTCAACTTCATGCCGACCTTCACTTCCGTTGCCGTGCTCGGCGCGGGCACCATGGGAACGGGCATTGCCCAACTCTGTGCGACCGCCGGTTCCACTGTCACTCTATTTGACGCCTATCCTGATGCGCTGAAACGCGCGCCCCAAAGAATCGAAAAAGACCTGCACAAGGGAGTCGAACTCGGCAAGCTAACGAAACAAGACGCCGAGGCGATTGTCAAGCGCGTGCATCCGGTCAATTCTCTCGATCAGCTGAAGAGCGTAGAGCTGGTGATTGAAGCGGTGTCGGAATCGCTCGATATCAAGGTGGAGTTGTTTCGTCAGCTTGATGATGAGCTTTCTTCCGACGCGATTTTGGCGACCAACACGAGTTCGCTGTTCGTGACGCAAATTGCCGCGCCGACGAGGTTTCCGCATCGCGTGTGCGGGATGCACTTCTTCAATCCCGCGACGAGAATGAAATTGATTGAAGTGGTCGCGGCTGAGCAGACGGACAAGTCCGTGATTGAGAAGATTGTGGCCTATTCCAAAGAGCTTGATAAGACGCCCGTCGTGACGAAAGATACGGCGGGTTTTATTGTGAATCGCTGCGCGCGGCCATTTTATGGAGAAGCGCTGCGCTGTTTGGGTGAAGGGCTTGCGGATCACGCGACGATTGACAAAATCCTGCGCGAAGGTGGCGGCTTCAAGATGGGGCCGTTTGAATTGATGGACTTGATCGGAATTGACATCAACTACGCCGCGACGAAATCAGTGTGGGAAGCATATTTTCATGATGCGCGCTATCGTCCGCATCCGATTCAGAAGAAGATGGTGGATGCCGGCTATCTCGGCAGAAAAACGGGACGCGGGTTCTACGACTATCCGGAGGGCGCGTGATGTCACAAGACGATCTCGAACTCTATCCGATTGACCGCGTGCTATTTGTCGGGCCTTTGGAAGACGCGCTGCCTTTAGCTGAAAAAGCCAAGCAGGCCGGGCACACGCCGACGTTGCTGTTGTCCGCTTCCGAAATTGAGCAGGGGAGAAGCCTGACGAAGATTCGGATTCTTGATGAAGAGGAGCACGCGGGCGATCAGGATTACGATATTGCCTTCGAGTGCTACACAACGGATTTGCAATCGAAACTTGAGGCGCTGCAATATCTCGAAGATGCGCTGCCCGGTGAGACTCCGATAATTACGTTGACTCTGACCTCGTCGCTTTGTGATTTGACCTCAGATGCAATTGCGGCGGAGCGCTTTGTGGGTGTGTCGCTCCTGCCGCCGTTTTCTGAAACAGTGATTGCCGAGGTGATGACTTTGCCAGAAACGGATTCAACCATGCGCGCGACGGCGGTGTCGCTTTTGGAGTCGCTCGGGCTGAAGCTTGCCGCAGTGGGGGATGCGCCAGCGGGTGTCCTCGTGCGCACGGTCTGTTGTCTGGTCAATGAGGCCTTTCACGCGCTGCAGGAAGGGGTTGCCCCACGCGAGGAAATTGACATTGCCATGAAATTAGGCGTAAATTATCCCCACGGGCCGCTTCATTGGGGCGAGCGCATCGGGCTGGCGCGTGTGGAAGCCGTGATGGATGCGCTCTTCAACTGGTTCCACGAGGAACGATACCGCGCGACGCCGAGCTTGAGGAGAGCGGCGAGGTAGGAAGAAGCTAACGGAGGAAGTTGTGGATTTTACGTCATTTACAATCCAGATACTTGTGTTGTTTCTGCCGGGCATCATTGCGACGGTTATTGTGGAAACTCTCACGCCGGAGAAACAGCGGCCGGCCTACTACTTCGTAGTCTTTGCTTTTGTCAATGGTTTCTTGTCGTACTTGTTCTTGTCTTTGGTTGTGTTTGTTCTTTTCAAGACAGGGTTGATCGTCGATCAGGAACTGGGTCGCGGCTTCTGGATGGCTCTTGAGAAGGCAGCGAATGGAAAGCCAGAAGCGCAAATTCCGATTGATTCTAACAGTATTTTCTGGGCGACTATGTCTGGGATCATTGTTGGCTTCATCATGGCTGCGGTTATTCGTCACGGTTTAGTGTTTCGCCTAGCGCGATTCCTACGTGTTAGCAAGAAGTACAGTGATGATGACGTATGGGGCTATGCATTGAACAGCACATCACGGGGAGTCGGTTGGGCGACCATACGCGACACAAAGAATGATCTCACTTTCGATGGATGGATTCATGCCTTTTCCGAAGGTCTTCCTCAGAAGGAAGTATTTCTCGAACAAGTCAAGGTGTATCAGAGTTCTACCAGCAAACTAATATATGACCTCCCCGCTCTGTATCTTCCTTTCAGAAGTGAGGATATGTTCATCGAGTTTAGAGCGGTGTCCGTTCCAAAAGACGCAAAGGAGAAAGGCAATGAAGACAATAATGCGAAGTGAGAGACCTCCGAGAGTTGGCACTCTAATCAAAGAAGGGGTAACCAAGAAGGGGGGCGTGAATCCAGCTCCAAATGCTCCTAGACCACAAGCGCCGCCCGCGCCGTTGCCGGCACCAGCCAGGGGTGACAGAAATCCACCTCAGCGATGAGTAGAATCATTAGCTTCCAGAGCATCATCAACCCAATTTCTCTCCCGAGGTTTCCACATGAAGAAAGTGTTTCTGCTGGTCGTGGCGGCAATGTTTGCAGTCGGATGTTTGAATGTGCAGAATAAGACCTACACGTTCAAGCTAAATGCCGACGGCTCCGGCTCCGGTTCGATCCTGTTCTACAACATTCATTCGAGCGACGAAGAAGAGCGCGACGTGTCCTTCAAAGATTTCGGCACGCTCGTGACCGACTATCTCGAAGGCTCAACCCTCGAAGGTGAAAACGAAGGTTACACCTACACGAAGAAAGAACTCTTCGAGAAGGACGGCGTGCTCTGCGGCAAGGTCGAATTTACCTTTACGGATTTCGGCGCGGCGAGTCTCTACCGCACGGCCGGATGTGATTGCGCGCCGATTCTCTTGTTGCCCGGAGCAATCTCAGAGACCATTCTCGAACACAACGGCAACTCCGTCACATTGGGAAGCTCGGAAGTAATCGAATGGGGTGCGGATGCTGCCGAGATTACCTACAAGACAGAAGTCACGTCCGACGTCGAAAATGTGCGCAATTTAGTTGAGCAGTACAAGAACTGGAAGAAGATGAAGAAGTAGCCTCGCTACGTTCTGTCATCCTTTGTTAGGATCTATTCCGGGAATCGAATCGCCCGAGCCGTTGCAACAAAGTCTACAACCATGCATGGGAGTCGGGTGAGCAACAAGGTCCTTACATAGGATGACAGAAATTCAGAGCGGAGATATCAGAAGAGGCGACCGTTTGGGTCGCCTCTTGAGTTCTCAGAGCGCACGCCGTGCGGCACTACATGATGGTTACTTCACCAGATTCTCGGGATTCATGGCGAGGAAGGCTTCGTGAAGGAACTTGCCGTCCTTGCGGATCAGCACGCCGTCCATCCAGATTTCGCCGCCGCCGTTTTCGGGACGCTGCATCAGCACCAAATCCCAGTGAATCTGACTGCGATTGCCGTTGTCCGCTTCCTTCTCATAGGCCTGGCCCGGAGTGAAGTGCAACGAACCGCAAATCTTCTCGTCAAACAGAATGTCGTCCATGGGATTCATCACGAAGGGATGGAACCCTAAGGCAAATTCGCCGACATAGCGCGCGCCTTCATCGGTATCGAAAATCTCGTTGATGCGCTTGGTGTCATTCGAGGTCGCGGCGATAATCTTGCCGTCCTTGAATTCCAACACGACGTGCTCATGGGTGAAGCCGCGATAGGTCGAGGGAGCATTGTAGCTGATCTTGCCGTTGACCGAGGTGCGCACGGGTGAGGTGAAAATTTCCAGATCGGGAATGTTCATATGCCCGCCGCAGGGAACCGCAGGAATGCCCTTGATCGAGAATTGCAGGTCGGTACCCGGTCCCTTGATGTGAACCTTGTCGGTCTTCTCCATGAAAGCCTTGGCGGGAACCATCGCGCGTTCCGCTTTCTCCCAATCCACGTCGCAGCAGACGCGATAGTAGAAATCTTCGAAGGTATCAAAGGACATCTTGGCCATCTGAGCCATCTGCGGCGAGGGGAAGCGCAGCACCACCCAGCGCGTCTCCTCGACACGCTGCTTCAGATGCACGGGCTTCAGCCAAAATTTCTCATATAGTGACATCTTGTCACCCGGCACGTCGGTCAATTCTTTTGAATTGAAAATTCCGCGCACGGCGATGTAGCAATCCATCTGCTTCATGCGGTAGAGTTCGATGTCCGCAATCAGCTTCATGCGCTCTTCGGTAGCATTCAGATACATTGCGCGATTGTGCATCTGGAACTTGTGCTCCAGAACCGGCAAACCGCCCGCATCACAGACTTCCTGCAAGAGCACGGCTGTAAATTCCGGCGGAACATCGTTGATTTCGATCAATACTTTGTCGCCGGGCTTCACGCGCGTCGAATGACGCACCAGCACTTCGGCGAGCTTCTTATGACGAGGGTCTTTCATGGGTGTCTTTCAGAGTTAGTGGGGCATTTTTTCAAGATAGGGAGAGTCTAACCAAATTGCAATTAAGGGGGTAAACAATAAGATATTGAAAATCCATTCTTTACGAAAAACTCAAGGCACATCAGCGAAGCCGTCCTCCAATAATGAAGCGCTGTGCGTTGAGGCTTGATTCCCGAGAGAAAAACCTCTACTTTGCTATGGCATTAAAGGAATAAGATGACTAAATTTAGCCCCACATTGCCCGGAGGCGGAGGCGAGGTCTTCCCCGAACACGAGCCGAACCTCAAATGGTGGGACGAGGTCACGCCTGTTCATGTTGCGAGCAGGATGTACGATGTGCCGGCTTTTCTTGAGGGGAAGACCGCGCTCGACCGGCTCGAACTGGAATGGTTGGGCGACGTGCGCGGAAAGTCCGTGCTGCACCTGCAATGCCACTTCGGGAAGAGCACGATTGAGATCGCACGGCAAGGCGCGGCGAAAGTCGTCGGCGTGGACTTTTCACCTGTGGCGATCAAAGAAGCACGGAAGCTCGCGGAACTTTCGGGAGTTGCCGATCGCGTGGAGTTTATCGAGAGCGATGTGCTCAAACTGAATGAAGTCCACGTTGAAAAACATGATATCGTGTTCACAAGTTGGGGTGTGATCACGTGGCTTTCGGATTTGAACAGGTGGGGCGAAGTGATTTCCAAGCTGCTCAAGCCGGACGGAAGGTTCGTGATCGTGGAGATTCATCCCGTTTTTATGATGTATGAACTCGAAGAGGGGAACATCGCGCGCAAGTTCGGCTACTTTCATTGCGAAGAAGGCGTCGAACTTCCTCCCGCGCCGGACTATGCGGATAAGAGCTACGTCACGGTGAATGCCACGCACGAATGGCAGTGGAGTTTGGCCGACGTGTTCCGCGCGCTGATGAATCACAATCTGCGCATCACCAAGTTTGAAGAATACCCGCTCTGCTGCTTCGATCCGTTCGGTATCATGGTTCCTTCAGGCGAGCACCTCTATATGCTTCCTCCCGGCGAGCCCGAAATCCCGATGAGCTTTGCAGTGGAAGCGCTTCGCCAGTAATCAATTCAATTAACATAAACCTGAATGTCCGTCTATCTTGTTGATGCATTGCGTACGCCGGTGGGGAAACACAACGGCGTGTTGAAGTCCGTGCGGCCTGATGATATGGCCGCGCTCGTGCTGAAAAAAATCGCCGAGCGGAACCAGCTCGACCCGGGAGTGATTGACGAAGTCTATATGGGCTGCGCGAATCAGGCCGGAGAAGATAACCGCAACGTTGCGCGGATGGCCGTGCTGCTGGCGGGATTTCCACACTCCGTTCCGGCGGTAACGATCAACCGTCTCTGCGCATCGGGCATGGAGGCTGCGGCCTGCGCATTCCGCGCGATCAAAGCTGGCGAAGGGAACTGCTACCTCGCGGGCGGAGTGGAATCTATGACGCGCGCGCCGTTTTCCGTGCCGAAATTGGAAAACGGATTCTCGTTTGGTAATCTCACGGCGTGGGACACGACGCTGGGCTGGCGCTATCCCAATCCGAAGATGAAGGAGCTGTTCCCGCTCGACTCAATGGGCGAAACTGCGGAGAATATCTACGAAAAGTGGAACATTGCGAGGGAAATGCAGGACACGTTTGCCTATGAGTCTCATCAGAAGGCGGTCGCTGCACAAGAGCGCGGACTTTTCATAGAAGAGATTATTCCGGTCGAGATTCCGCAGAGAAAAGGCGATCCGCTGATTATTGATAGGGACGAAGGGCCGCGCAAAGACACGACGCTTGAAAAGCTCGCCGAATTGAAACCCGCCTTTCGCAAGGGCGGAACCGTCACGCCGGGAAACTCTTCGTCGTTAAATGACGGTGCGGCGGCGCTCTTGATCTGCTCCGAGAAGTTTGTCACGGAGCATTCGCTGAAGCCGCTTGCGAAGATCATCGGCACGGCATCGGCAGGTGTGGACCCGCGCTACATGGGCATCGGCCCGGTGGATGCGGTTGAAAAACTTCTCACGCGCACGGGATTGACCCGATTCGAAATCGGACTCTGGGAGATCAATGAAGCCTTCGCCGTGCAGGCGCTTGCGGTAATCGCCGAACTGGACCCGCCGATTGACCGCGTGAATCCCAAGGGCGGCGCGATTGCCATCGGCCACCCCTTGGGCATGTCCGGCGCGCGCATTTTGGGCACGCTTGCACGCTCTATGCGCGATGCGGGCACAAAATACGGCATTGCGTCGCTCTGCGTGGGTGTCGGACAGGGGCAGGCTATTCTATTGGAAAATATAAACTAAAAGGGGAGACAGCAGCGACGCTTTTCCAGCGCTCGTGTGGCACGTCTTTCGCAATTGCTGTTCTGTTGGACCGATTTGCGTCCACGATGATTTTCTTCTTATTCTTCTAACCAACGCATGATTGTCAGCACGGCAAAGACCGACGACCTTCCACAGCTCCTCGAGCTTGTGGCCGAATATCAATCCGAAAATGAAGAGCATGAGGCGCAGTCCGATGAGCGGAATTCCGCCTACCTTACGGAAGTTCTCGGAAACGACCGCTTCGGGATTATCTTCATCGGCAAGACCTCAAGCGGCGCGCCGGTGGGATTCATCCACCTTGCTCTAAAGCCCGTAACCATCGAGGCCCGGCATGTTCCACACGTCCTCGATCTCTTCGTCAAACCCAATCACCGCGAAAAGGGCTTCGGCAAACTGCTCTTCGAACACGCCGTGAAATGGGCCAAGAAACATAAGCACACTCGCGTCGAGTGCACCGTCGAGAGCATGAATATGGTCGCGCAGTATCTGTTCGATCATTTCCATGCCGATTCCGACGGACGCATCGCCTACTCGATAGACCTCACCAAAGAATAGACTCCGATGTTCACTTCGCGCGCGCCGTGGGCAATCCTGCTCATAGCGAGCTTGATTTCTCTTTCCGCTTTCGGAAAGCAGGGTAAGGCTCCGCAGAAATCCTGCGGCGTCAGCGTGCCTGCTCAAAGTTTGCGCTCGCCGCATCGCGCGCTGGATGAAGTCTATTCCTCCACCCACACTCCGCTTCCCATCCCAGATGGGCCGGGCGGAACTCTGGTGGATTCAATTCAGATCCCGGCGGGAATCGCAATTGAAGATATTAATGTGGGTGTGAGCATCGAACACACGTGGATTCGCGATCTGCGGATCACGCTTGAACATGACTCGGCCTTCATAGATACGGTCTATGTGAGCCGCGACACAAGTTGGATTACCGATTCGACGTGGGACTGGGACACGACGTGGGCTTACATTGATACCGTGCGCGCCGCTACTGTTCTATTGGTGGATCTCTTTCCCGGTGACAGCATTGTAAACATGACGGATTGCTGGTTTGATGATGAAGCAGGGCTCGGCATCTACGACGGACAGCCGCCATTCACGGGAGGTTATGTTCCACTGCAATCGCTGAACAACATATTCGCGAATCACACCACGACCGGTGATTGGTGGAGACTGCGTGTCGTGGACCGCTTTCTCTTTGATACCGGCACGCTGCTCAGTTGGGGAATTGAAATCAACGGCGCTTATTCGATTCAAGGAACGGTTACCAATTCACAGAGCGGCGCGGCGATTTCAAATGCAAATGTCGAGATTCTCGATTTGGGCATCAGCGCACTGACGAACGGTGAGGGAGTCTATCGCTTTTCTCGTTTGGCAAGCGGAATCTATGACCTGCGATTCACAAAATCCAATTACGACACACTGCTGATTGAAGACGTAAACGTTGTCGAAGGACAGACCACCACGCGCGATGCGCAGCTTGTCGCTCGTGTGGATTTCAGGAACATATCCTACAGGGGTGACACTCTCGACATACCAGATCAATCCTCTATCCAAATCACCATGTCCGTTGGTGACGATCAGCCCGTGCTCGATGTGGACATGACGATCAACATCACGCACTCATGGGTTGGCGACCTGATCATCGCGCTGAACTCGCCGGGTGGAACCAACGCCACGTTGTTCAATCCACCGGCAAACACCGAAGGCGAGAATTTGGTCAACTGCCGCTTCGATGACGAGGCGACCACGGCAATCGGAAACGCGAGCGCGCCTTACACGGGTTCATTCCGGCCTGAGAGCGTGCTGTCGGTTTTTGATTCAAGCATGTCCGGCGGCGACTGGGTGATCACGGTGGAAGATGCTGCCGCGCAGGATGTCGGCACGTTCAACGGAGCAATTCTGCATTTCGAGCTTGAGCGCGTGCAAGACGGAGACGAGTCTCCAGTCAATGTTTCGCAATGGACGCTTCATCCTGCATTTCCCAACCCGTTCAACTCAAGCGCGCAGTTGATTCTCGATGTGCCGCAAACCGCGCGCATCAAACTTCAAGTATTCGATGTCACCGGAAGACTCGTCGAAACGCTTTCAGACGAAACTCTGACTGCCGGAAGCCATCACTTCTACTGGCAACCCCATTCTATTGCGTCAGGACTCTACTTCGTCCGGGCGGAAGCGCATGACCGCATGCAGACTCAGAAACTTCTTTTGATCAAATAGCCTTCCTTTTCAATTTTTTCTGTGGGCCTCCCGGTTCACTTCAATTCCATGTAAGGAGACACAATGTTTCGTAATGTTAAACTGTTTGCACTTCTGTTAAGTTTGCTGATCGCGGGAGCCGCGCTCGCGTCCGGCAAAGGACCGCTCGCGTCTCTGGTTGCCAAAGACGGGTCAATCACGAACCCGGCAAAGCTCGAAGCGATGACGTCCGGTGAAGGAACGTATGTTCGCCAGAACAACAATCTCGACGAGATAGCGCTTTCCGAGGATTTTGAAGCTTACTCCAATGGTCAGCTGCCGACGGGCTGGACGCAGGTGGACCAAGACAATGGAACCTGCATCGTCACTGGATTCGGCGGATTCTCGCGTTGGATTGTCTTCTCCGGCATTCCGGCGCACTCCGGCACCAAGTTCGTTGCCAATGCTTACAACAGCCCGCCGGTCGCGAATAACGATTGGTTGATTCTCCCTCAGCAAAACCTCACAGGGACAATTGAGCTTTCCTACTGGGCCGCATCGCAAGATCCTGCCTATCTTGAGACTTTTGAGGTACGGGTCTCGACCACAGGAAATGCCCCGGCTGACTTCACAAATTTGGTTTCCACGCATGTAGATGTGCCTTCCGCTTACACTCAATACACTGATAATCTCTCCGAGTTTTCCGGTGCGCCGTTCTATGTCGCATTCCATTACACCTCGGTAGATGAGTTCATTCTGAAACTCGACGACGTTCTGATTGAATACTTCACCGGAACGCCCGGAACCATTAGCGGAACCGTGACCGAATTGCTGTCAGGTACGCCGATTTCCGGAGCAAACGTCGAAATCGAAGGTGGAGCAAGAACGACGACCGACGCGAATGGTGACTACGAATTCTCTAACGTCTTTGCCGGGACCTATACACTGAATTTCTCGAAGAACGGCTACGAACCCGAGACCATTGAGAATGTGGTCGTCGGCGACGGAGAAGACGTGGTCGTTAACGCGCAATTGCTCTTCCTTAATCTCAGCGAACAGAGCTATACTTCAACCGCGAATCCGGTGAACATTCCAGATCAAGCCTTCGCAAACATGACGCTCAACATCCCCGATGATCATTTGATCACGGATATTGATGTCACCGTGAACATCACGCACACCTATGTTTCCGACTGCGTGATTTGGATTATCACCCCGTGGGCGGATACCGTCATGCTGGCGCCGGATCCTACCGGAGTGCCCGCAGGAGCGAACATGGTGAATTGCCGATTTGATGATGAAGCAGCGACTCCGTTTGGATACGCGGCCGGTGGCGCTCCTTACACTGGGTCGTGGCAACCGGCCGAAGACCTTGAAGCGCTCGACGGATTCAACGCGGACGGAACGTGGACGCTTCGTGTGGAAGACACTGAGGCGGCGGACGTTGGAACCATTGATGAATTTACCGTGCATGTCACCTTTGAAGGAACCGATGCCGACGACGCGCCGATTGGTTTGCCGTCGTCGTTTGCTTTCCATGGCGCATTCCCCAATCCTTTCAACCCGGCGACTTCGCTGCGCTTTGACCTCGCGAACAACAGCAATGTCTCGCTCGTCGTGTTCAACTCGCTCGGACAGGAAGTGGCCACGCTCGTGAATGGCCCGATGACTGCCGGATCGCACAGCATCAGCTTCAATGCGACTGAACTGCCTTCAGGTCTCTACTTCGCTCAGCTTCGCGCCGGAGCCAATGTCTCCACGCAGAAGCTCGTCCTGATGAAATAGTACGTCTGCACTTCTGAAACTATCGCGGCGACCCCTGTGGGTCGCCGCTGCTTCTTGTGCCTCTCAAATCCCGCGCGGGATTCTCCAAATTTCGTGAAATAACAACCTATATTACGAACCCTCCCCCGGATGGCGTGCGTCGTTCCTTGCGCACTGTCCGAGACGAGCGTATATTTGAAGGTTGCCGTTCGGCAACAATTTCCCGACCTCCCTGTCATCCGGTTTCTCCCGACCGGATGCAACACACGAAAGCCTCCATGCGCAAGCGCGGAGGCTTTTCTTTGTGAGTATGCCTCTCTCAATCGTCAATTGCACGGTTGGGTCTGGTGTCATTCACGGGAAAGTGAAACCACACCACACTCGTTATGTGTAGATTTCTATTTACCTTGCTGAATTCCATTCCAGATCTTCTATATGATTTATTATAATAATGTTAAAATATGATTAAATTTATCAAGTATGCTAACGACCCATAACGCTCTGGACTTCTGACTATGTTTAGTATATATTATGAACGAAATGCGGGCGAATTCCGCCTTCTTTGCTTAGCTCATTAATTTTATGGAGATACTCGATGAAGAGGTCTGTGCTGATTTTGACCGTATTGCTTGTCGTTACTTCCTCTGCTTTCGCCCAGCCGAACCCCTGCGTTCCGGAAGGCTGCCGCACGCAAACCCAAGGCGGTTGGGGCGCCAACTGCAACGGGAATAATCCCGGCTGCCTTCGCGATCAGTATTTCGCATCGGCCTTTCCGAGCGGGCTTGAAATCGGCATCCCGGGCGCCAATGGATACTCAATTTTCTTCTCGAACTCGAATGCCGTCCGTGTCTTCTTGCCCGTCGGTGAGACTCCGTCTTCTCTTCCGCAAGACTACACCGATCCCACGACCATTCCCAATGGCGTGTTTGCCGGTCAGGTTACCGCGCTCGCAATCTCCGTCGGATTCTCAAACTATGGAGTGACCGGATTCTGTGATCTCGCGAGTCTTTACTACCAGAGCGCGTTTCATCATCCGTCCTATCCGTTTTCCGGATTGACGGTTCAGCAAATTCTCGATCTCGCGAACGATGTGCTCGGCGGGGATTTGAGCGGCCTTCCCTTCGGAACGACGATATCCGATCTCAACAGTATTGTTGATTTCATCAATAACAACTTCGACAACGGCAATTCGGATGACGGCTATCTTGTCGGCTCTGATTGCGATATTCAGCTCGCGGTTGAACTGCTCTCCTTCAGCGGGGTAGCACGTGAAGACGGCGTCGCGCTGACGTGGAGAACCGCAGCCGAAAGCAGCGTTGCATCCTACGATATCGAATCCGCGAATGGTGTGCTCTGGGAGTTGCGCGGTCGTGTCAATGGTCTGGGCGACAATCCCAATGGACACACCTACAACTTCGTGGATCGCTCGGTTGAAGTGGGCCGCACCTACGTCTATCGCTTGGTCGAAGTGGAAATGGATGGCTCACGCAACGCCCTCGGCAACAGCATTACCGTCACCGCCGGAATCAACAGCGTTACTCCCACGGAATTTGCGCTGAATCAGAACTACCCGAATCCCTTCAATCCCACGACGCGCATCGAGTTCACGCTCGGCGAAGCCTCGGATGTCAGCCTGCGCGTGTTCGACGTCACGGGCCGCGAGGTCTCCTCGTTGATCAAGGGCTCGATGTCCGCAGGATCACACTCCGTCGAGTTCGACGCTGCGAATCTCTCCGCCGGTGTTTACTTCTATGAACTCAAGGCCGGAACATTCGCTTCCGTCCGCAAGATGATGCTCCTGAAGTAAGACGATCTTTTCCTTATCAAAAAAGCCCTCGGCAATCGCCGGGGGCTTTTTCATTCACGCAAAGTACCAGACTACTTCAGTTTCGCCAAATACTCCGGCCAATAACTATTGGTTGAGTCCTGACGCATGTAGTATCGTCCGCGCTCTCGCGCTGCCGCGACATCACCGGTTCTCGCAATGGAATCCACCTCCCAGGCTTGCGCGGCCCAGAGTTTCATCTCCTTGCCCAAGCGAATCTCCGGATTCAAAGCCACCGCCGTATCCACCAAGGCGCGACTACGATCCAGTCTGCCGCGCTTGGCCTGCAATGCGGAAAAATAAAATAGCTGTGGAGCAAACTCCTTGTTCTTCGCCGCCGCCGCAATCGCCACTGTGTCCGCTTCATCAATTCGATCCGCAAGCTTCAGCGCGGTCGCGAGATTCACCAGATAGCGCGGATTCCGCTCCACCGTCACCGCCTCGCGCCATGCAGTAATGCGCTCCGCAAGATTCTCCTTCCGTTGATAGTAGCTTGCCAAGTTCTCCCAACCATACGCCGAACGCGAACGGTCGAGCGCCAAGAGATCACGGAATCTGATCACCGCGCTCTGCTCATTAGCCTGAACCAACACCGAGGGAACAAGTATTAGAAGAAGAATTGCAAGCAGCGCTCCGAGCGCGGCATGAGCTTGCGCAAGCGAAAAATCAAGCGAAGCGATCTTGATTGCCGCAAACAGCGCGAGCGGCCACAACGCCACGGAGACAATATCCCAATCGCGAGCCATGCCCAAATTAGGGCTGAAGACCAGTGCAAACAGTCCTCCGCAAAGCGAGGCCAGAAGCAGGAAGTTTGAAGCCAACGACTTGCCCGCGCTCTTATCACTTTGCTCTCGGATGGTCAAGAGGGGAATCGAAAGCAGCGCGCTCCAGATCAGAAGATTGCCGAGATCGGCAAAATGCTTCCATGTGAAAAATGCGTAGCCGTCCTTGCTCCATTGCGGAAGCAGCGGCATCACCGAAATCCAGCCCTTCCAACCCTTCACCCACAGATAACCTGCAACTCCGAGAATCGCAAATCCCAACATCCACTTCCAAAGTGAAATCGGCGGTTTGTCATTGCGCTTGGTCTTCATCGTCCAGGTGAGATAAATCACCGCAGGCAAGAGCACAATCGCCACGAAGTGAAAGAGTGCGGCCAGCACAAACCACAAAACCGCAAAGGTCGGAAAACTCTTTCCCTGTTCCGCCGCGCGCGCGCCGCTCGTCAGACAAAGAAGCATGAACAGCGAAACCCACGAGTAGTTTTCCACGTAGCCAAAGAAGATCAGCCACGCGCCGCTTGACAACAGCGCAAGCCAGAATCGCGAGCGCGAAAGAATAAACCTGCTTGATCTCGCGAAGCGAATCAGCACAAACACCGCCAGCGCGCCGGCCAAAGCGGAGAGCACGCGATAGGTCGTCGCGGCGAGAGCGCGAAACTTCTCAAGCCGTTCATTGTGCTCTTTCTGCGCATCGGCGCCGCGCGTAATCGCTCGTTCGGGACCCCAGATGGCCGATACGATCAGAAAGGTCGCTTCATGAGCAATCAACTCGCCCGGCTCTTTCTGCGAAATAAATCTTCCCGGGGTAACTTTGTAGCCGATGGTTTGCATTTCGCCGACGTGCGATAATCTGCTCGTGCATAACACGCCGTCGCCCAGGAGTTCACCCTTCACACTGAAGGTCAAAAACAGCGCAAGAGCTATCAGCGCGAACACCCACGGCGATGCTTGGCGATACTCTTTGGATGAAATCCATGAAAAGATTCTTGCACCGGGCGGCGTTAGAAATACAAGCGCCCCCGCAAACATTACTATCGAGAGCGGCAGCGGCAAGTAGGCGAAGCCATGCACGGCCCACAGCCTCGCATCCGGCATCGCCCAACCGAGCGCGGACAACACGACTGCTGCCCATGCACAAACTTGCAGAACAACGAGAGTCAGCTTCATGCGTCCTTCATTTCCCACGAGCTTCCGCCTCCACAACCCGCCTGCTCTCTATTGTGAAAATGAAAAAGTGCGCAAACGATAGAGTATAGAAGAATGTCCAGAAGAGCAGAATGTAGACAAACGGCGCAACGCGCTCTGTCCGCACCATGTGAAAAAGCAGGCCGCCGACAATGAGCAACCCGATGAAGATGTAGGTCTGCGGAGTGCGCCAGAATGGACGATGGAGTTGCACGGCTTTCTTTGGCACAACAACAAAGAGCTTCACCTGCTGAAAGACCCCGCGCAGCACTGAAATCACATAGATGGGAACCGTATTCGCGAGGAGTCCCTGCAACAAAACGAGATTCCTCAAGGAATACCCTCGCAAGCGCATGTGAACATAGGGAAACAGCGCCACCGCAACATAGAGCGGATACACCGAGAGATATACCCAATCCACAGGCCGCATCGTCTCCTGCAAATACCAAGTCTGCCCGCCAATCGCGAATCTCACCAACAGCAAGAGAAGCATCGGCACCGTCGCCAAATAAGCCAATGCGAGCTTGACAAATTAATATCCCGCCGACCAAAGATAATCCGCGCTCAATGCGAATGGCGCGCGCACACCTCCGATGCCAAACATCTCCTTGAAGACCCGCTTGGCAACCGACGTATTCCCCGTCGCCCATCTGCGCTGCTGCTTCCAATATCCGTAAACCGTGTTCGGTCCCAATCCCACCGCGAATGCCGCTCGATGATAGAGTGATTTCCAGCCCTTCTTGTGGATCAAGAACGAAGTCATCAGATCTTCCGAAACTGTCCCCTCGTCCCATCCTCCGACACTCTCGAGCGCCTCAATCCGCATCACAAAATTGCTCCCGCAGCACAACGCGCGCTCGTAGGAGCCTTTCGCCTCCATGATCGAATCATACAGGAGCATCTCCTGCATTGCAGCCGCGCGCGTCGTCCACGTCTCTTCCGCATTCGCGTAAAGCTGCGGAGTCTGCACAAAAGCAACTTCATCGTCTGCCTCCAAATGAGGCACGAGTTGAGAAAGCGCATCTTTACTCACCACGTGATCCACGTCGAAGACTGCAAGATATTTCGCGTCGCCGCGAATTTGAAGCATCGCGTCATTCAAGGCGCCCGCCTTGTGTCCGCGATTGGCGATATGCAGAACCTGCATCCCGAACCGCTCCGCAACCGCTGCGCACTGATGCTTCTTGCGCTCATCACGCGAATTTTCCACCAACACCGCGCGGTAATTCGGATAGTCCTGCTTCATCACGCTGCTCACGCTGCGCTCCAGAACATCCGGGTCTTCATCACAGCACGCAATCACAACAAGCACTTCCGGTTGCGATACAAGCGGCAATTCTTTCGGCAATTCATACCGGTGCGTCGCGCGCCAGCAATAATACACATACACCAGCCAGTGCATCAGCACGAGAAGTTCACAAAGCAGTAGAAGCAGCATACCCAACGCATGAACCGGCTCCCAACCCGTCCGCAACAGAGTCGCCGATTTCGTCAGCTCGGTGAACACGTACTTGTAAAACGGCAACCGCAGCGTCTGAACAACGATGAATGTCATGGCCAGCACAACAAACCACGCCGTCACCGTCTTCCTTAAGGCAGGGGTCCGGCGGTAGGCGTGAAACGTCTTGTTGATCTCAGTGCGCGGCTTGTAACCCAGGACGATCAGCGCGAGAAGTGCGAGAGCCGCTGACGCGGCGTATACCAATATCGAAAAGATCATTGAATAAGTGTTGTATCTGAAGAGACCCGCTCGCGCAGCGAGACATGAATCGGCGCAATCCATGTCGCATAGGGATTCACCTGTTGTGGGCTCAGAACATCCGAAGATTGCACCTCTTTGCCCCAACTGCCTGCGGCGTCGGCAATTCTCCGCCTTACTTCGCCCTTAATCTCGTAGGACTGCACAACCCACAATCGTTCCGCGCGCGCCAGCGCATACTGCAAGTCCGCCTCGCTGCGCACATGCGGTGCGGATGCTTTCACGTCAGCCGGGAAATACCAGACCGCAGAGGAATGAGTAAATTGCGGCATCGCGATCAGCACGTCGCCTTCCTGCCAACGAGGAGCAATGTACTCTGCCGTCTGCCGCCACGGATCCTTATCCACCTTTGTGTAATAATCCCACAACGGCCAGCAGGTCGCGCCTAACAGAAAGATCACCAATATCTGTCGCGGCATCGCCTGCAAACTCGCGGCCGCAATCGCCATCAGGAAGACCACCACCAACAAACCGGGCATCGTATAACGTAAGACAAAAAGCGGCGTTACCGTCAACGACACAATCCACGGCAGAACCCAGAAGCAGAGCGCGATAATGCCGAGAAACCAAATCCCCAGTCGCACGCGGGGCTCACTCAAACCCCTCACCAAAGCGAGCACGCCTACAATCGGAACAATCGCAAGTCCCGCCCACGGATTCAGAAAGTAACTTAGGGGAAGCTTGATCAGCGCGAGAAAGGTCGGCACGGGAATCCATGTTGCCGATCCGCCTCCGCCAATCTTCTCCCACCCCGCCAACGCGTCCTGAGCAAACTCCGGAAGACAGATCAGCGCAAGAATTACCGCAGTCCAGAAATACGGCCTCGGATACCTGCCTGCGCCGCGATACTTCGCGCTCGTGCGAAACAAATAATAGATCAAGACGTGACTTAGAATCAGAAACGCCCCGAAGACATGAGTATAAAACGCTCCCGCCGCCGAGAAAATGAATCCCCACGCAACCGACCAGCGATGCTGACGCAAGAGCGAAATCAGAAGCGAGTATGATAAGACGCTGAAGAGCAGAAAAAGCGCGTAAGGACGCGCCTCTTGTGAATAGTGAATCGCATAGGGATGCACCGCGAGAAACAGAGCCGCCAAGAGCGCGGCCGCGTTGCTGAAAAGCTGCTTGCCCAAACGATAAATTGCCGCAATCGTCAGCGTGCCGAAGATCACCGACCACAAGCGCAAACTGAACTCACTCGTGCCGAAAGCAAGCCCCCAAAACTTCACCCACAGATAGTAGATCGGCCCCTGAGTCTCGGAATCCCAACCAAACAGGATATTGCGCAGCGATTCATGCACGCGGTTGCCCGTAACGATCTCGTCCAGCCAAAGGCTCTCGCCGCTCAAATCATAGAGCCGCAAGCCAAGCCCAACCAACAAAACCAGCGGCAACCAGGCCGATGTGCGCGACGAATCCGGCAAAACAATCTCCGCTTCAATTGAATCTCAATCCGTGAAGATATATAATAGTCTATATTGCTGTGAGTCTCAACCGTCGGCACGAAATTGCGCCGAATTGGCGCAATCTTCGCCTGTGAGGACACTGCCTCGTGCCCCTCACTCTTAACGAATAATGAAAACCATATATTTCAAGGATTTACAATGAAGCTCGGATTCTATGGCTTGGGCCGCATGGGCGGAAATATGGTCGAAAGACTGCTCAGAGGTGGGCATCAAGTCGTCGCCGGGAACCGCTCGCCCGAGCCGGTAGCCCTCGCCGTGAAAAAGGGAGCCGAAGGAGCAACCGACCTCACCGACTTGGTTAAGAAGCTCGCTGCGCCTCGCGTGGTCTGGCTGATGATCCCCGCAGGCCAACCCGTGGATGACGCCATCGCACAGATCAAGCCCCTGCTTTCCTCCGGCGACATTCTAATTGACGGAGGCAATTCCAACTTCCGCGATTCCATGCGCCGCGCCGAAGGGCTCATGGATTCGGGGATTCAGTTCATGGACGCGGGAACCTCCGGAGGAATCTGGGGACTTCAGGTGGGCTACTGCATGATGGTCGGAGGCCCGGAGGCCGCATTCAAAACGGTCGAGCCCGCCCTGAAAACACTCGCCCCTGAAAACGGCTATCTGCACTGTGGACCGACCGGCGCGGGGCACTTCGTCAAAATGGTGCATAACGGAGTTGAATACGCCATGATGCAATCCTACGCCGAAGGATTTGAACTCATGCATCGCGGCCCCTTCACACTAGATCTTCCCGCAATTTCGAAGCTCTGGGAAAACGGCAGCGTCGTGCGCTCATGGCTTCTGGAACTCGCTACCCTTGCTTTGCAAGATGACCCCAAGCTTGAAAACGTCAAACCTTGGGTGGCCGATTCCGGAGAAGGCCGCTGGACTGTTCACGAGTGCGTGGACTACGCCGTGCCCGCTCCGACCATTTCCGCCGCGCTCTTCGCCCGCTTCGCATCGCGCGACGAAGAAGGCTACGGACTGAGATTGCTCTCCGCGCTGCGTAATCAATTCGGCGGTCACGCCATCAAGTCTTCATGAGCGGCAATCCCTTCAGAGAAGGCATGTTGGCCGACAGCCCCACCGATCCCTGCGCGCTGATTATCTTCGGCGGAACCGGCGACCTCGCGCGCAGAAAACTCTTCCCCTGCCTGATGCACCTCGCGCGTGAAGGAAGACTCTCTGATAAGACCGTCTTCCTCTGCGTGTCGCGGAGGCCACTCGACGAAACGAGTTTCCGTAACGACGTTATCGAAAGCGCGCGCAAATTCGCCCCCGGCTCCGTGCCCGATGAGGAGTTTGCCAAGAGCTTCGCTGCGCGTATCTTCACCGTATCCGATGATACCTCGTTTGCAAATCTCTCCAAGCAACTTGCCGATCTTGCATCCTTAGGCGGACCGCGTAATCATCTCTTTTACCTCTCGATTCCGCCGACCGGATATGCTCCCACCATTCACGGCTTGGGTCAAGCAGGGCTTGCCAATCCGCAAACCGGCGCGTGGAGCAGAATTATTATCGAGAAACCCTTTGGCCGCGATCTCAAAAGCGCACGCGAACTCAATCGCGCGGCGGCAGAGGTCTTTCAGGAAGAGCAAATCTATCGCATTGACCACTATCTCGGCAAAGAGACCGTGCAGAATATTCTCGTGCTGAGATTGGCCAACACGCTCTTCGAGCCCGTGTGGAATCATCATTACGTGGATCATGTGCAAATCACCGCCGCCGAATCGCTCGGTGTCGAAGAACGTGCGCAATACTATGAAGAGTCCGGCGCGCTGCGCGACATGATTCAGAATCACCTCCTGCAAATCCTCGCCATGATCGCCATGGAGCGGCCCGCATCGCTCGCCGCCGAAGCCATCCGTGACGAGAAACGAAAAGTCCTCGAAGCCGTCAGACCGCTCGAAGATATTTCTTCGCTTGCCGTGCGCGCGCATTACGCGGCAGGCGCGGTTACAGGCAAGGCCGTTCCCGGTTATCTTGAAGAGAATGGCGTGTCGAAAAACTCCCGCACGGAAACATTCTCGGCGCTGAAACTCCACATTGACAACTGGCGCTGGACAGGAGTGCCCTTCTACCTTAGAACCGGCAAGAGGCTGCCCAAGCGCGTCACCGAAGTCGCGATTGTTTTTCGCAAAGTCCCGCATACGGTCTTCGCACAATCGCCCGTGGACAAACTTGATCAAAACGTGCTCGCCATTCGTATTCAACCGAACGAAGGAATCAGCTTGAAGTTTGAAGCGAAGCTCCCGGGTCACGCGCTGCACGTGCGGCCCGTGGACATGGACTTTCGCTATGGAACTTCCTTCGGTGGTCGAATCTCCGATGCCTATGAACGTCTGATGCTCGATGCGATGATTGGAGATCAAACTCTTTTTGCGCGCCGCGACTCCGTCGAAGAAGGCTGGAGAATCGTTCAACCAGTGCTTAATTATTGGAGTTCCGACAAGAGCGAACCGCTGCCGCAATATGTTGCGGGTTCGTGGGGGCCGGCCGAAGCTGATGCGATGCTCGCTGCCGACGGAAGAAGATGGAGAAAGCTGTGAGTTACCCTGAGCAGCTTGCGCCACGCGAGCAGGTGGATGTTGCCAGAATTGAGCAGGAACTCGAAGAACTATGGCGCGAAGCCGAATCGTCCGGCGAATCCGTCACGCGAGCAACTGCGTTCAATCTCGTTTACTTCTGCGCGCGAGCGCACGAGGCCGACGGGCAATTCATCATCCCCGAACTCGCGCTTGCACATCCCACACGCAGCATTCTGGTCACGCTTGATGAAGCCGCTCCGCCTGCCGAGCGCGCATGGGTTACGGCAAATTGCCGCAGGCTTGAAGGCGAGAACAAACAAATCTGCTCCGAGGCAATCTCTCTTGAAATAGACGGCGATGCCACGCTTCGGGCTTCCTCGTTGATTCACTCACTGACTTTGGGGAGTCTCTCAACCGCAGTCATCTGGCATCACTCGCTCCCGCTTTCACATCCGCTGCTTGCTTTGCTCGCCGATTCCGTTGAGCGCGTCATCACGTGCAGCGTCCACGAAAACGCGCCCGCTTCGTCCTTGAAGCCGTGGATCGAATTCTATCAGCAATCCGCCGAGACTTGCGTTGTCTCCGATCTCCTGTGGGCAGAACTCTCCGGCTGGCGTGGAGCCGTCGCCGAACTCTTCGATGAGTGCCCCGACGTTGGGCCACTGCGCGAAGTGAGAATTCACTCCACCGGCGACAAGACTACCGCAGGTGCGCTACTCGTCGGCGCGTGGATTGCGGGATCTCTGAAATGGAAGATGGAGGGCATCGCGCTAAGAGGCAGAAGACCCGTCGTCGAATGCAGCAATGATCATTCAATCATGTTCATTCCCGAAGGCGGAGCTTCCGGTGAAGGCGTCGAGTTTCTCTTCGACAACAGCAACGCCGCAGCCGTCATGCGCGATGGCGACAACTTCTCTCTGACATTTCAGGGCCGCACGCGACTTGCACGCGCAAAAGATCAGGACATAAAAACTCTGCTCACTCACGAACTTCACGCGTGGGGCCGCGATAATCGTCTGCACTCTGCGCTCTCCGCCGCACAACTCTGGCTCCCCAAACTGCTCTTCTCATGAACCCTGAAATCATCTACTGCGAATATCCCGAAGACGTCGCCGATGCAGCCGCATCCGTGATTCTCGAACTGCAAAAAGAAGCGCTTGCCGAACGCGGCGTCTTTCGAATTGCATTGTCCGGCGGATCCACTCCCAAGGAACTTTTCGAACTCCTCGCATCCGAAGACTGGCGCGATGAATTTGAGTGGCCACAATGGGAAGTCTTCTGGTGCGACGAACGCGCCGTACCCAAATCCTCCAACGATTCCAATTATAAACTCGCGCACGACAACCTGCTCTCGAAAGTCCCCGTCGGCGAAGTCTTTCCCATGCCTGCCGATTCGATAAATCTCAACGATGCCGCCGAGTCCTACGCGCGCACACTCCGCTCGCGCTTTCTTCCCGAATCCGTGATGTTCGATTGCATCCTGCTCGGCATGGGGAGTGATGGTCACACAGCTTCACTCTTTCCCGGAACTTCCGCGCTCGAATCCGGCGCGCTCGTTGAAGCAGTGGAGATTCCAAACAACCCAATCCCGAAGCGCTTGACGTTCACGCTGCGCGTCTTGAATTCCGCGCGCGCCTGCGTCTTCCTCGTCACTGGTGAAGAAAAATCAAATACCGTTTTTCAAGTTCTGAAAGAAGAAGATTATCGCCTACCCGCCACTCGCGTCAATCCTGATGAGGGCCGCTTAATTTGGATTCTCGATGAGGCCGCCGCAGACGAATTGTATGAGTAAGCTTGTAGCGGCTGCCCCTGTGGCTGCCGAATTTCAAAATCAAAGAGGCGACCATCATGGCCGCCTCTTCAGTCACTTCCCCTTTCTCCGTTCACGGGGAAAGGGGTAGGGGATAGGGGTATTACTTAAACATGAAATACAATCCGCCCCACGGCCTGATCTGCGCATCCAAGTCCTTCGGCATAAACGCGCTCACTCCCGCGCGCACCTGCACAATATTGTAATCCAATTGCACGCTGCCGTCTATCTGCGGCGCCTCAAAATACGGATAGAAAATTTCCTCGATGATGTCCTTATCTTCGCCGTCCTTCCACTTCACCGAGACGCCGTTGTTGCGATAGCTGCCCTCGACACGCAATTGATAATCATCCGCCGAAAGCGGCGTAACTCGAAGGGAAATTGTCTGATAAAATTGGCGAAGAGCAAACAATCCCGCCCGCGCTGCACCTGCGTCGTTCACCGGATATTTGTAGTCAAGATTCGGTAGTGTCATCAAGCCGGCTCCGGCGGAGACATTCAATTGCTGCATTACCCGAACGCTGACGTTTCCCGCGATGTCCGAACCGCCCGTGTGCTCCCATCGCCACGGCAATGTATCATCAAGCGCCGGAATCCACTCCGTTGCCAAGGAACGATCCAATTCGAGATTGTAACCCGACTTGTCGGCGAGCCAAACCGCGCCCTTCAACCAAAATCCGATGTTCTTGCCCGTGCCGTAAGGCGCAAGTTTGTCGAGCCCGCTCTTCACCGCAAATTCATAGTGCGCCAAGTCCTGTCCCGAGGGCTCACTGTACAAATCTTCATCCCAACCCGCGCGCACGCGATCCCAGAACAAATCGTCGCTAAAAAATGCTCGGATTCCGGCGAATGCGAAGAGACCTCGATCCCACGCCGGAATGTACATCAGCTCCGCTTGCGTCGAAAGAAATCTCGGCGAAAGCGTGTCGCTCTTCCACGGAGCCATCTCGGCGGTGAAGCGCAAGCCAACGCGTGAATCAATCTCCTGCCTGCCCGAAACCCACTGATCCCACACGCCGAAATCCCACTCGTTACCCGCTGCAATCGTCAATCGTCCTCGCGATGCTTCGCGATTCGCCATTGAATAACCGCCGCCCATCATGCCCAGCGCTTCACGATAAAACAATCCGCGCGGCTTCTTCAAGAGTTCGCTCGGCAGATACACCGTGTCGCGAATCACAATCGGATCCTTCTCCACCGTCACAATCTCCGGCACATAGATCGTGTCATGTTGAAACACGATCACCGTATCGCTGCGCGGAGACTCGGGTAAAGGAAAGCTCACGCGCGTCGAATCGAAATTCCAAAGCCTGACTTGCGCGCCGCTCTCGGAGAACTTGAAATAGCCTTCGACTGTCTTCCCGCGATAACCCAATTCAAGTCGCTGCTGAAGCCCTCCCATCAGCCCATAACCTAACGCGCGTCCGCCGCGACTCTGCACCGATACCGAATCATAGGCTGAATGATAGCGCAAGCCCTCATAGATCTCCGTATTCGGCGGCAGCTTGAAGGAGCGCAAGAGCGAATCAAGCCGCTCAGAAATCGGTTCCAAGCGCAACACTCTGCCCGTCGGATAGAGCACCGCCGCGTCGTTCTGATCGAATCCGTCATTCAAAATGTCCGTGATCAGAATCCGCTCAATCGTTTCACTTCCCAAAAACAACTCTTCGCGCAGGATCTCAATCTCACGCGAATCCGTCACATTCTGCTGCGTCACCACCTTGTAATCCACCGCGGCAAACACATTCATCGTCATCATCACGGCGATCATCGCCCATAGCCATCTCATTAACTTCACGTCCTGTCTCCTATATTGTCGTTCCCCCTTCCTCCGTTCACGGGGGAAGGGCAGGGGATGGAGGTTCCTACTTCATCCCGTCCAACAGAGCCTGATATTTTTTCATCGCGTCCCAGTTCCCTTTCGCGCGATGCGAGGAAACCAGAATCTCGTAAGCTGCCTGCTTTTGTTCGTCGGTCAAGGAATAGGTCAGCGCGCGCTCCGCGTTCTCGATGGATTGCGCCAAATCATTCTGTGCAACCTGAGCAATCGCCACATAGCCGCCGCCCTGCCCCTGCCACGAAACCTTCGTGCTCGTCAGAAGATAGTCCAGCGCCCCTCGCCGATCTCCGCTCCGCACCAACTCCTGGCCATACGCATAGAGCATCTGACCATAGCTCTCCACATAATCCTTCGGGCACTCGCCTCCCAACCGGTTGTAAACCTCCTGCAAGCGCGTGATCCCCTCTGTCTTGTTCCCCCAGTTATAGGTCACAAGCGAGAGCCGCCACGTTAGAAAATCCCGCGACTTCATCGTGCGCGCGGAAGCAATGCCCCCCAAATACGCCTCACGCGCGCCGTTCCAGTCCTGCTTCTCTTCCGCCGCGAAGGCCGCGTCTCGATATTCCACGCACGCGATTCCTCCCTCATCCCACATAATCCAATCTATCGTCTTCTGAATCTCAAGCGCCTGCACGGAATCCGATCGCGCTTGCGCTTCGCGAAACATCTCAAGCGCATTCTTGTCCTGATAGGTCTTGATGTAAGCTTCGCCCGAGTACAATCTGTAGCTATTGGGAATTGAATCTGCGGTTCCCGTCACAAGCTCCTTAATGCGCATCGCGTTGTCAAATCCGGTCAGAGCCTTGTCGTATTCCTTCGCGCGAAACGACGCATAGCCGTAGCTGAACCACAACCCCTCGTCACCCTGCCGCTCGTTCAGAATCTCGCGATAGAGCGGAAGCGCCTTCTCCCAATTCTCCATACGGTCATACGCCGCCACAAGCCAAAGCTGAATTTCCTTCATCTCAGGCTGCTTGGCAAGCGCCTTCTCAAAATTCTTCGCCGCTTTTTCAAAAGCAGACATCGCGCGCTTGCGGGTGTCCGCCTCGCGCGAAGACTTCGCGGTATCGCCAAACTGTTGGCCCAGAAATCCGATTACGCCTCCACGCGCCTTCATCGTCGTGTCCACTCCCGTCGCGCGCATCGAGTTCGCGTCTCGCAAGAACTCATCCCCGGCCTGAAAATCCTCTTGTCCGTGCTGGAACAACTCTGTCGCCCGCTCCTCCGTCTTCTCATCGCCAAACAACAGCCGCGCAAGAGAGTCCGCCTCCTGCGAACTCTGCGTCCCGCCCTGCGCGAACACCGCCGCAGCTAAACCCAATACACATGCAATCCACTTCGTCATGGCCTGTTCATCCTTTGGCATTCCATTTCATGATGCTGCATCGCTCTCCAACTAACCGCTTGATATATCAAATAATATAACACCAACCGAGGGAACTGTCAACTCCCTGACGCGTTCTAATGAATAGACCTCACCACGGCCTTGACAATCCCATGTCAAATCGCTAACTTTTTGAGTTAAATGGAGAAAGCAGACCTCAAGAGGAGCCACATGTCCCGCCCGTTTGTAATCTTTCTGTCCACCATCGCCGCCCTTGCCCTGATCCTCATGATCGGATGCGGCGATCGCGAGTCCGCCGCGCAAAAGCTATTTGCCCAAGGAAAGTACCAGGAAGTCATCGAAAAATACGCCGACCTCCAGATCGCCCAGCGCGCACGCGCCATGCTCGCCGAAGACCTCGTCAAGCAAGGCAAATACGACGAAGTCCTGAAAGACTTTGCCGACACACGCGCTGCCTATCAGGCGCAGCAAGCCAAAGCGCAGCAACTCATCGCAGCCGGAAACTTCCGCGCTGTCATTGATCTCTTCCCCAAGTCCGAGATGGCTAAGAGCGCCGAAAACAAGCTCGCGACTGAACTCTATAACCAGGGCATGTTCGACTCGCTCATAGCAACCTATCCCGAGTCTGAATCCGCGAAGCAGGTCAAGGACGCGCGCGCCGCCGAAGCGTTTGAGGCCGCTAAGAAAATGAAGGGTGAGAAGCAGATCGCTGCGCTTGAAAAGATCATGAAGGACTACACGCAATCGCCGATCTACAAAGACGCCGCCAATCTGCTCCGCGAAATCCGTCAGCCTGCCGACTTGAAGAAGAAGGCAGAATCCTTGAAGAAAACCACGCAGCCGCCCACGCCCACGAAGAACTGATGACGCGGAATCACGCTCAAAGACTCTTGATGCTCCTCGCGCTGTTAGTGGCGCTGCTGATTTCGGCATGCGCAACTCCTGCGGAGCGAGCAAAGAATCTCTACGATGACGGAAAATACGAAGAGGTCATCGCGAAATATCCGGATGAACCCGTCGCGCAGCAGGCTCGCGCCGCGCTCGCCGCGAAACTTCTGAATGACGGCGAAATTGATCGCGTCTTGAAGGAGTATGCAGACACACCTTCCGTCCGCGAAGCCAAGAATCGCAAGGCGCAACAGCTGCTTGATGCGGGACAGATTGACGAAATCCTGAAGAACTTCGCGGACACTCCCGCTTCAATTCAAGCCCGCGAAAAAGCCGCACAGGCGCTCTACGACGCGGGACGCATTACCGAATGCGCGCGCGATTTCCAAAATACGCAGGCCGGACAACTTGCGCGTAATGAACTCGCGCGCTCCGAGTTTGATCGCGCAATGGCTCACAAAGACAAGAATGAGCGCATTAAAGCTCTCGAAGCCATGCTTACCGATCCGCAATTCGCCGGAACCGATGCCTCGGTCTTTGCTCAGCGCGAACTCGCCAAACTCTCCGGCGCAAAAAACAACGTCAACTACTAGCGCCTTGGTTGTAGCCGCTGCCCCCGTGGCTGCGGATCTGGTTTCTGTTTTCGATTTTTGTTTTTTCTGAGGCGGTACCCCCGCCTCTTTTCTCGTGATCCTCGACCTCTCCGAACACATCCGCATTGACCTCGATGCGCTGAAATCAAACTTCCGCGCACTGCAATCGCGCGTTGCACCCAAAGGCGTGCTCGCCGTCGTCAAGTGGAATGCATACGGCCACGGATTGATTGAGTGCTCCAAAACTCTCGACAGAGAGGGTTGTGCGGGCTTTGGAGTGAGTTCGCCTGACGAGGGAATTCAACTTCGCAAGTCCGGCATCAGCAAACCGATTCTCGTGATGACGGATTGGGTCGGCAAACCTATCAAGCACTTTCTTGAATATGATCTTGCCTGTGCAGCAACGTCATGGTACAAAGTCGAGTATCTGGAGTCCGTCTCGCGCCAACTCGGAAAGCCGATTGCCACACATCTGAAATTCGATACCGGTTTGGGCCGCGTCGGGATTCATCACACACGCGCTGAAGAGACTCTCAAAAATATCGCGCGGATGAAACACTTGCAAATTGAAGCGATCTATTCGCATCTTGCCTATTCAGGTCCCAAGGATCGCGACAAGGGACTTATGCAAATCGAAATCTTCACCCGGATTATAGAGCTTGCAAATTCGCTTGGCATTCAACCGAAATACACGCACCTTGCAAACTCCGCGGCAGCCGTCGCGCTTCCCGAAGTCCCCGGCAATCTTGTGCGAACCGGAATCGCGCTCTACGGTCAACCTCCTTCGCGCGACGTGGCCTCGCTTCTTCCGCTTGAACCCGTGATGACCTTGCACGGCAAAGTGATCAGCGTGCGACCCTTGAAAAAGGGACAGGGCTATCCCACTCCGCATTTCTTTCGCGCGCCCTATGACGGTTTCGGTGCCGAAATCAATCTTGGATTCTCAACCGGCTATCCTCGCTCGATTGTCAATCAAGCAAGTGTTCTCTTGAATGGCAAGTCGTGCCCACTCGTCGGCGTGATGTCAAAGAACTCTTCCTATCTCTTCTCGCGAACAAGACCCGATCTTGATTCCGAAGTTGTCTTCTGGGGAAAGCAAAATGGCCGCACACTTTATCTCTATGAACTCGCTCCGCTGATCGGCGCGCTGCCCTACGAACTCACCACCTGGCTCACGCAACGAAAACCCTCGCGAACATTCTCCGAATGAAAAGCCCCGCTTTCGCAGGGCTTTTTCAATCTTGGTTGTAGCTGCTGCCCCTGTGGCTGCAGATCGTCATGTCCCTACTTCGCCTTCTCCCTCAACAAATTCAGCGCGCTCCCCGCTCTGAACCACGCAATCTGTTCTGCATTCAGTGTCTGGTTGAGCAGCATCTCGTCGGATGTTCCGTTCGCGTGCTTGGCAATCATCTTCACGGGCTTACCCGGTGAAAGTTCCGCAAGACCCAGAAGCGAAATCTTATCGCCTTCCTGAATCTTTTCATAGTCCGCGGGATTCTGAAATGTCAATGGCAAAATGCCTTGCTTCTTCAGATTGCTCTGGTGAATACGCGCGAAACTCCGTGTGATCACCGCGCCGCAGCCCAAAAACCTCGGTGACATCGCTGCGTGTTCGCGTGACGAGCCTTCACCGTAATTCTCATCGCCCACCGCAACCCACTTCAACCCCGCAGCCTTCACATCCCGCGCCGCTTTCGAGATCGAGATCTTCTTCTCACCGCTCAAAGGATGCGTCACCACTCCGCGCTCACCATCGAATGCATTGATCGCGCCTTCAAACATGTTGTTCGAGATATTATCCAAATGCCCGCGATACTTCAGCCACTTTCCCGCAGGCGAAATGTGATCCGTTGTGCACTTCCCCTTGGCCTTCACAAGCAGTGGTAGATCAAGATAGTCCTTGCCGTCCCACTTCGCGAAGGGATCGAGCTTCTGCAAACGATCCGATTCAGGCTTCACAATCACTTCCACGTCACCCGTCGCGGGAGCAAGATATCCGGTCTCATCCTTGATGTAGCCGTTCGCGGGAAGGTCGGGTGCGGGAGCGGGAGCCTTCAACTTGAAACCCATTCCCGGAATCTCATCATTTAACGGATCAAATGCGAGCGTTCCGGCCATCGCATACGCAACGGTGATCTCAGGACTCGTCAGGAATGAAAGCGTATTCGGCGAGCCGTCATTTCTTCCGGGAAAATTTCTGTTGTAGGATGAGATGATCGAATTGGCCTGATCGGGATTCATGTCATCGCGCCGCCACTGTCCGATGCACGGCCCGCAAGCATTCGCCAATACCGTCGCGCCGACCTTTTCCAATCTCTGCATCTGACCGTCGCGCTTGATGGTCTGAAAAATCTGCTCGCTGCCCGGTGTGACCCACAGTTGAATCGCGGCCTTCTTGCCCTTTGCCGAAACCTGATCCGCAATATCCGCCGCGCGGCAAATATCTTCATAGGAGGAATTCGTACAGGAGCCGATCAGCGCGCTCGTCAAATTCACAGGCCAGCCATTCTCCTGTGCGGCCTTCTTCAATTCAGAAATCGGACGCGCCGCATCCGGTGAATGCGGACCGACAACATAAGGCTCCAACTTGCTCAGATCAATCTCTATCACCTTGTCAAAATACTTCTCCGGTGATTTCAACACTTCTTCGTCTGCCGTCAGCAGATGTTTGTGCTTGTTGGCAAGGTCTGAAAGCGCGGTTCTCTCCGTTGCATTCAGGTAGCGCTCCATCGCGGAATCATATGGGAAGACCGACGTCGTTGCGCCGAGTTCCGCGCCCATATTGCAAATCGTCCCCTTACCGGTTGCCGAAACCGCCGCGGCGCCTTCACCGAAATATTCGATCACCGCATTCGTTCCGCCCTTTACGGTAAGAATGCCGAGCAAAACGAGAATAATATCTTTCGGCGCGGCCCATCCGCTCATCTTTCCTTTCAGATGCACACCGATGCGCTGCGGATACAAAACCTCCCACGGCAATCCGGCCATCACATCCACCGCATCCGCGCCGCCCACACCGGAGGCAAACATCGCAAGCCCGCCCGCATTCGGCGTGTGCGAATCCGTGCCGATCATCATCCCGCCGGGAAATGCGTATTGCTCCAGCACAACCTGATGAATAATTCCCGCGCCCGGTTTCCAAAAACCGATATTGTATTTCTGCGATACCGATCTGAGAAAATCGTACACCTCTTTGTTCGTCACGACCGCATTCTTGAGATCGTCATCGGCGCCAAGCCGCGCCTGAATCAGGTGATCGCAATGCACCGTCGTCGGCACCGCGACACTCTTCAAACCCGCCGACATGAATTGCAACAAGGCCATCTGCGCCGTCGCATCCTGCATCGCAACTCGATCGGGCCTGAGCTGCAAATAGCTCGTTCCCGGTGTCAGGTCATCGGTCTTGGGATCATCCAAGTGTCCTAAAATAATCTTCTCAGCAAGCGACAGCGGGCGCCCGAGCTTCTTCCGAGCGACTGCAATCCGCTCTTCCATCTTCAGGTACGCAGCCGCCACAAATTCCGGCGTGGATTCAACGCGAATCATGGGTCTAAATTTCCTTATCGGTTAGGGAATCTATAATATAGGAATTCCCTCGGAGTCCGGCAAATTTCAATTTCCGGTGATTCTAAATCTATGATATTATTTCACTAACAAAAAAGAGCAGGTTCTTCACCCGCCCGTAATCTCGGTTCTGTTGTGATGTCCCTATCGTAGGGACACAATACATTGTGTCCGTTTTCACCGCCGTTGTGGCTCTCCAGACTTGCCCTCGAAGGCAGTGAAGGGACCGCAATGTCTCTCTCAAAATCCGCCCTTCCCTCGCTTCAGCGGGGGAATGAGAAGGGGGTTCTCAATTCTTCTCTGTCATTTCGATTTTCATTTTTCGATTTTCAATTTTCCCCATCGCCTCTCCCATCTCCATCCCTTCCCGCAAATTCGCCAACACCGCCGCAGGCACATCCGTCGCCACAACCTGATAGAATTGACTCTGCGCGTAGGTGACCACTCCGACGTGCGTATAGCTCGTCCCCGCCGTCCAGCCGTGATAGTAAAAAGGTCCCGCTTCGCTCGGCGAATAGAAAACCAGATAGCGCTGGACTGACACCGCACAGCCTCCCAGCGACGTATCCACCACAGACCAATAGAGCGTCACATCTTCGTCCTGCGGCAGGATCCCCACTTCCGGCGACGCCGGTGTGGAAATCTGTTCTCCTGATAGCGGAATCTTCACATAGCCGCCCACTCCATTCACCGCATCCGTCTGCACACTGAGTGTGTCCAATTTCATTCCATCCGAAGTCGGCTGGAATGAAAGAGAAAGTGAACACGCACTCATCTGATTCGGAGCAAGCGCAAAGAAGCTCCCGCAAGCTGTAGAACGATAGAACTCCCCCGAAGGGGGCTCCAAGGGTTGAAACACAACCACCGCCTCACTTCCAAAATTTTTCAGTCTGAACCACTCTTGCTTTGAAGCAGGACATTCCGTTACCCCCGCGTTCCAATTCAAGACCGGACTATTCGGCGCACTCGATCTCACCAAAGCCAAATACCCCTGCGAACTAACAATCGAAAAATTCCCATCCGAAATATCACAGAATGTATCCTGCACCGCGCAAATCCTAATCCTGCAACTATCCGAAAGCGGATCCGTCACAAACCACGCATACTCCCCGTCATTTTCCGTCGAATCCGTAATCACTTCCCACAAACCGACCGGGTAGCGGCGATTGAGAGCAATTGTAACACCACCATCAAACCGAGGGCCAGTCCAAGCAACATTGTAATTTGAAAGTATGGTGAGAAACTCTGTTCCATTTGGTTGAATGACCCTAGAATGCGCTGGATCAGGCTGAGTCTTCACGAGCCACATGTCGCTCACGTTCCCGCCGTCATAATTAGTGTATCCCACTAACAAATAGCCTCCGTCGGGCAACTGTAATGCTCCATAACAATCGTCTGCTGCGGGTACACCAATGGTCTTGCTCCAAAGACTGTCGCCTATATCGTCAGTCTTAAGAATCCAAAAGTCGCCATTACCCGCTCCAATCGAAGTTGTAAATCCTGCCAGTAGATAGCCGCCATCTGAAGAAGGCACTATGGAATTACACACTTCGCCGTTATACATTCCATGACTCTTGCTCCATAGACTGTCCCCATCGGAGGAGAGCGCTGTTAGCCAGAAGTCTTCTTGCCCACTTGCGAATGAGGTTGTGTATCCCGAAGCAATGACATCGCCTTCATCAGAAAGTCGAACAGTCTCACACTGCTCGTGGTAAGAACCGCCTAGGGTGCGGCTCCAAATGCTATCCCCATTAGCCGTAGTCTTCAATACCCAAAAATCCTGTCCACCCGACCCAAATGAATAAGTCACACCAGCAAATATCAAGTTGCCATTCGACTCTTGGCAAGCCGAATAACAAACTTCTGTGCTTCCGCCGCCGTACGTTTTGGTCCATACGACGGATCCAAGCGAGTTAATCTTCACAACGTAGAAGTCGTATGCTCCCGCGCCGTACGAAGTTGTCCCACCCGCCAGAATGTACCCGCCATCGTTTGCCTTAATTACCGTTGTGAACAGGTCGTCAGAAATCCCTCCGAACCTAGCGCTCCAAACGCTGTCACCACTAGCATTAACTTTCACTACCCATCCGTCAGCACCCTGCGCTCCAAATGATCTAGTATATCCAGCAAGAAGGTACTCACTATCGTTGGCCTCACACACAGCGTGACACCATTCAATGTTGCTGCCACCAAATCTCTTGTCCCAAACAACCTGTCCGTTCAGGTCAGTTGCAACAGCCCAGAAATTGATATTTGATTGTCCTACCAAAGAGGAAGACCCCGACAGTAGGTATCCTCCCCCTTGCCTAACCAGAAGATCGGTGCCTTGATCGAATCCACTTCCACCATACGTCCGTGTCCACAGTGTATCCGGTGCTTGTGCAAACGCGCTCTGAGCGAGCAGGAAGGCGATGAGGAGAGTGATGAGACGTGTCATGTGCGGAATCCCCGAAAAAAATTGAAATCTGAAAAATGAATATCGAAAATGTGCGTTCCTATCGTATCGTAGGGGCACAGCAAGCTGTGCCCGCTCTCCCCGCCGTTGTGGGTGTCCACACCGGCAATGCAACAGACGTTGCGGCTCTGGAGAGCCACAACGGCGAAATTATTCAATCCCTTCTTGTCGCAACTCTGTCCTGCAAGGCTCCCGGTCGCGCGGATTTGATCAGCGACCAGGAGGTCGCTGCTAGAAAAGAGAAAGACTCTTTTCGCCGAGCGGGAATTGTAGCGGCTGCCCCTGTGGCTGCCGATATGCTCCGCCGCAATCCGTATCCCTCTTGTAGTGCCGCACTGCGTGCGCTCTCAATTCTGTCATCCTGAACGTAGGCTTGGCGATGTGAAGGACCCCTCCGGAGATATCCGACCATCTCACACACGACCTTCAGGATGACGACCTTGGGACGATGGATGACGACTTTCCTGTCGCCATTTCCACCATACAATATACGCTCGCCTTACGAAAATTGGAATACAACCATGCGAATCAGAGAAATTCTCCCCCTGCCTCCTCCCCCCATCTCCACAAAAAACAAAAGCAAACCGTTCAGCTCGCCTCCGTTTTTAGAACTATTTTCGTAAACTGCTGTATTATTTGAACGGCGTTCTCTTGATGTTTCTAACCTATTGTGTTATCTTATAGGCACTGATCAGCACAGGTCTCAGGTCCCAAATCTCAGGTTCCATCCCCCATCCCTCAGCCCCCATCCCCTCCGAGCACCCGCTCGTCTGCCGCTTTCCACGCCGGATCCACGATACATAAGAACTCCAACTCCTCCGGCCCCAGGCTCGTAATCCGCTGTTTCGCACCCGGCGGAATATAGATCGTGTCGCCGGGACCCACCTCGGCCCTTTCCGCGTTTACCTCCATGAGCCCCTTCCCTCTTAAGATGTAGTAGACTTCGGACACACTCAGTGTGTGAAGATACGACGTCTCGCCAACCTTGAGCTTCGCGTGAGCGAGTGAATACCTTAACTCGAGCGGCTCTTTGTCAGGATGCAGTAATTCGCGGAGAATCGTGCCGTCACCCGCGATGAATTCTTCACAATCTGTAAATTTCTTGACGACCATGTTAGGGGCTGATGTAGTGCCGCACTGCGTGCGCTCTGGCTACTTCGTCGAGAACAATCCCAGCTTGAATCCGTCTTCCGTCTGGAACATGCCGATGAAACCCATGTCATTGGGCAGCGCGCGCTTTTCGTCAATCACTTTTGCGCCGAGCGATTCGGCCTTCTTCAACGTAGCCGTAACTTCTTCCACTTCCACATAGGCCTGCGCATCGGAATCCTTGACTGCATCCACCTTCACCAGTCCGCCCGATTGCCCCTTGGCCTCACCCGCCAAAGTGATGTACCAGTAATTCTCCATCATCGGCATCACCTGCCAACCAAATAACGATTCATAGAAGTTCTTGGCCTTGGCCAGATCCGTAGTCGGAATTTCGACATGACAAAAGGTGTGCAGCATGCTCCCTCCGGGGTTGATATTGTCGTTTCCGGCCCTTAACTTGGCAGGGCCTTTCGAACTTGAGAATAATACTTCACACTCAATATTGCAAGCGCGCAGAAGATGCGCGGATGAACACTACACGACGAGCTAATCCACAACACACAGGATGAACAAAATGAATTCCACGAAGCGATTGCTTATCACTGTTTCTCTTGCACTTTGCGCTATCGCAGGCGCACTGCTTCTACCCCAGAATATCTCCGCTGCCGCGCTCGAAATCGGTGCAACCGCTCCGGCATTCGCTTTGCTCAATGTGGATGACAAGTCCGTCTCCCTCTCCGACTTCGCAGGCAAAAAGGGAGTGTGCGTGGTCTTCACCTGCAACCACTGCCCCTACGCCAAAGCC
>JADLDM010000197.1 GCA_020846695.1 bacterium | reverse complement strand
GGTTGGATAGCGGACTATGAAGGCGACGTTGTGATCGAGGTCGAAGATCGAGCGGGGAATACTAAGCGCGCAACGATTGCGGTCTCCGTGGGCCCGCGCGATTTTGACGCGCGAAACGAAAACAGATTGACTGCGGGAGTATATCGTCTCGAAGGAGAGTGCGACGAATTGAAGTGGGCAACCGTATCTTCTTCCGGCGGGAGTCTCAATATCGGCCCCGACTATCTCGCGTTCGGGGACTATGTGAAACTCGTCCGCGACATTGCGCCGCACGAGCTTCGGCCCGGACTCTATATATATAAGGAGAGCGCGAAGGGGCGCGCGCCGCTGTGGACGGCCTTCACGGAGGACTCCACTTCCGTTTCCACCAAGATATTGAAGTGCGGCAGCTACGGAATTGCGTACGATTCAACTCCTCCCAAGCTGCTCGTTTCATCGAAGAACACGCGCATTCACTTCACGCTGACGGATCCCGAAACGAGTATTGATGACGGCACGATCAAGTGCCGTGTGGATGATCGCGTCGCGATAGCGGAATTCGAGTATGAAGAGGACGGCGGTGTGATTTGGACGCAAGAACCGCTCAACGTCGGAGAGCATTCTCTGTTCTTCAGCGCAGCCAATCGCGCCGGTGTCTTGAAAGAATGGCAGCTTAGCGTGACGGTCAAATGATTCCGATTCGCGACGAAAATCCCGCATCACGCAAGCCCGTTGTCACCATTGCGCTGATTGCGGCGAATTGCCTCGTGTTCGCTCTGCAAATGCTTCAGCCCATGGAGCAGCAGGAAGCGTTCGTCATGGCGTGGGGCGCTATCCCGCGTGACATCATCGGAGGTTGGGATTTGCTGCCCTCGGTTCCGACCGCGTGGATGACGCTCTTCTCTTCAATGTTCATGCACGGCGGCTTGATGCATCTCGGAGGCAACATGCTCTACCTCTGGATCTTCGGTAACAACATTGAAGATACTCTCGGGCATGTCAAGTTTCTGATCTTCTATTTGCTCGGCGGACTCGCCGCCGCGCTTTCGCACGTCTCTTTCGACCCGCAGAGCGCGATTCCCATGGTCGGAGCAAGCGGTGCAATCAGCGCAGTGCTCGGAGCATACTTGCTCGCATTTCCATCCGCGCGCGTCGTCGTGCTTGTCTGGATCGTGATGATTGTCCGCTTCATTCGCGTGCCCGCTCTCTTAATGCTCGGAATTTGGTTCGCCATGCAGATATTCGGTTTTGCGGGTGACTCGTCGCAAGGCGGCGGTGTTGCATGGCTTGCACACATCGGCGGATTTGTTGCAGGTATCGTCATGGCTCTCTTGCTGGGTGTTCGTCCCCGGCGCGTACGCACGTCCTACCACTGATTTCATTCATGCCCAAACTCGAACTCGAAAAAACTTACGATGCCGGCGCGGTTGAATCGCGCCTCTATGCGCAGTGGGAAGAGCGCGGAATGTTTCGCGCGCACATTCGTAAGGGCCATCCGACGTACGTCATTATGATGCCGCCGCCGAATGTGACCGGAATGCTCACGCTCGGACACGTGCTCAATAATTCGTTGCAAGACTTGCTGATTCGTTGGAGACGCATGAACGGCGACGACGTGCTCTGGCTTCCCGGAACGGATCACGCAGGAATTGCCACGCAAATCAAAGTCGAAGAACAGCTCGCCAAGGAAGGCAAGTCGCGTCATGATTTGGGACGCGAGAAGTTGATCGAGCGAATTTGGGAATGGCGCGAGAATTACGGCGGCATCATTCTGAAACAGCTCCGCAAAATCGGCGCGTCCTGCGACTGGTCGCGCACGCGCTTCACGATGGATGAGGATCTGTCGCGCGCGGTGGACGAAATTTTTGTTCGACTCTATGAGAAGGGACTCATCTATCGCGGCAAGCGCATCGTCAATTGGGATCCGGAGAAACACACTGCGCTGTCCGATGAGCAAGTTGACTATCGCAACGTCGCGTCGAACCTCTGGCATTTTCGCTATCCGCTAAGTGACGGAAGCGGTCATCTTACTGTTGCCACGACACGTCCGGAGACGATGTTGGGCGACACGGCCGTTGCGGTTCATCCCGACGACCCGCGCTACAAACATCTGCACGGCAAGACCGTTACATTACCGATTGTCGGTCGCAAGATTCCTATCGTCGCCGACACGTACGTGGATCAGAGTTTTGGAACGGGATGCGTGAAGGTGACTCCCGCGCACGATCCGAATGATTTCGAGATTGCGATGCGTCAAAACCTCGAATTTATTTCCGTGATCGGGCCGGAAGGCAAGATGACTGCGGAAGTTCCGCAAGACTTTCGTGGATTGGATCGCAAGGACGCTCGCAAAAAAGTTGTCGAGGCGTTTGAGCAAAGTGGGCTGCTTGAAAAGATCGAGCCATATTCACATTCCGTCGGACACAACGAACGAACCGGTACGGTCATCGAGCCGCTGCTTTCCGAGCAGTGGTTTGTCCGCATGAGCGAACTTGTGCAGCCCGCAATTCGCGCCGTACGGGAGGGCCGTATCAAGTTTCATCCCGAGCATTGGGAGAAGACCTATTTCCACTGGCTTGAGAATGTTCGCGACTGGTGCATCTCGCGTCAAATCTGGTGGGGACATCGCATTCCGCTCTGGACGATTCAGGAAACCGGTGAAGTAATTTGCTGCGTCGGCGATCCGCATAACGATCCGAAATATGCGGGCAAAACTCTTGTGCAGGATCCCGACGTCGTGGACACGTGGTTTTCGTCATGGCTCTGGCCCTTTTCAACTTTGGGCTGGCCGGAAGAGTCCGAAGACCTCGGACATTTCTTCCCGACTTCCGTCTTGATCACCGCGCCAGATATCATCTTCCTTTGGGTCGCTCGTATGATCATCGCCTCCGAAGAGGTGTTTGGAGTCGAGCCATTCCGAGATGTTTACTTCACCGGAGTCGTGCGCGATCTTCAGGGCCGCAAGATGTCGAAGTCGCTCGGCAATTCACCCGATCCGCTCGAAGTCGTGGATTCCTACGGCGCGGACGCGCTGCGCTTCACGATTATCTCGCAAACTCCGCGCGGGGGCGATATTCGGTTCGGGTCGGAGATGTGCGAGGTCGGTAGGAACTTCGCCAACAAACTTTGGAATGCGACGCGATTTCTTCTCATGAATCTGCCCGAGGATTCAGAGTCCTTCGCATTCACGCCGGTCGAGGCGTTGCCTTGCGTTCCCGAAAATCTAATTGATCAGTGGATCACGTCGGCTTTCATGACGACTGTGCGAGAGGTCGAAGCTGCGCTGAGAGAATTTCGTTTCGCCGATGCGGCCAAGAAATTGTATGCGTTTGTGTGGAATGACTTCTGTGACTGGTATATCGAGTTGAACAAGGTTCGCTTCGCTGCGGGCGATGCGAGCCGCCGCGAGGCCCTGCGTCATGCGCTGGGAATCCTGCACGGAACTTTGCGTCTGCTGCATCCGTTCATGCCTTTCATTACGGAAGAGTTGTTTGCTACGTTGCGGAAGCTCTCGGAACACTCTTGGCCCACGGATCAGAAGCCCGTCTCGATCATGGTCGCCCACTATCCGAAATCCAACGCTATCTTCATAAACGCCGAGGTAGAAGAGCAATTTTCGAGACTCGAGGAAGTCGTCACGGCGATTCGCAACATACGAGGCGAACTTCGAGTCGCTCCGTCCGCACGAATTCACGCGGGTCTCAGGATGGATCATCAGAAGCTTTCAGCAGAGTGGGCGCCCATATCCGAATACGTAGTTCGATTGGCGGGGCTTTCCGATCTCTCACTCGATGTTTCGCGCCCGAAGGGGAGCGCATCTGCGGTGGTGCAGGAAATCGAAGTGTTTGTGCCATTGCACGGCTTAATAGACTTGAATGCGGAGCGCGCGCGTTTGAAGAAGGAAGATGAGCGATTGGAGAAACTGATCTCCTCCGCGAACGCGAAACTCAATAATCCAAGTTTTGTCGAACGCGCGAAACCCGAAGTGGTGGATTCTGAGCGCGAGAAACTGGAAGAGCTGAGAAGGGCTCACGAAAAGATTTGCCGGTTCATTGAAGAAATCGAAGCTGCGGGAGGCAAATGATGAAGAAGATTGCACTATGCTTGATTGCATTACTAATGGGCTTTGCCGTCGTGGAAGCGAAGGTGGGAGTGTCCGTTACAGTCTACAATCAGGACCTTGCGCTCGTGCGTGACGCGCGCACGATGAATTTCGAGAAGGGTGTGGGCGAGGTTCTGTTCAAAGATGTGGCTTCGCAGATAGATCAGACCTCCGTGCATTTTGGCGCAAACGGCGTCGCACTGCTTGAGCAGAACTACGATTATGATCTGGTTTCGCCGGAAAAGCTCCTTCAGAAGTATGTGGATCAGGAGATTGAAGTCATCACGGAGAATGGCGACGCCGTGCGCGGAACTCTGCTGACTTCATCCGGCAACACAATTGTGATCCAAGGCTCCGACGGTTCTCTGCGAACACTGCTTGCAGAGTCCACGCGGGAAATTCGCTATCCGAAATTGCCGGAGGGACTCATCACTCGTCCGACGCTACGCTGGTTGGTGAATACGAGTGCGTCCGGCGACAAGGAGACGGAAGTTTCCTATCTGACCGGTGGCATGTCGTGGCGCGCGGATTATGTGATGGTGATTGATGAGAGCAACAAAGCGGATCTCGGCGCGTGGGTGACCGTCAACAATAACTGCGGCGCCTCATTCATGGATGCGAAGCTGAAATTGATTGCGGGTGAAGTGCATCGTGCCCGGCAACCACAGCCTGTGTTTATGCCTTTCGAAGAGCGTGCCATGGCAATGGACGGTGCGGGGAAGCAGTTTACAGAAAAGTCGTTTTTTGAGTATCATCTTTACACGCTTGAACGTCCAACCGATCTGTTGAATAATCAGACGAAGCAGGTGAGTCTGTTTCCCAATACAGAGATTCAAACAAAGCGAATCTATGAATTCGATTGGCAGCGCAAAGATAATCGTGTGGGTGTGTCTTTAGAGTTCCAGAATGCTGAAAGCAATGGACTGGGGATGCCTTTGCCTGCCGGCACCGTGCGCGTGTTCCAAGAGGACACAGATGGTTCACAGGAGTTCATCGGCGAGGACAATATTGAGCATACTCCGCGCGATGAGAAAGTACGCGTGATGATCGGGGAAGCGTTCGATATCGCAGTCGAGCGGGTGCAGACCGATTATCGGCAAATCTCCAATCGTGTCACCGAGCAGGATATCGAAGTGAAGATTCGCAATCACAAGAAAGAGGCCGTGACGGTGGTTGTGATTGATCACGCGTGGGGAGACTGGGAGATTATACGCTCGACGATTCCCATGCGAAAGGTGAGCGCGCATAAGTTTGAGTTTGACGCGCCCGCAGAGCCGGATAAAGAGGTTGTGCTCAAGTACACGATCCGCAACAGCTAAGTCTTCATGTCGGGCGTGTTGTCTGAACCTGCTTTCCGATTAAAGATGATTGGTGAGCACCGAGCAAAAGCGCTTCTCGAGTGCGGGATTCAGACGATTGGGCAACTCATTGATTACTTTCCGCGCCGCTATCTCGATCGCTCGCGGATGCTGACGATTCGCCAGCTTGTTCCGACGGAATACGAAGTGACGATTGTCGGCAAGGTGCTGATGGTGGATGAGCGGCCCACGCGCAAGGGAAGAATCTTGATCGCGCACGTCAACGACGAAACCGGAACGCTGAAGTGCAAGTGGTTTCAGGGGACGCAATATTGGAAGAAGCAGCTTGTGCCGGGTGAGTTGGTTGCGGTGAGCGGGAAGCTTGATGAGGAAGGCGAGCGTGAGTTCATTCATCCCGCGATTGACCGGCTTGGTGAAGACGGCGATGAAGAGCTCATGTTCAACACGGGGAAGATTGTCGCGCTCTATCCGACGACGCTTGGGCTTCGCAAGGTCGGACTTGAGAGCCGCAACATGCGCAAAGTGATGCGCGAAGCGCTGGAGGCGGTGCAGGAGGAGTTGATCGAGTTCCTGCCGCCGGAAGATTTGAAAACGATTGATGCGATCTTGCGGCGCGACTCTTATCTTCAGGTTCATGCGCCGGATTCACCCGACCTGCTCGGAAAGGCGTGGCGGAGAATTCGTTACGAAGAGTTGGTCTTCTATCAGTTGCTCTTTGCACATCGGCGGCACTTCAATCGCATCGTCTCGTCGGTAGGAGCCTTTGATAACATTGGATTGATCACGCGCAAGGTTCTGGACGCACTTCCTTTTTCATTGACCGAGGGACAGAAGAGCGTTCTGACCGAGATACGCGCCGATTTGACCAGTCCCATGCCGATGCAGAGACTCTTGCACGGTGAAGTGGGAGCGGGGAAGACGACGGTTGCGCTGCTTGCCGCTGCGATGGCTGCGGACGGCGGATTTCAAACTCTGTTCATGGCGCCGACGGAAATCTTAGCTTTGCAGCACGCGCGCACTCTGTCTGCGCCAGCGCAAGCAGCAGGGCTCACAGTTCGATTGTTGCGCGGCAAACAAAGTCTTCCCGAAAAGCGCGAGATTCTCTCCGCTGCAGCTGCCGGCGCGATTGATATTTTGGTCGGCACACACGCGCTTTTGAATGAGAAGCTCGCGCTGCCGAGACTCGGGCTTGTAGTGATTGACGAGCAGCATCGCTTTGGAGTGGAGCAGCGTGCGAAGCTTGTGGCGAAAGGGAAGCGCCCAAATCTATTGGTGATGACGGCTACGCCGATTCCACGCACGATGAGACTTGCGGCGCTTGGCGATCTTGACGTCTCCACGTTGAAAGAGTTGCCCTCAGGCAAGCGCGACGTGCAGACGGTTGTGAGATTCGCGCCGGATCGCGAGCGAGTTTACGCATTCATTCTTGATCTTGCCGCGAAGGGCGAGCGCGTGTTCATTGTCTGCCCGTTAGTTGAAGAGTCCGACAAGATTCAATCGGAAGCGGCGGTGGATTATCACAAGCGTGTTTCAAAAGGCGCGCTGGACAAAGTGAAAGTCGGCTTGCTGCACGGACGAATGGATTCGGTTGAGAAGGAAGCCGCAATTAAGGCATTTCGCGAGGGAGCGACTCCTATCTTAGTTGCAACGCCCGTAGTTGAAGTGGGAGTGGACGTGCCGGATGCGACGGTGATGGTGGTGGAGAATCCGGAGAGATTGGGACTCTCAGCGCTGCATCAATTGCGAGGTAGAGTGGGGAGGAAGGGACAGAAGGGCTGGTTCATTCTGTTGCCGGGGCCGAAACCGACCGAGGAAGCGCGCGCGAGGTTTGAAGCGATTCAATCCACGGATGACGGATTTGAGATCGCGGAGAAAGATTTCTCTTTGCGCGGTTCAGGCGAGCTGTTCGGAACAAGGCAATCGGGAGACATTGAACTGAAGCATTTCGTTCCGGAGCGCGATGAGCATCTGTTGAATTTTGCGCATGAGAGGGCCTTTGCAATGGTGGAAGCCGATCCTGAACTGTCGAGTCATCCCCTATTGCGCGAGCGATTCAGGGAGAAACACGCGCCGAAGTTGAGTCTGCTCGCGGGAGGGTGAGAGGAAAATCCCAGTTCTTACAGTGTAAAGAACTACCAATACTGTAATGGCACTCGCCCGTCATTCAAGATCAAATGTATGACAATGACATGTATTTTGAAAAGTGGGAAATAATCATGAAGAAGCTCGAACTCTAATCCCCATGTCCACGCCCCGCATACCGATTCCGCTGCCTGAGATAGAGGCTTTTTGCAAGAAGTGGAAGATTACGGAATTTTCGCTGTTCGGTTCCGTGCTGCGGGACGATTTCGGTCCCGGCAGCGACGTGGACGTGCTGGTGGAATTCGCCGATGACTCCGCATGGAAGCTTGGCGACTGGATTGACATGGAGGATGAGCTGGCCTCGATCTTGGGTCGCGAGGTAGATTTACTGGTGCGTTCTGAGGTAGTGAGAATGGAGAATTGGATTCGCCGCAAGTCCATTCTTGAAGGAGCAAGCAATGTCTACGCGCGGTGACCGAGCTTACGCGGCGGACATCTTCAACGAAGCACGTTTTTTGCGAAGTGTCTGTGAGCGAGTGACATTCGAGCAGTTTGTGAATGATCCAGTTCTACGTCGCGCGGTTGAGAGGAGTTTCACAATCATTGGCGAAGCTACGAAAAATCTCTCGGCTGAGTTCTGCCGGCAGAACGAGGAACTTCCGTGGTCGTGGATGGCGCGCAAGCGAGATTTGCTTGCGCACCACTATCATCAAGTGAATTATCGAATAATCTGGCGTACCATGCAGGATGATATTCCCGTACTAATTCGCGTGTTGGCTCCGATAGTATCACCCCCTGATAGCGCATCAGACATGTTCAAATAGCTTCTCCCTCAGATAAGGGAGAGAGAATTCTCGAACGGCGAAGAAAACAAATACATAATGAGCAAGATTATCGCGATTGCAAATCAGAAGGGCGGCGTCGGGAAGACGACGACTGCGGTGCACTTGGCCGCGGGTATGGCGCTCGAAGGCTATTCGACGCTGCTGGTGGATTTGGATCCGCAGGGAAATGCGACGGCGGGATTGGGCGTCACTCCCTCGGAAACCGAGACGGGAGTTTATGATCTGCTCATCAATGATCATCCGGTCGAGGAGACGATTCATCCGACGAATATTGCGGGACTCTCGATCATACCGGCGGACACGCGATTACACGGCGCGGAGATTGAACTGGTATCAAAGATCGCGCGCGAGAGAATTCTTGCGGAGGCGCTCTCGAATCTTAGTGACAAGTTCCAATTTGTTGTTCTCGACACGCCGCCCTCATTGGGTCTATTGACTCTGAATGCAATGTCCGCGGCGAATACGATTCTGGTGCCTATGCAGTGCGAATATTACGCTCTGGAAGGACTGGCTCAGTTGATGAAGTCCGTGAATCTGGTGAAGAAGCATCTCAATCCGCCATTGGAAATCGAGGGAATACTCTTGACGATGTATGACGGCCGATTGAACCTGACGAAGCAAGTTGCGGATGAAATTACCGGCGTGTTTGAGAAGAGAGTGTACAGAACTCTCATCGTTAGAAATGTTCGTTTATCTGAGGCCCCGAGCTTCGGACAAACGGTCTATACCTATGATCCGCAGTCGCGCGGAGCGCAAAACTACCGAGAATTTACGGTGGAGTTTCTGAGTCATCAGCAGCTTCCGCCGCGAGAGGCTGTTGCATGAAAGGTCACAAGGCATTAGGCAAGGGACTGCGCGCACTGATTACCGAAGAAGAGGTCCAGACCTCGACGTCGGCCGCTCCGGATATCGCGCATCTCTCTGTTGACATGATTGATCCGAATCCGTTTCAACCGAGACGGATTTTTCGCGATGAGGGAATTGAGGAACTCAAGCAGTCCATACTGAAGCAAGGGCTGCTGCAACCGGTTGTGGTTCGGCAGGCGGGTGCGCGCTATCAACTTATCTTGGGTGAGCGCAGACTGCGGGCGTCAAAGGCAGCAGGTCTGCACACCAGTCCCGCGCAGATCAGGCAGGTCGAGACCTCTGAGGAGATGCTCGAACTTGCGATTCTGGAAAACGTGCATCGCGAGGATCTCACGCCGATAGAGCTTGCTCATGCGATTGCTCGATTGATGCAGCAATACAGTCTGACTCAGGAAGTGGTTGCCGAGAAGATGGGGATGAGCCGAACGAATGTGGCGAACACGCTCAGACTTCTGAAGCTGCCCTCGAAGATTCAAGATGCGCTGAATGACGGTAAGCTGACGATGGGGCACGCGCGCGCGCTTCTATCTGTTGTTGATGAGGGTGAGCAGCTTGACTTGTTCGAGCGGTTCATCGTGGACGGCAAGATCACCGTGCGCAGAGCCGAAGTGATGACACGCAAGAAGCCTGAAGCCGGAAAGGACAAGAAG
>JADLDM010000196.1 GCA_020846695.1 bacterium | reverse complement strand
TCGACAGGCTTTATCGGGGCGGGGGAGAGTCTTCTTGAGGCGAATCGGATCATGCCTCCTGCGGGAGTTCACTTGGTGGGCGAAAACGCCGTCTTTGCAGGAGAGAAGCTGATCGTCTATCCGACCGTTGTCTTCGACACAACGCTCGGGCCGATCTGGATGGGCAAGGAGGTTCACATCGAACCGCACTGCTTTCTTCAAGGGCCGCTGGTGATAGGAGACCATTGCCGGATCAAGGCAGGAACCAAGCTCTATTCCGGTTCGAGCTTCGGGCCGCACTGCCGTATCGCCGGTGAGATTTCGCATTCGATCCTGCAAGGATTTGTTAATAAGCAGCACGACGGATTCTTGGGCAACAGCCATTTGGGGCAGTGGGTGAATCTGGGCGCGGACACAACGGTGTCCAATCTGCGCAATGATTACGGTCACGTGAAGGTCAAAGTCGCGCAGAAGCTGATTGATTCGGGTCAGCGATTTGTCGGATTGTTGTGCGGCGATCACACCAAGACCGGCATCAACACGATGTTCAATACGGGCACGATTGCGGGAGTGGCCGCGAATATTTACGGAGGCGGCTATCCGCCTCGTTATATCAGAAGTTTTTCATGGGGCGGCAAGGATGGCTTCCATACCGAGCCGCTTGATCGCACGCTGGAGTCTGCGCGCGTGGTGATGTCCCGCCGCGAACGCGCGCTGTCGGACGAAGAACAAACGCTCTTGGAGCAACACTATTTGGAAACCGTGAAGCAGGAGACGCAAGGTTGAAATCCAACAAATTCATGACCGTCGCGGCGTTCGCGCTGTGTCTCATCGGAGCCACTCTGTTCCTGAGTCCAGTCTTGCGCGCAGAGAACAGCTCCGACGTCAACATGCAGCTTCAGAAGCTGAACTACATTCTGCGCGCGGTGCGGGACAATTACGTTGAAGAGCCGGACGCTGCAAAGCTGCTCGAAGGCGCCATCGAAGGAATGCTGAAGGAACTCGATCCGCATTCGGTCTATATTCCTGCAGAAGAGCAGGCCAAGATAACGGAACAGTTTCGAGGCGACTTTGAAGGCATCGGCATTCAATTCACGATTCAGAAGGACTGGCTGACCGTTATCTCTCCGATTCCGGGAACACCGGCGGACAGACTTGGCATTCGCGCGGGGGATAGAATCACTCATATTGACGGCGTCTCGGCTTACGGGATTTCCAATGAAGAAGTCTTCGGCAAACTGCGCGGCGAGAAAGGCACGTCGGTCGGAGTGACGATTATGCGTCCCGGCCTCGAAGTTCCGCTCGATTTCTCGATTGTGCGCGACAAGATTCCGATTCACTCCGTGGCCGCTTCTTTTGTTCTTCCCGACAAGGAAACCGGTTACGTGCGCATCAGTCAATTCACTTCGACCACAACGGATGAAGTTGTCTCTGCTTTGGATAGTCTGAAGCGCAATGGGATGAAGCGCTTGATGCTCGATCTTCGCGGCAACCCCGGCGGCTATTTGGATCAGGCTTGGCGTGTGGCAGATCTGTTCATGCCGCGCAAGGACATGCTGCTGGTCTATACAAAGGGGCGCACGACGCGTTCTGATTCGGAGTTTCGCTCGACGGGAATCGGCGCGAAATACGACATGCCCGTTGTGTGTTTGATTAACCATGGCAGCGCGTCCGCATCTGAAATTGTCTCCGGTGCGATACAGGATCACGATCGCGGCATCATCGCAGGTCAGGTGAGTTTCGGCAAAGGTCTTGTGCAGACTCCCTATCCCATGCCGGACGGCTCTGTTGTCAGAATCACCACGGCGCGCTACTACACTCCCGCGGGTCGTCTGATTCAGCGTCCCTATGACAAAGGATTTGCCGAGTATGTGATGGAGGGTCGCGACGAGGAGGATCCGAACGCCGAAGACGCGCTCGAAGCCGACACCGTGAAGAAAGAGGAGTTTCAAACCGATGCAGGCCGTATCGTATACGGCGGCGGAGGCATCACTCCCGACAGCACAATCGTTCCGCGTAAGACCAACAGCCTAACCGCGAAGATGTTCGCTCAGCGACTCTATTTCGAGTATGCCACGGACTATGTCATCAAGCATCCTGAACTCGGCAAGGACTTTGAAGAGTTCTCGACGCACTTTGAGGTGACGGAGCCGATGCTTGGCGAATATCGAAAAATTTGCGAGAGCCGTGAGATCGAAATAGACGAAAAGCTCTGGGAACAGGACATCTCCTTCACCAAGACTCAGATTCGCGGCGAGATCGCCGGACTGCTCTTCAACAACCGTGATCTCTACACCTTGATCCGCTTGCAGGACGACGATCAGGTTCAGGCCGCGCTTGGGCTTTTTGAGCAGGCTCGCGCCCTGACCTCGGCCTCGCCCCGGGCACAAATTCGTGACAAACAGTAACCAAAGTAAAAACAATACTTAGCCTGCGATTTCCAAATCGGAGCGTTTTGGGCGTATTCAATGGGAATCTGGTCTCTCACAGTTAGCTAACTTGCTCTTTTTGCTTTGGTTGGCTATATTGTTTTTCCTATCCAGACCTCCGGCGCCCGCGCCTTCAATACGGTACTTCTGATCATGCTTCATTCCACCTTCATTCGCGCGCTGGCGTTGGCTCTTCTCGGGGCCGCCACCCAGCTTACCTTTGCCGCCAAGAATGAACATCTCGATGCGGCCAAGGAGTTTGCGCGGAAAGGCAATTGGGAATTGGCGATGGAGAAGGCGAACCTCGCGCTGCAGACGGATGCCAAGAGCGACGAAGCCTTGCG
>JADLDM010000195.1 GCA_020846695.1 bacterium | reverse complement strand
CCGCGAGTGAGAATCTGACACAACGGTCCCGGATGCGCGATATTCGGCCCTATCTCACTGGGGGCGATTGCCGCAAGCCCTCTGCCCTCCGCATCAAGCGTCACGCGGCGAGTGAGTCCGTAATTCTTGAAATTCTTCGTTTCGATGTCGGGTGCGCCGAACAAAATCGCATCGTATATATCCGGGTCGCTCTCTTCATCGCCTCCACCGTCGGCCGCACTCACTTCCCTGCAATAGCCCTCTACGGCAGTTGCCGGATCAAACGAAATCAGCGCATAATACCATTCGCTCTGATACGAGCCGAGGTGCGACTCAAGCTGATCAATATCCAGATAGACAGAGATATACGGATTGAATTCGTTGAAACCAATCTCAAAAGAATCCGTGCTTGCTGACGTCATATCTCCCGCGCCGTGAATGCGATTCCAGTGCGTGCCGTCAACGTAATCCGATTCCGGATGCACAATCGGAATTGCGACCCCACCCGAAGAAAGGTCCGGGAAATGGATTTCTCCGGCGAATCCTTGAATCTGTGAGAATCCGGAGAGCTGGCTTGCAATCACAAGCAAGTAGCCCGCAGTATCCGTTGCGAGTGTTGCATCACCCACGAAGAATTTCACATGCATCTTGTCGCCGGAATTAATTTCTGTGATTTGCAGCGCGCGCAAATCACGCGGATCGCCCAACACGGACGCGCCGTAGTGAAGGTCCTGCGTCGGATCAACACCGAATACATTGCGCGTGGAATCGGTCAGCCCATAGACGATTCTTCTTTGCGCCGTGCGTCCCATCGCATCGCCGATTTGCACGCGTATCTGATCCGACGGCCAGACAGAAGCCGTCGTCGTGAAAGTGAGAACGCCGGTTGCAGCATCAAAAGTGCGCGGCAAGTTCACTTCATTTTGAAATACCGTAACGGCGAGTACTTCGGTTCCCAAGTCTCCCCCGCGAACGTGCATCGTGAACTCCGGCTGCCCATCGGCAAGCTCGAAGATGCGATTCTCGCCCGGCTCAATATCGTAGATCTGCGGCAGCGAATCCACAACCACTGTCAACAGCGAGTTGTTGAAGCCTCCCGCTGCGTTACGAGGATTATCCGGATCAATCTGCCAGTTGTTACCATTAATAACAAATTTATACTCCAAGTCGCCCACCGGTATCGCAACTTCTCCCCAGCGATTTCCGAATTCATCAATCGTGGTCAGCGGCGTTGCACTCGTGCTCCATCCGTTAAACGTTCCCGCAAGATTTACCGACGTAATCTGACCGGAGTACTGCGCGAATGCCGAGCGCGGATCAAAGCGAAAAATCACATGATGAAGCAGAGAAACCGGCGGCTCTTCGAGCAAAATGTCCCAATTCTGATTTGCATTATTATCCCAATTTGATCCGTCCGTCGTAACGTAGTGGATCGAATAGATTGTATCCAAAGCCGTCATCGTCACACTATAAAGCCCGTTGCCCGAACTGACCATCGGGCTGCGCGCGGCCGAGCCCTGTGCAACCGTTCCTGCAGGCCACATGGATTGCGGAGGCAAACGCCAATTTCCGTGCCCCGCTTCATTCACGCCCCAATGCAGAATCACACTGGTCGCGCCGTCCGGCAGTGTTCCGGGAACGCAATCGTAATAGATCGTAATCTCATCGCCCGGCTCAGGATTCTCCGGCGTCCACCACGATACCGTTCCCGCCGCAAGGAAAATCAGTTCCCAATTCCCTCCGCTGTTGTTGTCCCAATTGTTCGCGCGATCAGTGAAGACGAAGGCAATCGCTTCGCTCGCCTGATCGAAATCAATACTCAAAGACCACACCTGATTCCCAGTGTTTGTCATCGGGCTCTGCACCGCAACGTTATCGGTATGCAGCTGCGATCCCGCCGGCCAGATTGCCTGCGGCGGAGTGGACCACGCTCCGTTTTCGGGATTCACCAATCCCCAGTGCATCCAGACAGCGGTTCCGTTGTCGGGAAGCGTGCCTTGAAGTGCGTCATAGTAGAACGTTACTGCATCTCCTTGACGCGGCGCCGCCGGAGTCCACCAAACGGATTGACTGAATGCCGACGAAACAAACAAGAACAGTGCAAAGAAGCGAAGCATGGTCTTCATTATTAAATCCCTCTAAGGGCAGGACGGGGCGCAAGCTCGCGCTTGCGCCCCGCACGGCATGACAAACAATTCTCTAACGGATTCTCTTCTCCAATCCCCTTTCCTCGCGAAGCGCGGGGAAAGGGGTAGGGGATAGGGGACTCAAGCGCTCAGCCGCCGCACAATCTACCGTCTTGACGAATCAGTTGTCGGCGCAAAAACGTGCTTGTCAAGCACTACTTCAGCAACAGCATCTTGCGCGTAGCCGTGAACGACCCGCTCTCAAGTCTGTAGAAGTAAACACCGCTGGCAAATTCGCTGCCGTTGAACGACACCGAGTGCTTGCCTGCATCCATACGTCCCAGATTCATCGTGGTCATCTCACGTCCGAGAACGTCGTACACGCGAAGCGTGGTGAACTCGCTCTTGGAAAGCGTGAAGCTGATCGAGGTGCTCGGATTGAACGGATTCGGGAAGTTCTGCGCGAGTTCGAATCCGGAAATCACAGGAGCATTTTCCTCCACGCCGGAAATCGTGCACGGCCACTCTTGGAACAACGTGTCCGGCGAGCCCCAGCAATCAATATCCATACGATAGGATGCCTGACTGTCGTCAATCAAACGCTCGTGATTGCGCGCAAAGCCCGCTTCTGCATCCAACTGATTTGCGCCGTACTTGTAGATCAACGCGCGCGCAGCGCCGGCGGCAAAGGGAATCGTCGCCGCATAGACGTGGTCACCCGCCGTTAAGTCGCCGTGAGTGCCATCGTCATACATGTAGTGATCCTGCGAGAAATTACCCCACGGCCAGTTGTTGAAGAAACCGGCAACCTGAATGGATTCAACCGAGAAAATCGTGTCGCCCGTCTGCACGTCCCAAACATAGCCGACTTCCTGCAAACGATCGAGCAGCGGATTCGCCTCCACTTGGAAGATCACGTCCACGTCATTGGTGATGATGTCATCCGGCGTCACGTTCGAGAAGTAAACGAGCTCCTGGATAATTTCGCCGTACTCGTTTCCGCTGGGCGGAGGCAGATTGTCAGGTTCTGCGCCGGTTGGGTTGAACGAACGATTGTTGTTCGTCTCCCACGAAGCCGCATTCGGATCGCCGCCGTCCAAAATCACGAACTTGTATTCAATCGGAACATTCAGCGCCAGATTGTCGAACTGAATCCATGCGGAATACACGCCCGGGTTTCCCGTCTCTTCAAGCAACTGCACCGCGCCGCCCCAATTGCCGATATTGGCATGAGCGCCGCGCACCACAACCCAATCCGTCGCCGGATCAAAGTTGCCGGAAAGTTCTTGCACGGTCAGGTTCACGCGGAAGTTCACTTCCACGTCCGCGCTCTCGGCGGAGTTGATGTCGTTGTAGTAAACAACCGGAATAACGAGCGACCCCGAGTCAGGCACTGTTGCTGTGCGATTATTCACGTTTTCCCAGACATCCCCTGCTGACTGCACCATTACAAACTTGTACTCAATTCCGCCCGCCGGAATTTCCGCGACGCCGGTATACAACGTTCCCGTCGCAGTCAACATGTTCGCATTGCCCGACCAGCCGTTGAAGCTGCCGCGCACAACCAACTGATCCGTATCCGGATTGAAGTTGCCGAGTTGTATTTGCACGCCCATTTCGCATTGGAAAGTTACGCTCGTTGCGAATGCGGACGTGGCGAGCGCCAACACGGCGATGACGCTCAAAATTCTTAGCCTTGACATTTTTGGGTCCTCCTTGACCATATTTGTAGGTGGCTATCTTCTTCGTAGGGGCGTGTCCCCGACCCGCCCGCCAGAACTAATTCGAATTCCCGGTTGATTTCGCCGAGCTATGTTAAGGCTTTGCGCAACCCGGCCGAAATCAGTACGAAATCCCCAGCGAGTATTTGTAAACCGCGTCAAATCTTCCGAAATCCTCATACGCTGCATCGAGCAGGAACGTCGGGCCGCCGCGCGTCTTGATGTTCACGCCGAATCCCATCGTCACGCCTTCTTCCGTATCTCTTAGGAAGATCGAGCGATAACCCATGCGCAAGAACAGCTTTTCCTGCCACGCGTATTCGGTTCCGAAATTCACCGACTCGTCATTGTCGTTGGGATGCAGCGCGTCCAGCGCAACAGACAGTCTGTGTTTGGCAAGATCAAAAATCTCCATCGCCAGACCGAAGCGCATCGTCATCGGCAGCGGCCATTCGTCGGTGCTAAGATCGGCAGGCGTGCGATTGTTGTTGCCCTCACGTGTTTCGTCCACGTCGTAGAAGCGCGCAAGATCGCGCCCTCCCATCTTCATCTTGCCGCCGAAATTGGTGATCGCAAGCCCGATCCGCATTCCGCGCAAATCCGTCCTATACATGCTGCCCAAATCCACGGCAACAGTAGAAGCGGATTCATGCCAAATCCACTCGTGAATATATTTTCCGGTGATGCCGAGCTTGAAGCGATCGGTAAATTGTTTGCCGTAAGTGGTCGCAATCGCCATGCTTCCCGCGCTGAACTGATAACCTGTGCCGTCCTGCTCGCTCTGCTGCGTCGTCGTCACTTCCTGATCCGGCATGGTCAGGAGCGTCACTTGCGCGCCAAGCGCATCGTCATGCGCAAGCGGGAGCACGACGCCCACGACGTCGAATCTCAAATCCGTCAGCCAATCCGTGTGGACGAGATTCGTGCTGAATCTCTCGATGCCGGCGATCCCTGCCGGGTTCCAGTAGAGCGCGCTGGCGTCATCCGCCATCGCCGTGAAAGCGCCGCCCATTCCCAGGGCGCGCGCACCGACCGCGATATTCAGGAACGGAGCCGCCGTCGTCCCAACCTTGCTCACCGCAAGAGATTGTGACGAAAGAACAAGCACGCACACGAGTGCGATCCACTTCACTCCTCTGTTTGCAGAGAGACTGCCATTCTCTTTCCCCTCCCGCTT
>JADLDM010000194.1 GCA_020846695.1 bacterium | reverse complement strand
TGATACGAGAAGCGGCGCAGATTTCGGGAACCTACGTTGACCTCGAAGCAACGTGGGAAGAGGGACGCGCTATTCTGAATGGGATGTCACTTCATCTCTACAATTGGCCGGAGGGAACGATATTCAATCCAGCTACGGCATTCATGCGTGTCTTCACCATGAACACAGCCTATCTCTTTGTTGCAGGCAAGCTCGAAGTCATGGGCACCATGAACGCACAAGGCGCCGCGCTTGTTCTCGGGTGCAGCGACGATATGCGAATCCTGGATGACGTAATTTATGAGGGGACAAACATGACGAGCGGGGCGCTTCCGCCCGGATGCACATCGAGTCTTGCTTTGGTGTCAGAAAAGAATATCCTCATTGGTAACACTTGGGAGAATGGTCGCGAGGGATGCACGGGAAACACGCCAGATCACTGCAATGTCGTCATTACCGCGCTGCTATTTGCATTGGGCGGGAGTTTTGAACTTGAACAGCAGAATGACACGTATGAGTGGTACATTTCTCCGGTGAATCCGGATGAGAGGGGCAGCCTTGTCCTGACGGGAGGAATCACGCAACGATGGCGCGGATACACGCACCGCTCAAACTTAGGCGGAACGGGTTATGCGAGGACGCTGCACTATGACTCAAGATTGCGAGACTGGGACTTTGGATTGTATCGCTACGGGGATTTCACACAGCCCGATACACTGGTTTTCGACAGCGCGATTGCAGGGCAGACCATTCAGGACACACTTCGGCTCCACGCGGATAGTGGAGTGCTTTCAGTGCTCAGCGCAACGTGGCCGTTCTTCACTCCGCCGCTCTATCGAGCATTGCCGCCTTATGAAATCATCGTAAGTTTCACGCCGCCTGCGGTGGGGAATTACACGGGAACGATGACGTTCTACTTTAATGGCGAGACCTTTCTCTATCCACTGAGAGGGAATGCGATTTCACCGCCCGCGCCCATGCTAACGGAGCCTTTGCTTTATCCGAATCCGTTTAACAGCGAAGCGAAGTTGAAATTTGAATTGGCGGAAGCGGGAGAAGTGCGGGCGATTGTGTATGACGTGCTGGGAAGGGAGACGGCGAGGATTGCGGATGGAGTATTTCAGGCGGGAGAACATTCGCTCTCAGTCAACGCGAATGCGTGGGCGTCGGGAGTGTATTTTCTTAGATTGGAGACGGCGGAGCAGGTTAAGGTGATGAAGATGCTGTTGGTGAGGTGAGAGAGGGGATGGGGGATGGGGGATGGGGGATGGGTTTGACGAAAACCGGTGAGGGTCGGCGGTGGGCAGTAGGTCCTTACCCTTACGAGGGCAGGCTTCAGATGACAGAAAGAAAGAGAGCGCGACCGGGATCCTTACAGGACAGGGTTGCGCCTAGAAGATACGTGTGTAATGAAAGAAGGCGCGATGGTGGTCGCGCCTTTCGATTTTGGAGGGTTCTTCACTCCTGTTCTGCGCGACCGGGAGGTCGCGCCTAGAAAGGAGGAGAAAAACGAAGGCTTAGCTGGCGGGGACGACGTCCACGACGAGCATGGCGGTGACTTCGCGGTGCAGCTTCACCGGAATTTGGAACTCACCCAAATGCTTGATGGGTTCGTCGAGCTGAATCTTGCGGCGGTCAATATCAATGCCGCGCTCCTTGACGAGTTCCGCAATGTCCGAAGACGTTACGGCGCCGAACATGCGATCCTCTTCGCCGACCTGCATCGCCTTCAGCAAGCGAAGTCCGTTGATCTGCGCGTACACATCACCGGCTTTGCGGCGTTCCTTGAGATCGCGCATCTGGAGGACCTTTCGATCCTGTTCCAAGCGGGCGAGATTGGACTTGTTTGCGGAATAGGCGATACCGCGGGGAATCAGAAAATTGCGAGCATAGCCGGGCTTGACGGTGATCACATCACCGATTTTTCCCAGCGCTTCGTAATCCGAGCGAAGAATGACCTGCATGTTGAAGTTATTTACGGTTTGTTCAGAACGAAATTCTTGTAGGTGAATTGCGCGTGCTCCTCGTCATCGAGAAGATGCGGGTGATGATGATCATCATCTTCGACGGTATCCACGTGCGCGTGATCGTCTTCGTCGCGCAAATGCTCGCGCTTGTTGAGGAACTGGATTCTGCGCGCCTTAATCTCAACCCAGCTTCTCGCGGTGCCGTCTTCATTGGTGAAATTGCGGCTCTGTAGCTCTCCTTCGACCAATACCGCGCTGCCTTTGTGAAGATTTTCCTTGCAGCTTTCGGCGAGCTTATACCATGCTACAATTCCGATGAAGCACACGTCTTCCTTGATGCGTCCGCTGGAGTCCTTGAACTTGCGGTTGGACGCAATCGTGAAGTTAGCCACAGGAACGTCGGAAGTCGTCTTCCGAAAGGTGGGGTCCTTAATGAGGTTGCCCGCAATGATTACACAATTGATGTCCGGCATTTTGTGTTCCGCCATACACTCTCTCTCCCTCTTGGTTCCCGTACACACGTCTTAAGTGCTGCCGCGGCCTTTCCCGATGGCCCGCGACGCAAATATCTACGCACTTTCCTCAGTTTCAACTTCATCTGCCAGCGGTGCAACCACTTCTTCCTCCACAACCACGGCGGCCTCGCCGGGCTTGACTCCGGAGGCATCCAGCGATTCGGGCGCGGCTTCCGCGATTGCGCCTAAGGTGGCGACGGACTCCGCGTCAATCTCCGGAATACGAGAATCCTCCACGCGAGTAATCAGAAAGCGAATCAGCGACGGAGTGATGCGCAACATGCGATCGAGTTCCTTGGTCGCCTTGGAATCCAGATCATAGATCGCGAGCACATAATAGCCGTACTGGCGATGCGCAATTTCATAGGCCAAGCGGCGCTTGCCCCAGCGCTCCCAGCGGCGGAATTGACCGCCATTGTTCACTACGTAATCATGAATCTTGCGAATGTCGCCTTCGATCAGCTCGTTCTCAAGATTCGTATCAAAAACCGCTACTTGTTCGTACGTGGCCATGTTGTGTTAACCCTTTGGACGTTAGCCCAACCTGAAAGGCTGGGAGGGAAAGAAACTTACAATTTACAAATTCCAATTTACAGTGCAGAATCGGATTTCGGCCGGGTTGCGCAAAGCCTTAACCCGGCTCGGCGACAAGAGAACCCCATCCCCTAACCCCTTTCCTTACACAGGACAGGCTCCCGTAAACGGAGAAGGGGAAGAAGAGAAGATTCGGCGCACACAATCAATCGGTGTCGGGAGAGTTGTAGCGATTCATGGCGGCATCGGGGCCCTCCTTGAACCACAATTCCAGAGCGTCGCAGGCTGTGCTTGCCATGGAAAGGTAGGTCTCAAGTTCGGACTTGCGCAGCTTGCGCAAGACGTGAGACCCGACATCGGCACCCGGGTAGCCTCCGCCAACTCCAAGACGAATACGGCAGACTTCATCGGTGCCAAGAGTCTGCAAGATGGAAAGCAGACCTTTTTGACCTCCCGCGCCACCCTTTGTGCGAATGCGAATCTTTCCGAAAGGAAGATTGACGTCATCACAGACGACGATCAGATTCGACGGAGCCACATCAAACCAGCGCAATGCTGCGGCAACCGGGCGGCCCGACAGATTCATGTAAGAGAGCGGGCGAATGGCGACTGCATCCCACTTGGGAGTCAGTCTTGCCGATGCGCACTCGACAACCGGGCCGCGCTTGAACTGCTGTCCGGCACGATTGGCAAGCTCATTGACTGCGGCGAAGCCGATGTTATGCGGCGTGTCGTCGTATTCGGAGCCGGGATTTCCCAAGCCGGCGATCAGGAACATACAGTGACCCCCATCCTAACCTTCCCCCGTGAACGGAGGAAGGAGTGGGAGAAGCAGAGCACTACTCGTCGGCGGGTTTCTTTTCGCGAATGACTTCAGGCTCGGCGGATGTTGTCTCGGTTGTAGCCGCAACTTCGTCGTGCGCCTTTGCACCCTCGACATGGACGATTGCGGAATTGGCATCGCCCAAGATCGTAAGACCCTCGAACTTCAGATCCCCGAGTCGAACGACGTCGCCGATCTTCAGATGCGAGATATTGACATCCAAGTGACTGGGCAGCGCATCGGGCAAGCATTCGACTTCGACTTCGTGCGAAATGACATCCACGGTGCCGCCTTGCAGCTTCACGCCTTCGGGAACTCCGACCATGTGGAGGGAGACACTCGCGCGCAGCTTTTGCGAGCGATCCACTCCGTAGAGATCGAGGTGGACGACGGAACCGCGCACGGGGTGGCGCTGGACTTCACGAATGATGCACGGCAGGACTTGTCCCGCGAGCTTCAGCTCGAGAATGCTGATTTCCTTTTTAAGCAGGCGCGCGAGTTCCACCTCGTTGAACGAGAGAAACTTGGTTTCGCACTTTGCATTGTAATAGACTGCGGGGACGCGGCCCGAGCGGCGAAGCGCTCCGCCCTTAGGAGCATTGGGAGTGCGCGGTTGCGCTTCGATGGAGAGATGTTCAGACATGGCGTTTATAGAATTTACAATTTACAAAATCCAATTTACAGTTCAGCGCGATCGTTTCAGATTCCGGCAGGGAACCGCGCGACATCGCATATTTCTCAGCGAGTCTTCGGGCAGATTCGTCGCGCTTAATCCATGCTCGGCGACACTTGCCGCTATTCTTGGATAGGTTCTTGATCGCGGCTCGGCGGGGAAGGAGAAACCCCATCCCCTACCCCCTTTCCTTACACAGGACAGGCTCCCGTGAACGGAGAAGGGGAACGAAGCGGTCGCCCCTACTGCGATGCTAATGCGCCGGCGATGGCCATGGCGTTTTCTCGCTCGATCATCGGCTCGCGTCCTTCGGCCGGGCCATCGAGGAAGAGGTGACTGATAGACTCTTCGCGATGAATTCGCTTGATGGCTTCCGCGTAGAGCTTGGCAGTCGAGATCTTCTGAATCTTGTGAAAGAGATGCTCTTGCGGAGTGGGAAGCGTGTCACACACCCACAGAGCTGAGATGCTGCTGCTTTCGATGCGATCCACGGCCGCGCCGGAAAGCACGGGATGCGTAATCGCGGCGATGATATCGAGCGCGCCACGATCCTTCAGCATTTCAATCGTGGCGGAGAGCGTTCCTGCTGTGTCCACGATGTCGTCCACGATCAGGCAGTTCTTGCCCTTCACGTCGCCAATCAGATTCAGTGCGACCGCCTTGTTCGGGCCGGTGCGGAACTTGTCCACGATGGCGAAATCCGTCTTCAAGTAGTTCGCGTAGAAGCGAGCGAGCTTGACGGAACCCACGTCGGGCGCGACGATCGTGAGATCCCGAACGGGATGGAGACTCAGCATATCCACAAAGAGCCGCGACGCCATCAGATGATCGAACGGGATATTAAAGAACCCTTGAATCTGCGGCGCGTGCAGGTCCATGGTCAGAATCCGGTGAATGCCCGCTGCTTGCAGCAGATCTGCGACCAGCCTTGACGTAATCGCCACACGCGGCCCGTCCTTACGATCCTGGCGCGCGTAGCCGTAATAGGGAATGACGGCAGTAATTCTCGCGGCGGAGGCGCGCTTGGCGGCGTCCACCATGATCAGGAGTTCGAGCAGGTTCTCAGCAGGCGGACAGGTCGGTTGAATGATAAAGATATCGCGACCGCGAATATTCTCTTCGAACTGCACGCCGATTTCGCCGTCGGAGAAGCGGCTGATTTTCGCTTCGCCCAAGGGCAGACCGAGGTGCGTTGCGATGCGCTTGCCCAACGCGCGGTGGGCTGTGCCGCAGAATATCTTCAGTTCGTAACCTGTCTGCAAGTGGGCCTTTACGATCAGAAGTTTTGGAGTCTAATTCGCGGCGCGGCGATAGCGCTTCGCGCCTGCCTGTGTCCCGTGGCTGGGGCGGAAGGATTCGAACCTCCGAATGGCAGGACCAAAACCTGCTGCCTTGCCAACTTGGCGACGCCCCAGTGAGTTACCAATCCGCACCGTGTCCGGGCGCAGCCTTTAGCGCACCTTGCTCTCCGGCGACTCTGCGGAATTCATCGAGAATCTGAGATTCGAGTTGCCGGCGAAACTCGTTTGTGATCGGGTGCGCGATGTCTTTGTAGGTACCGTCTTCAAGGCGACGGCTGGGCATGCAGACGAACAAGCCCTCTTTTCCTTCGATGATTTTCAGTCCGCGAATCACGAACACGTCATCGAACGTAATGTTGACGAATGCCTTGAGCTTCTCCTCGTCGCGGAGATTGATGTGGATTTCTGTAATCGTCACGATTTAACCCCGTAGCATCCCATGCTTTGGCGATCAGAACAGTTTGGGGAATTCCCCAATTAACGACTTCGCGCGACGCCGCGGCAGACGTGCGTGCGAAATCCGAAGGACTCCTCGACCTTGTGCGCGGCAGCACGGGCGAGGTCATCCGAGTGAAAAATTGCGAAGACGGAGGAACCGCTTCCGCTGAGTAGAGCAGACCTTCCCCCCTGCTCAAGCAGGCAGTCGCGGACATTCCGGAGCACTGGGAACAACTCGAAAGCTATATTTTCTAAGTCGTTACAATAGGAAAAGGGCGGGGACTCCTCACCTTCCCCCCATCCAGATAGAGGATTAAATATAACATTTTGCTCTACTTCTGTCAAGCGAACCTTCCAATTCGAAAATACGTCAGCGGTGCTGACCCCAAAGTCCGGGATTACCACGAGAAATACACCTTTGACCGCTCCGGACAGGGGCTGGATGAGGTCGCCGCGACCTGTCGCGCGCGCCAGACCGCCGTGCAGGAAGAACGGGCAATCCGCGCCAAGAGCGGAGGCAATCGAAGTTAGCTGGTCAAGCGAGACGTGCAGATTCCACAATCGCGCCAATCCCAGCAGCGTCAGAGCAGCATTCGACGATCCTCCGCCGACTCCTCCCTGCAAGGGAAGATTCTTGCGTAGATGGATTCGCACGAAACAAGGGGCTTCGGTGAACTGGGCGAGGGCGCGGGCCGCACGCGTAATCAGATTGTTCTCGCCCGAATCGAGACGCGCTCCTTTGAGCGTCAACGAGAAGTCATCGGACGGATACATCTCGATTTCGTCATACCAATCGAGTTCCTGAAAAACGGTCTCAAGATCGTGATAGCCGTCATCGCGCTTGCGCACGACACGCAGCGAGAGATTGACCTTGGCGGGTGAACGCAAGAGCAATCCATGATCGGGAAGCTCGAAGATATCAGGATAAGCGCGAGGAGAATTCACGATGGGAGAGAAACGACTCCGCCGCGGAAAACGCGGCGGAGATACTGACTGAGTTTGCTGCGAGGTTCAAATTCGGCGGGGAACAGTGTGAAAGGCGCGTCGCAGCGGCACCCCCCCCTTTGAGCCTATCTTAAAATAAGAGAAGAGCATCAGATTCCGGCAGGGAACCGCGCGACATCGCATAATTCTCGGCAGGTTCGGGCAAGTTCGTCGCGCTTAATCCCTGCTCGGCGACACTTGCCGCTATTTCGAGATAGGTTCTTTGTTCCCCCGCAAAGCAGGGGGGATGATCGGACATGCTTGATGCCCGCTCGGCGACTGGATGTTACGTGACGTCGGAGACGTCGCCGGTCTCACGGTGACGCGAACTCTTGCGCTTGGTCTTGCGCTTGCGATCGTTCTTTTCCGAGCCGTAGTAGTAATAGTACTGGTAGTAATGGAAGTAGTAATAATACGAACCGTACATCTTCTTGATGTCGAGACCGTTCATCACAACACCAAGCACCTTTGAACCGACGCTGTTGACCAGATTGATGGCGCGTTTCAACTCGTTGCGGCCCGTCATGCCGGAACTCACGACAAGAATCGTTGCATCCGCTCGCGTCGTAAGAATCGCGGCGTCCGTCACGGCAACCACGGGCGGCGAATCGAGCAGCACAACGTCATAACGCTGCCGCGCTTCTTCGAGGAAATGCTTCATGCGCTCGGACGCGACCATCTCCGCGGGATTGGGAGGAATGTCTCCCGCCGTGATCAGATCAAGGTTCTCCACTTCCGTGCGCTTGACGACTTCATTGAAGCCGAGCGAGCCGATCAGCACATTCGTCAATCCGTACATCTTGTCGACGCCGAAGAAATTGTGCAGGGTCGGGCGGCGCAAGTCGCTGTCCACAAGTAAAACGCGCGAACCCATCTGAGCAAAAGTAATGGCGAGGTTCACGCACGTAGTAGATTTCCCTTCTTTCGTCGCGGAAGAACTCATCAAAATCACGCGCTTGGGATTGTCAATGTCCGCGAACTGAATATTCGTGCGCAAACTGCGATAGGCTTCGCTGATCGGAGATTTGGGCGAGAAGCGCGTGATCATTTTTGACTCGATCCGCGCTTCATCCGCAGGCGTGAGTTCCCTCCCCCGCCGTTTCAATCGCTTGCGTATTTCCTCGATGTTCACTACCGGAATCGTGCCAAGCGGAGTGAGACCCAGACGTTCGAGTTCTTCCGGCGTCTTCAGAGAATCATCCAGCAGATCAATTAACATCGTGATGCCCGCGCCGAGCGCCAGCCCTAGCAGCATTCCGAACAGGATATTCAACTTCTTGCGCGGTTTGACGGGGAATTCCGGCGGCTTTGCGGAATCCACAATTTCCACGCCCGCGGATTTCGCCGCCTCGCTTATGCGAGCCTCTTCATACTTCTCGTTCAGTAGAACGTACAGCTCTTCGTTCAATTTGCGGTCACGAGTTAAGCGCGCGAGAACCAAAGTTTTTTCCGGGAGCTGATCAAGATCGTAGTCAATATTGGCCAGGACTTCGCGCAGGGCTTCAGCCTTCGCGGTCAGAGCCTTCACTTCGACCTGACTCTTCAGCAGATTGTCATAGAGTTCCTGTGAGGTCTTCAAGGGTTCGATTGAACCGCCGGCGCTCGCGATCTTGCGGACTTCCTCCACAAGTTTTCCCTTGATGGATTCCACCTCGTTTTCAAGAGCATTCACCGTCACTTCGGTGCCCGGTCCGGGATTTGACGTTAGTGCGGCAAGTCGCGCTTGCTTGTCCGCAATCTCACGTTGAAGCGTCTCGATAATAGGGCTCGTGATGTTGGAAACATCTTCCACAAGCGAGCCGCGAGTCGTTTCGAGTTCGCGCTTCAAGAAGTCCATTCTGCGAAGCTCGGCGTTCAGATCGGTTTCAGTCTGGTTATATAGGGCGTGCATCTGCGCGGACTGCGTTACCATCTGGCTTGCTTCATCATCGAGAGAGGAAACTCCGCGACTTTCTTTGTAAGCGCGCTCAAGGTCTTCGGATTGCGAGAGCTGATCGCGCACGACTTCGAGCTGCTGTTCGAGGAATTGCCTGACTTCGGAGACTTCGCCGCGCGCAGAACGCAGCCGGTAGCGGTAGTATTCTTCCGCGATGGAATTTGCCAGAAACGCGGACTCGAAGGCAGACGGCGCTGAAACGGAAACCCTTAGAATGTCGGTGTCTTTTGGGTTGTCCACGCTCGTTTGAGAACGCAAGATGAGGACGCGATCATCAAAGGTAATCGTGTTGCCTTGCGTATCAGTCTCCCTCATGATCTCAAGCTCCGAGCGGTAGGGAGATTCGGCAAGCGAGCGCAGGACCTCCTCGCTGATGCGGCGACTGCGAAGAATCTCTATTTCATTCAGATTGCGACTCTTGCGGATCAACATGGGCTTTGAATTGCCCATCGTCTGATCTATCTGATCAAGATCAAGAATGAGCACGCTCGCGGACGAAACGTACACGGGCTTCATGCGATAGGTCAAGTAGGTCGTCGCGGCAACCACGGCAAAGAAGCAGCCGACAATAATCCATCGTCCGCGAAAGAGAACTCGAAAATACTCTCCGAATCTACCGCCAGTGTCTTTGAATTCCAAGGTTAGGTCTCCCGCCTAAATCGCCCGCGAATTTGCGGTTTCTATCTTTGAACTCACCTCGCCGTTCTTGGAGTGAGTCGCGTCGTGAAAAGATAATCCGTATTTCCAGAAGAAGAGCAGGCCGAGCAGCGTCAACGGCAAGTAGTTGAGCGCGTGAAGCAGCACGGCGAAACCGGCCGCGCGATCCCCGGGGACGTTGAATAGGCTCAAGCCGAGGACCGCGACTCCGTGATACGTGCCCACTGCTCCCGGCGCTCCGGGAATGATGAATCCGACCGTCGTCACCACCAACATTACCAGTGTCGAACCGAACAAGTCCTTATGAATGAGCGGATACTCAGGTCCGGTCAAGCCTACCGATGCGAGTACGAGAAATACCATGACGGCATACATGACCCACAGCGCGAGTGAACTCAAAGCAAGCGGCCAGAAGATGTCGCGCCGCGCCATGACGCTCAATCCCGCGCTGAATGTTTCCATCGCGTGATAAATCTTGTCGGCGGTGCGATGAGGAAGAATTTTCAACATCACTTTTGCACCGCGCAACGCACGTTCGCGATCCACGCCCAACCAGACGCAAAATCCGCCGAGAAGGAATGCCGCACCGGAGAGAATATACGCAGCGACGCGCATTTCCGGGGGAAGCGGATACACGACAAGCGCCAGTCCGATAAACGGCACCATATAGACCAGATCAATCAGTCGCTCCGCGACGATGGTTCCAAAAGCGGCCGTTCTGCTCAACCCCGTCATCTGATGAATGACCTGCGCGCGATAGACTTCACCCAAGCGCATCGGCAGCAAGTTGTTCGCCATATAGCCGATCGTCATCGCGCCAAAGGTTGGCATCAAGCCGATGGGAGTCAACGTGCGAATCGTGACCTGCCAGCGCCAAGCGCGAACAAAGAGCGTCGTGACAAAGAAAATTCCAGCGATTGCGATGTAGCTCCACTGAGCGTGCGTGATAACAGCGCCCAATTCACTCACGTTGAATCTCGGATGGCCAAAGAGCGCATCAATAAAGCTCTGCTCGCCGCTGAAGAGCGCCCCGAACTGCGGTTTGAACGCGGTCAGAAAAAGAAAGAACCCGCTGATCGCAAGACTTAGTATGATTTTACCTGCGCGAGACGAAAGCATAGTCAGTTGGAGTCTCCTTCGCCCCGGAAGTCAATTCGATTTTCATCCGGAACCGCCGGCGGAGCAAACAACGACGTGTCCACTTTCACCGATTCGTTCCACATGCGTATGGCATAGCGCTGAGTCGTTCCGTTGTCGTCCAAGTAAGTTATCTCGTCCGGCACAAGCGAGCTCCGAGCGAACTTCATCTCGACGTGTCCCGCAGCGAGGGCCGACTCGGCCCACAAAATCAATGTGCGCGACCCGTCGGAGTTGTTTCGCAACTCCTCCGGTTCAAGATCACGCGAGAGATTCAGCAGCACCGATTCCGGAGTCCACTCGGAGCGACCTTCGGCGTCCTCGAGAATCAGCGTGTTCTGCTGCTTCAAGTATCGCCATTGAAGACCGCGAAATTCACAGTGCGTCCACTCCGGCGTATCATGATAGAATCCGTCCGGCCTCAGGAAGACCATGCGTCCTTCTGCGGATTCCGGAATCTCCGATCCGGTTGCGACGTAACCTATTTCAAGGCTTGAAAGAGAGCGCAAATGCTGTTCCACCGATAGATAGAATATGCGGTGGGGCTCGTCACCTGCGAAAGCGAGCAAAAAGCTCAAGAGAGTCAGAAGTATCGCGCTACTGATTTTCAAGATCGGCAAGGAATTGTTCATCGGCGAGGACTGCGCGGGCCTTGGAGCCGTCGAAAGGACCGACGACACCTGAGCGCTCGAGTTGGTCAATTAATCGCGCGGCGCGGCTGTAGCCAACTTTCAACCGGCGTTGCAGAATGGAAACACTACCCTGCCCCGTTCGCACAACGATTCTTGCCGCTTCAAGAAAGAGCGGGTCGCGTCCTTCAAGGAACCCATTGCCGGTTTCTCCGCCTTCACGCTCTTCCTGCGGGTCGAGAGGCAGATAGAGCTTGTGGCGCGGCGCGGGCTGTTTGCGAACATGAGAAATGACTTTGAGGATTTCGCTCGACGTTAACAGCGCGCCTTGCACGCGCTGCGCAGAAGGCTCCTCAGGATGCTGAAAGAGCATGTCGCCCTGACCAAGCAGCATCTCCGCGCCGTTGGTGTCCAAAATCGTGCGAGAATCCACTTTCATCGCAACGCGAAAGGCGATGCGCGCGGGAAAATTCGCTTTGATCACGCCGGTGATGACGTCAACTGAGGGACGCTGAGTGGCGACGACGAGGTGAATACCGACGGCACGCGCAAGCTGCGCTAAACGAGCAATCGGCTCTTCAACTTCCCGCTGCGCGGTGACCATCAAGTCCGCAAGTTCATCCACGATGACGACGATGTAGGGCAGCGGTTTTTCCCCCTCTCTTGGTTCGTCGCGCACCATTTCATTGTATTCTGAGAGTTGACGGGCGCCGCGTTCTGCAAGCAGATCATAACGCGCTTCCATTTCAAGCAAGCAACTTCGCAGAACCTTCACCGCCTCTTCGGGACGCGTGATGACGTGCTCGCTGAGATCGGGACGGTGAGTCAGATGATGATTGCGAAGCTCGTTGTAAGAGGCGAGTTCGAGCTTCTTCGGATCAATCATCACGAACTGCACTTCATCGGGCGTGGCGCGAAGCAATATCGAGGTGATGATCGCGTTCACGCACACGGACTTTCCCGAGCCCGTCGTTCCGGCGATCAAGAGATGCGGCAGCGCGCCGAGATCGGCGGTGAGAATTTCGCCGTTCACGGTTCTGCCGAGGGCAATCGTGAGTTTTGACTTCGCGTTTACGAACTGCGGCGACTCGACGACCTCACGAAACGTAACCAGCGCGGGTTTCGGATTTGCCATCTCGACACCGACGGCGGCTTTCCCGGGAATAGGAGCGAGAATTCTCAGGCCGCGCGCGCGGAGAGCAAGAGCAATGTCATCGGAGAGAGCTTCAATGCGCGCAACCTTGACTCCCGGCGCCGGCTCCAACTCGAATTGTGTGATGACCGGCCCCGGATTCACCTGATTGACTTTCGCGCGCACGCCGAATGTCTCAAGGCTTTTTTCAAGCAATAGCGAATTGTGCTGCTGCTCTTCGACGCTCATTCCACCGAGACGATCCGGAGGAGGATAGTTGAAACAATCGGCGGGAGGAAAGACGTAACCTGAAGAGTCGTCAATCGCCATCGCGATCTGAGGCGCGGCGGTTTTCATTTTGCTCGCGCCGGATTCGGGATCAATGTCCGACAGATTCTGCGCGACTTTGCCGGGAAGTCCGTCGGCCCGATCAGGCGCCGGAAGAATTTCGCTCGCAATGACCGAGGGCAGAGGCTCGGCGCTCGATGATTCATCACGGCGATTGCGCCACCACTCACGCACATATCGCCACGCGGGAATTAATGAAGGCACAGGCAGGCTGCGCGCCTTTCCCGCGAGCCGCGCGGACTGTTCCACGCGAAGCTCAATCCAATCGGTGAAGCCCGCAACGGTCATCGAGAGTCCCAGGATCATGAGCAGGAGCATTACAAAGAAAGCGCCGATGCGACCGACGACCAAGCGCAATTGCTCACCGGCCCAATTGCCGAAGTCGCCGCACAGAGTGTAATACGAACTCACATCAGAGCCCGAGAAGAGTTCGCCGACCACGGCGACTGCCGTCGAAGTCCAGACTGCGAGAGCGGACAACCAGATTGAGACGATCAGCGCGCTGCGCATTGAATGACGACGAAGGAACGTCCAACCCCAAAGTCCGAGCAGAATCGGCAACGCGAAAGCGGCCCACTGTCCGAGGAAGAGCGGAATCAATAATGCAGACGAATATTCTCCGAACTTGCCGACCCAGTTTTCTGAAGGGCCGATTCGATCCGTGTAGGGAAAGTCGGCGCGCGAGTGACTTAGCACTGCGAGAAAGAGCAAGAGTGCGACGCAGAGCAGAATTAGCCCGGACACAATCGGAACGGGCGAGCGCTTTGCGGACGGCGTGTTCTTATCTCGACTTTCCATTTGATTTTGCGAGACGGAGCTTTCCTTCAATCAGGATCGGAACCGAGTCGTGTGAATCCACTCGCGCGCAGTAGTTCAGATCGGAATCGAATCCTATCTGCGCGAGGTAGCGCCCGTGAAGGCAACTGCGCACCAATTCTGGAAGCTGGGAGCGATAGCGATGAAACAGTTCGAGCGCGGCAAGGCTTCCGTCATTGGAGACCTCTCCGCCGCCGTTTCCATTCAAGCCCTCAACAAGCTTTCCCGCGTAAACGAAATCTTCAAGCGAGAATTTTCCGTAGCGGCCGGAGCAGACAATTGAGACATCCCGACCTGCTGAACGAAGAAACCGAACGGCAGCGGAGTGGTTGTTGAAGGATGCGATGATTGCGTCCTCAGCCTGCTTGCTTCTAACGATTGCGGGCGCTCCGTTGGTCGAAGCGAAAATGATGGAGCGGCCCGAGACTTTGTCGCTTGCGTATTCAAGCGGGGAGTTTCCGAGGTCGAATCCCTCAATCATCTTTCCTTCGCGCTCTCCGCCCAACAACGTGTTTGCGCGGCCCGCTTTCGACGCGAGTTCCGCAGCCTCAGCGGGGGTGGCGACGGGCACGACTTCGCGCGCGCCGTTTTCCAAAGCAGTGATGATCGTTGACGAGGCGCGCAGCACGTCAACGACTACGGCGGTTGAGTCGCGCAGGTCCTCGTCCGTCACCTCGCGCGGAGTGGCGTAAACACGAATTTTCATATTGCGAGGATCAATAGGGGCGCTGATAGAAGGGCGGCTTGACGATCTTCGCAGGAACAGGCTTGCCGTGACAAGTGATTGCGAGCACCGTGCCGATTTCAGACATTGCGACGGGAACGTAACCCAACGCGATACCCTTGTTCAAGACAGGCGAAACAGTGCCCGAAGTCACTTCGCCGATCTTGTTGCCATTCACGTCTTCAATCGGATAGTGCTGACGCGGGAACGCACTGCCTTCAACTTCAATTGCGACGAGCTTGCGCGTGAGACCGGCGTTCTTGACTTTCTCGATGGCGGACTTGCCGACAAAATCTGCTTTGGCGAGTTTAGTGATCCAACCTAAACCCGCTTCGAGCGGATTGGTTGTTTCGTCAATGTCGTTTCCGTAGAGACACATTTTCATTTCAAGGCGCAGCGAATCGCGCGCGCCCAGGCCGATCGGCTCGATCTGGTAGGGCTTGCCCGCCTCGAGGATCGCGCGCCAGATTGGAACGGCGGCGTCATTTCCAATGTAGAGTTCGAAGCCGTCTTCGCCGGTGTAACCGGTGCGCGAGATGATCGCTTTGTGACCGAGCACTTCACCTTCCTCGAAATGATAGTACTTGATCTTGGTGAGATCGGTCCTGGTCATAGTCTTCAGAATATCTGCCGCGTGGCGGCCCTGCAAGGCAAGGAGTGAGAAATCGTCGGACTTGTTTTCGAGTTTCACGTCGCCGCGAACGACGCTGTTCAGCCACTTCCAATCTTTGTCAAGATTGGCGGCGTTGACGACGACCATCATGTGATCGGCGAATTTGTAGACAAGCAGATCGTCCACGATGCCGCCGTCAGGTTTGCACATGCAGTTGTATTGCACTTGACCGGGAGTCATGGCGATGACGTCGTTTACGGTCGCGTAGTGCAGGAATTTCTCGCGATCCGGTCCGGTGACGATAAATTCTCCCATGTGAGAGACGTCAAAAATTCCGACCGTGTTGCGCACGCGCAGGTGTTCCGCGCGGATTGAGTGGTACTGAATCGGCATTTTGTAGCCCGCGAATTCAACGATCTTCGCGCCAAGGGCTTCGTGTTCCGCCGTCAGTGCAGTGTTCTTCAAGCGAGTCTCCGAAGGTGTAGATTAAGAAGTATTAACGATATCACGTCAGCTGCCACCTTTAGGGCGTATGCAGGGGGCAGCTGCACATTGCTGTTCTCATAGAAAGGCGAGGCCGGGCAGGTCTCGCCTACGTGAATTTAACCGGGCGCCGACTCGTTTTCAGGAGGCGCCTTCATTTGGATGACGCGAACAGGAACTGAGGCGGGGCGATAGCCCTCTTTCATCACCATTTTCTGCCCGTCATTGGAAACGATGAACGTCAGGTAACCGGCAGCAACATCCGATTTCATCTTCGTCGTGACATAGGTCAGCGTGATCATGAAGGGCCATCGTGGGTCTTCGAGAATTGTCTTGGGATTCGCAGCTACCGTAGCTTCCGCGTTCTTCCAATACAATTTCTTGAAGCCTTGCGCGTCGGCGGCTTTCTTAGAGTAAACGAGCAGCGCGCCTTCGTCGTTCCCCGCGAGTTCCAGCATGTGAGCGGACGACGAACAAATGACTGCGGCAACGGAATCGAACTCGCCGAAGTAATTCGTCAGGGCCTGCCACGCGCCTTCGCCTGGCCGCGGAAGATAGGGACGAATAGGAATATCGCCGCCGCCGAATTCCTTCCAATTATTGCTGCGTCCGTCGAGAATCCGCAAGAGCCCCGCGCTGTCAAGTTCACTCACTCCGGCGTTCTGGTGGACAAGCAGGTAGACGGGAAAGTGCGCTACGGGATAGGTGTAAAGATTCAGTCCCGCCGCTTGAAAAGCGGAGGATTCAGCGGAAGATAGAGCGTGATCGAGAAATGCTTCCGAGCGTGCGCCGCTCAGCAGGGAATCGAACAGGGCGACCGTCGAAGCGCGATAGACCGAGACGAATGCTTCCGCGTGAAGCCTCGTGTATTCATTGGCGACATACGCTCCGATGTCATACGCTGCGTCCGAACATCCGATGTCCGCCGTGCCGTGCGTGAAGCTGATTTCGGGCGGACCCTTCTTGCAAGAGAAGAGCAAAAGTGCAATCGCGAAGATGATCATTACGCTTTTCATTGCGGCTCTGAAGAGCCACAACGGCGGACGAACGCGACTTCTATTCATTGCGGCTCTCCCACGGCCTGTTTCTATGGCCGCCAAAGCGCCGGTCATGACGAACCTTGACACTGCGCGAAGCGACGAAGCGATGCACGCCGAGTAAGATCACAACCACTCCCAAGAGCGTGCGCAGACCGGTATTGGGTGGAAGTTCCTTCAGGATAGCTCCGCTCAGAATCATGACGCCCAGGACGAGAAAAGCCAAAGGCAATATCCAGCGCACGAGTATGCTCATCGTCAAATCAGTCGTCACTCAAGCTTGAACTTGAAGGGCAAGACTACCCACACGGCTACCGGATTTCCCTGTTGAATCGCTGGAGTGAATTTCCACCGCGGAATCACGCGCGCAACTTCTTCCTCAAAGCCAAGATTAGGAGGCTGCACGTCGGTCAATTGCCATCCGAGCACGTTGCCGTCGGCTCCGACGTGAACCCAGATCCAAACCTTGCCTTCGACACCTGCTTTTTGCGCAAGCTCGGGATAGGAGGGTTGCGGATTGATATCAAGCGCGTGCGGCGGTTCCTCGAAGGGCGTGAAGAACGGCGTCTCATCTGAGAAACCCGCTGCATTCGGCGAATCCGAAGGAACTCCGCCACTCCCACCGACTTCACCACCCTCACTTACATCGCTTCCGATGTCTCCGTAGAAGGGCGGAATCTCGGTGGTGTCAATCTCTTGCTCGTCTTCGACGGGCGGCTCTTCCTCAACCGGAGTGTAAAGAGCAATATCCGGCTTGGGTGGCGGAGTGATCGGACGCTGTGGAATCACGGGATTCGGCGGCCGACGCGGAATGAAAACCAACGAATCCGTGCCCGTAGTTCCTGACGAGAGCGCTTCAGGTTTTCGGTCGGGCCATAATCCCACGATCGTCATCACGGAGGCGTGCATGAAGACGCTGATCACCAGCCCCTGCAAGAGAAACGCTCCAATTCTTCGCTGGAGCGCGAGCGCACCCAGCGGCCCTTTGTCTTTCTTCAATTCGGTGGACATGAGACCTCCTCTCCGCGATGCGGATGTTTCGGTTCAATCCCGGGACCCGAACGAGACTCTCAAGAGCGCAAGACCGCACGACACACTGCCGCGCGGTCCCGCTCAAAACAACCTAATGGCTACATCGTTATTGTGAACGGGAACGCGATCAGGACTCCAATATCTTGGTTCGCAGGCGCAGTGGGTTACTGCACTTTGAACGTGAACGGAATCGCGATCCACACTCCGACCGGATTGCCCTGCTGAATGGCGGGAGTGAACTTCCACTTGGGAAGCACCTTCTCCACTTCCTCTTCAAAGCCCAGGCCCTCCGGCTTAGCCTGCACAATACGCCACTTCTTGACTTCGCCCTTCTTGTCCACGTAAACCTGCGCGGTCACTTTTCCGGACACACCAGCTTTTTGAGCCAGATCGGGAAATGCAGGTTGCGGACTAAAATCTGGCAAGGGCTGCGGCGCGACTTCAAACGGAACAAACTCGTCGTAACCGGGAATCGCGTCGTCGGCGATCACGAATTCCTGGCCCGCCTCGATCTGCAGAGTATCTTCACCGTATGTGTCCACAAGCGCGGCGACGATATCTTCCTGCTTCATCACCTCAGGCTGCTCTTCGTCAATCTCATCTTCCTTGACGGCGATCGGAATGACGACTTGCGGCGGAGCGAGTTTAGGGCGCTCAATTTTCGGAGGAGCCTTCGACGGATCCAGTTGCTTGAGCTTCTTCAGGAAGCTGGGATCCACAACGACGACGCGGTCAGGCGGCGGAATCTCCTCTTGAAACAGCGCGGCAATGTAGGGCGATGCGACAACGGCTGAGTGAATCAGCACGCTGAACATCAGGCCGCGCAGAAGATTCTTGCCGACCAAATATTTCAGCTCAATAGAGCCGTATTTACCTTTTTCGAGTTCTTCTAAGAAGTTCATGATCCTCCGCCTTCCTTTCTGTTGTCCAGCGGTCGGTTACATCTGTCCGGTGTCATAGACTCCCTCGGCCTCCGGCAATCCCGCCGGACCGGCGGTAATGAATCCTGCGGAGCGTAACAGCGAGTCATCCAATGTCGTGTAAGTATCAATCGAGAATCTTGTCGTGCCGACCAAGTTGAACTCGTCAATCAAATTCACCAGCGACGCATATTTCGCTTTCGGATGAATACGCGCCAACACGGTGACTTTGTCGCCGAACAGCTGATAACGATGCTGCAACGAATCCCGCACGGCTGTCCACGCGAGCGGCTTCGGCCCGGCGTTTCCGACCTGATAAGCAATCGAATCCGTGTTTATCACGTAAAAAGTCAGGAGCTTCTCTTCCTGCACCTTGGTAATCTGCGCGACATCGTCCGGGTTATCAGGAGGCAGCACCATCTCCATCGCGGTCGGCAGACGGAAAACCGTCGTGACCATGAAGAAGATCAAGAGGAGGAACGCGATGTCCACCATCGGAGTCATGTCAATGCGAATCGAGACGCGCGGACGCTTCCATGCCTGGCCGCCTGCACCGCTTTTCTTCGCACCGCCTAAATCAACAGCGCCCATATATCCCCTTTAACTTTCTTCCACTTCCGTGACCATATTCACGAAGTAGAGTTCGTTCTTCTGGAGCACGTGCATGATTTTCTCCACGGTGCCGTATTCCGCTTCTTTGTCGGCCTTCAGCACCACCTTCTCAACCAGTCGTTTCAGCATCAATTTGTCAATCACCTTGGCAATCGAGTCCGGTTGAAACTCAATTCCCTTGGTCTGATGCCCGCGAATCTCCGCCAAACCATTGTCCACGTCCAAGGCTGCGTTATCGAGAGTCATGAACACGCGGTTGTCCTTGGGCACGGTGATGACGATAATTCCGGTTTCAGGAAGCGGACGAATGGAGTGTGACGACGGCGTCTGCACGTCCACTTCAGCGGGCTTCTTGAACACGGTCGTGGACATGAAGAAGATCAGAAGCAGGAACGCGATGTCCACCATCGGCGTCATGTCAATCGCAACCGGAATGCGGCGCTTTTTGGGAGCAGCCATAGTCTGTCCTTGTTGTTAGAGCTTTCCGGGATCCGATTACGCTTCTTTGTCTTTCAGAATCTCGACCATCAAGTAAGCCGCTTCGTCAATTTCGTAGTTGAACTGATCCACTTTGTTGACGAAGAAGTTGTAGGCAACGATTCCGGCGATTGCGGCGAAGAGACCGAGAGCCGGGTTCACAAGCGCTTCGGAAATACCGCGCGCGAGTTCGGCGGCGTTTGGCGCGCCCTGCGTGGACATGGCGGCAAAGGAACGAATCATACCAATCGTCGTGCCGAGCAGTCCGACCATCGTTGCCACCGACGCAATCGTCGAAAGCGCGATCAGGTTTCTTTCGAGGAACGGCACTTCGAGCAGGCGAGCCTCATTGATGGCGCGCTGTGTGTCGGCAATCTTCTTCTCCGAGTGCATTGACTTGTCGGACGCAACGCGCATCCACTGCTCCGCACCGGCCTTCAGAACCGCAGCGGCCGATCCGCGCTGATCATCGGAAACCTTGACGGCATGATCATACTTGCCTTCGCGCACGGCTTTGGTGAACTCCGAGAAATACACCGGGAGCGGACGCGAGCCGCGAGCCTTCTTCAAGGTGATGACACGCTCGACGATGAAAGTCAAGAGCATGAGCGTCAACGTGATCAGGAAGGGGACAATGGGACCCGCCAAAGCAATCTGGTGGATCAGCGGAGTCTGCTCAACGCCTTTGTCCATGCCGGGGAGAATACCCCAGTAGAAAACAGCCGACAGGACCAATGCGGCCGCCATCGTGAGAATCGTGAAAGTTCCTTGCTTCATACCTTAGTTCCTTTTCCAATCAATGGGTTTGGGATTGGAGGGTTATCTTCTCATTTGTTTAAGAATTTCGCCGATTTGCTCGCACTTCTCGCAACCGGTGGAGTTGCCGAGATTGCAAGCCTTACAGTACGCGTCTTTAGCCTTCTGTACCGTCGGTTTGTCGTTTTCGTTGGAGAAGTAGTAGCTGTCGCCGAGATACACCCAAAGGTCCGCGTTGTTGGGGCAGGACCTGACGGCTTCCAGCAGAACGTTTACTGCGGAGCCGTAACGCTCGCGCTTCAGATCAATGTAAGCATTCAATTGATGAGCGTCACAATTCCCCGGATTGTTCTGAATGATCCGGTTGACCGTGGCGCGCGCCTGGTCATACTGCTTGGTCTCGATATAGGCATTGACCATGATCAGACCGTATTGCTCAAACATCGCGCTGTCCTGCCCGAGCACTTCGAGATAGGCCGCGAGTCCGGCCTGATCACCCTTGCGCTGAAGGAGACTGACCTTGCGCGTCATGTCACTCTTGGAACTCGGATTCATCAAGAGCTGCTTGTCGGTGTAAGTGAGAGCGGAGTCCAACTCACCGAGCTTGTCAAAAGCGCGAGCGATATTTGCAAAGACATCCACCGCTTTCGGGAGACTGTCATCCTGCGCGGCGGCGCCTTCCATTTGCGCGATGGCAAGCTGTGCAAGCTGAATGCGCAGCGGATGCGCGGGCTGTGTGACAGTCGAATGCTCACCCGCAAACGTTGCCGTCACGACCGAAAACTTTGCGACCAAGTCTAAGAGCCGGGCCATCTCCTCGGGATGATCCACGAGCGTCTCGGCGCGCGACTCGATCATGCTGGCCTGCGCTTCGAAATCGGAAGCAAGCCGTTCCAGATATTCCGCAGAAATCGTATCCTGCTGAGACAGGTAAAACGTCGAACGGCCCACGAAGAACTCGGCCTCGGCGAGCGAAAATCTTACGTCAACGCGATCGGGTTTCAATTCGAGCGCCTTGCGCAGAGCGGGAATCGCGGAGCCGTAGAAATTCTTCTTCTCAGCTTTGGAAAGATCAACATAGCTCTTGCCGAGCCAGTAGTTCGAGAGAAAATTTTCGGGATTCTTCTCGACTGACTTCTGAAACTCCGTCGCGGCTTCGGCGTATCGGCGCGCGGCATGACGCAAACGGCCGCGCAGATAATCCACCTGCTTGTTCTCGGGATCCTTCTCCTGAACGATCTTGAAGAGGCGATCCGCAGCATCGTACTCTTTTTGCTGGAGCAGAATCTGCCCGTATTCGAAGGCGATATCGGGATTACCCTCGTCGAGTTCCCACGCCTTCGCGTAGTTGTCGGCAGCGAGCGACGTGACATTCGCATTCGCGTAAATGCGCGCCAGCATCGTCGGATAGAGCGCGTTGTCGGGATGCTTGGCGGTCGCGCTTGCGAGAATCGGCGAGGCTTCGCCGATCTTACCCTGCTTACCGAGAATCAACGCGCGAGCAACCTTTATCTCGTCAAACTTCCCCTTGGGGTCTTTCTTTTCCGCGTTGCTGACTACGGAGTCTGCTAAAGCGAGATGGTTGCGTGAGACATATACCGTGGTCAGTTCGATCACCGCTTCCGGCTGCTTCGGATTCAGGTCAAGCGCGGACTCATAGTGGCTGATTGCGGAAACAGTATCGCCAAAGAACAACTCCGAGCGGGCCAGAATGCGCAAGGCTTCGTCGC
>JADLDM010000193.1 GCA_020846695.1 bacterium | reverse complement strand
TCGTCGGCGCGATGTTATCAGAGAACTGACACTCGACGAATCTGGCGTGGCCGTCTGCCACAAGAACGGTTCCGGGACCATACTCGAGGGCCGTGTTGTCAAGAAAAGAGCAGTTTGAAACAAGCGTTTCAGAGTTCGTCATCGTGATCGAAGCGGCGGCGCTGAACATGTTTCGAATGAAGTCACAGTTTAGGATAGTCGCGGTCGCCTCCTGGACATGGACGGCCGACAAGGACATTTCAAACGTAGAGGAGTTATCGTTGAAGCGAACATTGATAAGGTCGCACCTCCCTCCCAGAACGGCAACCGTACCTATGCTTGTCGTGTGAAAGATGTTTGAGTCCACAACACAGTCCGACATCTGTAGGTAGGAGTCACTCGAAATTATTGCGGCACCGCCCCTTACGATGTTCGCAACAAACCTCGAACCTACGACTCGAACTTCTGAATCCCATGCGCGGACCGTTGCCTGGCGGAACTCTCCATCATCTGAGCCGTTTCCGCGAAATTCGCAGTCTGTGAATGTTGCACTGCTACTATCTTCAATCCAGCATGAAATCCCGACATTGGCATAGTTCTGAGCAAATAGTACATGGTGAGCGTCGAGATCGGAGCGTCTCCCAAATACCACACCGCCGGCCATGAGCCCTGAGGGCAGCCTTGCTCCTCTACCCTGCGTCAGCGTAACTCCCACGAGGTGAAGTGAGGCATCCGGTCCGAGAAGTACAAAGCAAGCAAGTGTATCGGGATGAACACTTGAATCCGGCTGAATAACAACGGACTCGCCTTGCGACGAGTCCGGATACAGAAGTTCAATGCTACCGATGTGGAGATTTCTCCCTGAGCCAACATTCACCGTACATCTATGATTGCCGGGCGCGACTACAATCGAGTCGCCGTTGCTTGCCGCATTCACAGCCAATCCTATAGTGGTGTATTGCTCTGGAACATGGAGAACTGATGCCTGTCCTGTTTGTGCGATCAGCAACAGAGCTAACGTGAGCAACCCCCTACAAAGCACTGTCTGGGAACCCTCAATGGATATGCAATCAGTTCGGCTCACAGATGTAACAGACCTTTGCCGTTGCCACAATGTCAATGATTGTCGATGGCGGTACCCCCAGAGGAATGTCGCATTCGATTCTGTACTTCGTGCCTTGCACGAGATGCCAGGTGGTCGCACCTTGGGGACAGGGGCTGCTATTCGAGAAAAGGAACGTGCTTACGTAATCGCCGGCAGTTACATCGAACAGACGCGCAGCATACGTACCACCTACTCCCGCGGGTCCTATGTAGGTAAGAAGTCTGTAGTCACCAGTTGGGTCGGTACACTTCCACGTCTGAGACGTGAACTGAATTTGACCACTCTGATCAAAGTAGATCTTGGCTACCTTCTCTCCGCTTCCTTGAGAGCAAGCGAATGCGATAGCGATCGAAACCAACACCAACGTTGTAGCGAATACGAGTTTCTTCATGGCAACCTCCTAAAGTGGATAACTTCTTGCGCAGACTCCCCTGCGCTTAGGGTTGCTTACAATATGTCAAAAAAAAAAATGAACTTGTCAAGAGGGCACGTGTGAGAGGATGATGAGGAGCGGGCGGCTTTGTGCGAATTAGAACTTGTTGTAAGCCGCCGAGTCTCGGGGAGATGCAGAAGAGTGGACAGGCTGTCCGTGATTTTGCACATTGCCTGATTCTAAAATGAGGAGGAGTCCCGCCTATTTTTTTTCGACGTAGGTTTCGGCGCGAAGTTCGTCCACCCATTTTCGGAACTCGTCGTCCTGTTTTTTCGCAAGCGCCATCTGTTCGACGCGGCCAAAGTCTTCGACGAGCGTGATTTCGCGCGAATAGATTCTGTCGGCAATCTTAATGATGTGTACACCGAAGCGCGTGCGAAACGGTTCGCTATAGTCGCCCTTCTCCAAACCTTCGACCGGCGCGCGGAAATCATCGGGCAATTCCTGCGGGCTGAACCAACCTAAATCTCCTCCCGCAGCGGCCGTCTTCGTGTCTATCGAAAACTCGCGCGTCAGCTCCACGAAATTTCCACCGGCTCGCAATACCGTGACGAGCGAATCGGCAAGACTCTTCGTCTGATTCTGATCTTCCGACGCAGGGACGATGGCGAAGAGAATGTGGCTGGTCGTGATCTTCTCGCCCGTTCTATCTTCCAAACGAATCAGATGCACGCCGAATTGCGAGACGACGGGTTGTGAAATATCGCCGGGTTCCATCGCATAGGCTGCCGCTTCATATTCTGGAACGAGATCACCGCGACTGGTGGTTCCGAGCTTTCCGCCGCGCGACGCGGAGCCGGGATCATCGGAATTGCGCGAAGCGAATTCTTCGAACGTGATTTGTCCCGATTCGAGAATCTTGCGAGCGGAATCGGCTTTGGCGATGGCGGCCTGAGTGGATGTCTCGGAGACTTTGTCCTGCAATAGAATATGCGCGAGACGAATGCCGTCTTGAAGCGGAGGCAGAGAGTCCTTAATTTGTTCCCAGAACGCTACGACCTCGCTGCGCGAGACTTTTACACTTTGCAGTTTCTGACGACGGATTCTTTCAATCAGGAGAGTTTCTTCCACCAACGGGCGAAAGTTCTTCTTGATGCGGGAGAGCGGCATGTCGTAATAGGACTCAAGTTTATCCTGTCCTCCGACCTGTTCCATCAGACTTGAAACCCGCGCGTCCAGCTCCTTGTCCACTTCCTTGGTTGAGACCGCAATCGAATCGGTGCGCGCGCGCGTCAACAGGAGTTTCTGCGCGATCAAATCATCGAGCACCATGGCGTGCAAGCTGTCGAGCTTGGCGGGTGGAATCGAATCCAAGGAGACTTGCGAACCAATCGAGAATTGCAGATACTGATAGACTTCAGACTCAAGGATGATCTCATCGTCCACCACGGCGACGATCTGATCTATGATTTCCTCCGCGCTCGCAGCGACAATCGTCATCAGCAGCGCAAGTAACAACCTCCAGCGTTTCACTTTGTCGGTTCCTCCCAAAACACCTCCACGGGATAGCGTCCCTTCAATTCCTTCAACCATTGTTCCTGTCGCCTCTGGCTCTGTTCAATCAGCAATCTTTCGCGAATGTCGGCGGTGACCGCCTCTAAACTTAACTGCGTACCGCTCGGATAAGTTTCCAGCAGGCGAATCAGGCGGAAGCCCTCGCCGAACGAGACGACCGGCGACAGATCGTTTGTCGCGAGCTTTTTCACTTCGGTGAGTTGCGCGGGTTCAAGCTGTTCCGCATCGGCCAGCCACTTTCCTTCCCAGATGACATACTCACGACTCAGCCCGGACGTATCTCCGTGACTCATGGAGCGGCGAAAAGTTTTCAGGGACTCCTCGGATTCACTCCAGAAGCTTTCGATCAAATAGCTGTCGCCGGGTTTGCGGAATTCCGAGCGATGTGTTTCATAGTAGCTTGCAATACTCTCGGCACTCGGCGCGCGCGATTCGTAACGCGAGAGAAGCATCGAACGATACAATCTTGAGCGCAGCTTCTGCTCCTGCACGCGCACTTTTGGATCCTCGGTGAGCTTGCTGCTCTGCGCTTCCTGCTCGACTAATGCACTCTCCACCCACTCCGTCAGCGCATTCCAGCGCTCGGATTCGGAAAGGCTATCCGCATCTTTTCCGGCCCACGCGTGGAACTCTTCGCGCGTGAGCGTTCTTTCACCCGCGCGGGCGATGATATTCTCGGTCTGTTCCTTTTTGCAGCCGAAGAGAACAATACCTGCGCAAACTCCGAGCAGAAACTTACTGATCACGCGCCGCCCGTTCCTGTCTTTCGGGTGGAAGCGGCCAGAGCGCCGCGAGCTTCTCATCGTTGACGTTCATCGGATATTTCTCAAGCAGCATCGTTTCGAGTTGTTCCTTGAGCTGACTGGTGCGCGCGACGCGGTTCTGCTTCTTGGCTTCAGCCATCGCTTCATCCCAGGTCTTTGTGCGCGAAGGAACCACATCGAGCAATTGCACGACCGACCAGTTCTTGCCGATCTTGACGGCGCCGGACATATCACCGCGATTGGCAAGCGTGAACGCCGTTCTACCAATCACACCAAAGCGCTTCTCTTCAAACGGTCCGATGCGGCCCGTGTCGTTCTTGGTGGATTCCTTTTCATTGAACTGCCACGCGAGCTTCTTGAAGTCTTCGCCTTTCGTTGCGCGCTGCGCCACACGAGCGGCTTTCGTGCTGTCTTCCTTGATGAAGATTTCGCGAATGGTGCGCATTTCGGGTTGAATGAATTCCTGAAGGTGCGCTTCGTAGTAGGCTTTGTCGGCGGATTCGTCGGTTTCAAGCTTGTCGCTGATCTCGACCTTTTCGACGAGACGCATGATCGCTGAGCGCTGCTGCTCAACCACGGCGGGATCGCTTTTCGCTTTCTTCAGGAAGCCTTCCTTCTCGGCGTGGTCTTCAAGAAATTCCGGTTCGGCGATCGCATTGACTAAGTCTATCGCGGCTTGCGCATTTTTCCAATCCACGCGGTAGGCATTCGTGCCTACTTTTTCGATCATATCCGCGATGGTGACTTTGCCGAGCTTGTGTGTGGCGGCAACCTTCTGCTTCTCCACATCGGTGAACATCGGGCCGAGTTCCTTGTTCAGCGAGATCTGTGGATCTTGCAGTTTGGAGCGGAAATCGCTGAGTACCGCGTCGTCAAGGTTTAGATCATATTTCTTGTGCAGATCGTCCACATAAGCACGCGCGGCATCGGAGAGTTTTTGTCCCTCGACTTCGCGAAGACGCGCGGCGATTTCCTCTTTCGATTCGTCATAGCTGGGACGATTCTCGATTTTGCGGGTTGAATCTACCATGATCAAGTGCCAGCCGAAAGGTGTTTCCACGGGTCCTGCGAGTTTGTGAAGCGAAGCGCTCCAGCAGGCTTCCTGAAACTCACCGACCATGCGGCCCCAGGGGAACCAGCCGAGATCGCCAGAATCTGCTGCGGTGGTCGCGTCTTCGCTTAGAAGTTTCGCTGCGGCTTTGAAATCGAGTCCGCCGTTGATTGCGGTCTTGATGGAATCGGCGCGCGCGCGAAGTCCTGCGTTCGCGGCTTCGGTCGTGTCGCCGGGCATCTTCTTGAGCAGGATGTGGCGCGCGGAAATTTCCTTGCCGGATTTTTCGTAGAAGTCGCGCAGCATCTTTTCGTTGATCACGGAGTTCATGATCTTCTCTTCATAGAGCATATCGAGCGAGCGACGACGGGCCGCGGCTTCGACCTGTTCTGCGATGGCGGTGTTCTCGTCGTACTTCCGCGAAATGCCTTCCTGATACTTTGCGCGTTCGAGGGCCATCTCTCTCAGAAAGCGCTTGCGGTCATCGAGCGTGCGCTGCTTGATGTTGTCTTCAGAGCGAAAACGCGCCATGAAGGCGTCGCGGTATTCCTGCTCGCCGATCGTTTCCTTTCCGACCTTTGCAATGTAGTCTCCCTGCTTTTCGCAGCTCCAAATCAGGATCACTGCGGCAAGAAGAGTCAGCAGACTTGCTTTACGCACTCCTGTCTCCTAATGTATTTTTGTTTTCGATTCGATTTGTGTTTCGGCCGGGTTGCGCGCTGAGCAATGTCTGCAGTGTGCGACAGTCTCGTGCTTAACCCGGCTCGGCGGGACACGGGATAACTTGCTTTCGGCCGGGTTGCGCGCTGAGACCCCATCCCCCGCCCCTTTCCTTACACAGGACAGGCTCCCGTGAACGGAGAAGGGGGAAAATCAGATGCGCTTATTGATGCAGGACGCGCTCGACCTGATAGAGGATGGCGCCGTTGACGATTGTGTCGGGAACGGTGAAGTAGTGAAAAGTGTCCGGCACGGTTTGAAACAGCGTGTAGTTCACGGAATCGGGCCAGAGCAGAGAAACACGATAGACGGAATCACTTGGCTGACTTGACCAATTGAGATGAAGGGAGTCGTTCACCATGCAAAAAGTCAGGTCGTGAATGAGTCCGTCCGTGATACCAATCTCCGTGGAAAGCGCCGAAGTGTAGCCGAGCATGTCCTTCGCGCGGACGGCGAAGCGATAATTTTCGAGCGGAGGATTCAGACCCGTGATTTCAATTCCTGTTGTCGTCTGCGTTCCGAGCGCGCTGTAGCCCGTGCTGGTGCGAGTCTTCTTGGGTGAGTTCGGCGTGATCGGCAGCAGGTCATAAAACACTTCGTAGGTATCGAAGTGCGGATCGGCGGCGTAGGGCCCCCAGCGGACATAGACTTTGTTGCCGCCCGTCTCGGTTGCTTGATAGGGAGCGCAATAGAGGGGCGCAGATGTGTCGGGAAGCGCGTGCCACGTCAATGCGGAATCCCACGCGACAATGAAAGGCATATAGTAGGTTAGCGCGTGCTGGAAAGTTTCCGGTGTTGCGGGCGGCGTCCCGGGCAGCCAGCGCGTCCAATTTACAGGCGTCCAAAGGCCGTCGGGATATTCATCGAGTTCAACGTGAATGAAATTCTCGGTGTGACGATCCACGTTATGGCCCTGATGACAATAGACCGCTTGAATGTTATTCGGTGATCCGAGCAGGTCCCCGTTTGCGACAAGCGCAATCGGAGGATCGGCGTTGTAGAAGGAATAGACCGGTGAACTCCAGAGACCGAAGTAAGAGTCAATCTCGCGAATGATCGCCGTGTCGCCGTCTATGCCGTTGACGGGATACTGCTGCATTCCGTGAACAATGTCTTCATGGAAGCCAACATCGCGCAAGGGCGGATTGGGTTTGCCGTCGTCGCGATAGGCGCATGCCTGAATGTCCGATAGGTATATGTGCGCGTAGTGATCGTAGCTATGAAGCTGCAACACGACGAGCGGTGAAACCGGCCACGAGTTCCATTCATCGAACGCAGCTTCGGTGCACTTGGCAAAAGGATGACGTCCGTTGCGTGTGGGATCTGAAAGCGAATAGGTGTTGGTGTATTCGTTTTGTTCCTCGTCCCACAGCACTTCGCGGCCTGCGCCGGCAATCATCATGATTGCGGCTTCATTGCGAATGAACATCTCAAGCCCGACTGGAATCGAGAGGAAATCATCTTCGGGATGCGGCATCTGGATAACCGCTTCGGGATGACGCGCGGTCGGATTAAAGACAAACACTCCCCAACCTTTGTTGAAGCTGCCAACGACGTCGTTTTCGGAAGGTCCGTCGCCATTGAAATCTATGTAGTTGAAATCGAGCAGTTCGCGGAAGATGTAGAACTCTTTTTGGAGTTCGGTGTCCGTGAAGTGAACGAGTTCAAAGTCCCAGTTGGTTCCGTGCAGTTGGAGGAGGGAGTCGGCAGCCTGCCAATCGTTACGGATAGCTTCGACGAAAATTTGCTTCCAGCGGGCGAGGGTCGAATCTCCTTCGGCACCGGCAGGAATCAGCTCAAAGGCGCCAAAACCGTTGGTCTGGGGGTCCAAGTGTGAGGGTCCGTAATCGTTATAACCGGGCCGAGCTACCCCCTCGGAGACATGACTTAACCAGTTGTCATAACTACAGGTTACGCATGTAT
>JADLDM010000192.1 GCA_020846695.1 bacterium | reverse complement strand
ATTCTTCCTCTGAAAATCGGCGCTGAGGGCTTTGCGGGTGTGCTTGCAGGGAAGGTCGCCGATTCCGACTTGCAGAAGATTGCCGATACACTTCATGCAAAGCAGGGAGACTTGGTTCTGCTTGCGGTCGGGCAGAAGAGCAAGGCGCTGAAGAGTCTGGGAGTGCTGCGGGAGAGACTGGCAGAGTATTTCAAGCTGTTTGATCCGAATGATCACTCCAACGTCTCAATCTTCTGGGTCGTAGATTTCCCACTCTTCGAAAAGGACGAGGAGACCGGCGATGTCTTTCCTGCGCATCATCCGTTCACGGGTTTTGATCCGGCGGATGAGCCTCTGCTTGAAAGCGAGCCGTGGAATGTGCGCTCGACCTCTTACGATCTTGTCATGAACGGCAACGAATTGCTGTCCGGTTCAATTCGTATTCATGATCCTGAACAGCAAGCTTTGATTTTCAGGCTTCTGAAAATCTCGGATGAAGAGGCCAAGCTTCGCTTCGGGTTCTTGGTTGACGCTTTGCGCTACGGCGCGCCTCCGATGGGAGGTTTCGCCTTGGGGTTCGACCGCATCATCATGGTCTTGACCGGGCGACCCATTCGCGACGTGATCGCCTTCCCCAAGACCACGCTGGCCCAGTCACTGATGGATGGTTGCCCTTCGCAGATTGATCCTAAGCTCTTGACAGACTTGAAAATAGCATTGCTTCCACCCGTCGGGAAGGGTTAGGTGAGTTTTCCTGTCCACTTCTCGCCACGGAAATCACATAATATCAAGACTCTGTGAATTCAATAAGGGGTCGGGATTTTTCGGGAGAGTTGGGAAATTCTTGACTTGCGCCGAGTTTATTGCTACATTTACATAGGTGGCCCCAACAATAGAGCCGTCTAACGCGATACCCGCGCTTAGTGGAAGAACCCTTACAACCTATCAATCTGCAAGATGTTTCCATACCTCCCTCGCGCGATTCCGCGCGTCGCGAGGTATTTTTTCTTTCGTATGACCTTGCTCGACTGCCGGAATGTGTAGTGATGAACAGGATGAGGAGGACTCGAACTGAATAACCGATCAGCCGCACCTGCGGAAACGCCGGGACAGGATTTTGTCGAGATAGTGGAACTGCCCGTCGAGGAGGGAGTTCTGCGTCCGCTGCTTGGCCCGAATGATGAGAACTTGCGCTACCTTCAAAGGCACATGGCCTCAAAGATCACGGCGCGCAGAGAGAAAGTCCTGATTCGCGGAACGCAAAACGATAACCTCGAAGCGGTTGAAGTCCTGATGGAGTTGGTCGGAGTCACGCGCCGTCAAGGAAATCTCACGAAGGGTGATATTGACACCGTGCTGCGGATCGCCGGAAGCAGTCAGGAGGTTCACGCCGACACCGAAGCGCCGTTTGCAACGATCTTCCGCACGGGAGATCGAGCTTTCAATCCGCGCACCGACGGGCAGAATCGCTACTGGGAATCCATTCAGAAGACCGATATTACTTTCGTCGTCGGACCCGCCGGAACGGGCAAGACCTTCATCGCCGTTGCAGTCGCGGTGCAGATGTTTCAGTCCGGGAAATTTGATCGTATCGTGCTTGTGCGGCCTGTTGTAGAAGCGGGCGAGAGCCTGGGATTTCTTCCCGGGGACGTGCGCGAAAAGGTTGATCCCTATTTCCGTCCGCTGTATGATGCGCTGATGAAGATGATTCCGGGCGATAGACTGAGAAAGCTGCTTGATCGCTCGATTATCGAGATTGCTCCCTTGGCTTACATGCGCGGACGCACGCTGGACAATGCGTTTCTGATTCTCGATGAAGCGCAAAATACGACTGCCGGACAGATGAAGATGTTTCTGACTCGCTTGGGCGAGAGCAGCAAGGCGGTCATCACCGGCGACTTAACTCAGATTGATCTTCCGCGCCGCAGTGAAAGCGGGCTTTTGGGAATCGAGGAGATTCTGCAAGGCATAGACGGCGTGGAATTTGTGAAGCTGCAAGCCTCCGACGTGGTTCGCCATCCGCTCGTGGCGAAGATTGTCGGAGCTTATGACCGTCATACCAAAGCACAGCAGGAGTCGAGCGGCTCCGCAAAAACGAACGGCGAAGGATCGGGCGTGACGTCCGGGACCTCCACCAATAATGGCTGATCAACCTCCCCCGCGCAGGCGCGTCCGTGGAAATTTTGAGTTTCTCTCCGATATTCCGGGGGCGCGCGTGCGCAAAGACTTTGCACTCGATTGTGCAGTCCGCGCGGCAAGTAAGATTCGCAGACCGATCGCGGAAATCCGCTTCGTCTTGGTCGGCGACCGCAAGATGTCCGCACTGCACAAGAAATTCATGAGTCTCTCCGGCACGACGGACGTGCTGACCTTTGAGCTTTCTGCTCCGCGCGAGCCGCTTGAAGGAGAGATTTACATTTGCTTGGATCAGGCGCGCAGGCAGGCGAGAGACTATCGCGTGCCGCTCTATCAAGAGATCGCGCGACTTGCGACGCACGGTGTGCTGCATCTGGCAGGCTATGATGACCTGACCGATGCGCAGCGCGTGAAGATGCGGCGCATGGAAGACCTGACTCTGGCGGGAGCCTGCGCATGATTGAAACACATCTGATGTGGGACGCTGTCGCCTTTGTCGGACTTCTGATCATGTCGGCGTTTTTCTCTGCTTCGGAGACTGCGCTCTTCTCTTTGACCCGCTCGCAAATCTCAGAACTGGGCGAGGAGAGCGATCATCCTGCCACGCGCAAGCTGCTCTCTTTATTAAAGGACCCGCGCCGGCTTCTGATTGTGCTCTTGACGGGCAACACGATCGTGAACGTGCTCGCGGCAACCGTCGCGGCGCTGGTTACGGCGAGTTTTCTGGATCAGTGGGAAGGCAAGCAGTGGGTGATCTTTGTTGTGCAAGGCATCGTCGTGACCCTCGTGCTGTTGATTACCGGAGAGATTTTGCCGAAGTTCGCGGCGATCCGCAATCCTTTGAAATGGTCGCTGGGCATTGCAGGACCTTTGACTTATATTTCAAAGCTGCTTTGGCCAATTACGGTAATCATCACTCCGATTGCCGATTCCCTGGCGAGAGCCTTCGGTGTTGAGCGCAGGAAGCTGTGGATTTCCGAAGAGGAGATCAAGACCTTGCTTGAAGTCGGCGAAGAACACGGCGCGCTTGAAAAAAACGAGCGCGACATGATTCACTCAATCTTTGAGTTGGGTGAGATTACCGTCCGCGAGATTATGGTGCCGCGCACGGATATGATCGCCCTGGAAGTGCAGACTCCGCTTTCGAAAGTGCTCGAGACGGTTCGCAAGTGCGGGCATTCGCGCTTCCCGGTGTATGACGAAAAGATTGACAATGTGATCGGCATTCTTCACGCGAAGGACTTGATGACGTTCTATCCCTTCAAGGAAGAAGTGGATCTGAAGAAGATCATCCGCACCGCGCACTTTGTTCCCGAAGCGAAGACGATTGACGAACTCCTGAAGCAGCTTCAGGAACAGCGCGTGCACATGTCTATCGCGGTGGATGAATACGGAGGCACGGCGGGGCTGGTCACGCTCGAAGATATTATCGAAGAGATTGTCGGCGAGATTCAGGATGAGCATGATGCCGAGCGCACGCTGTGGACGCGGATTGATGAACAGACCGTTGTCATCGAGGCTAAAGTGGACGTGGAGACCGTCAATGACGTGTTGGGCGAAGACGTGATTCCGATTGACGATGACTTTGATACCTTAGGCGGATTCCTGCTTGCGGAACTCGGAGATTTCCCCGAAGCTCACAAGCGGATCGAATATCATAACTACGATTTTGTTGTGGAGGAGATTCGCCATCACCGGCTGGGTCGCGTCCGCATCATCAAACGCGAGTCCATCGCGGATACTGAAGCATGAACTTTCGTGAAGCGATAGGGTGGAAGCTGCTCAAGATGTCGAGCGGCAAGCCGAGCGGAGAGCGAACCCGAATTGAAATGAAGGGGTCGCGGCTCTGCTGTAAACATCTTTGCATTGTGCTTCCTCCCGATTTCGACAACTTTGAACTTGCCCTGCGCGCTCTGCCTGAGGTCGTGAGGAGAATCGGCGCGCCGCAAACAACGGTCTGGGTGCGAGACAATTTCCGCACGTGGATTTCCTCGGATCTGCCCATTCGGCTGCATCCGTACCATTTGCAACAAGTGGACTGGTTCTTCAGACCGTCCCACGACGTGCTGCATCAAATGTCCGCCTTGGATTGCGATCTGATCATTGATATGAGTCCGACGGCAACTCTTTACACTTCCGCGCTGGTGGCCGCATCACGCGCCGGAACGAGAGTGGCGCTTTCCAATGAGAGAAATCACCATCTCTGCAATCTGTTGATTCATGCCGACCCGCAGCGCTCGCTTTCGGAGCGCTATGACGTTTTGCTGACCTACCTATAACCCAATCATACTTCCCTTGAGTCTTGATTCCACAGTGAAAGACTCCGCAGCCCAACGGTTCGCGGAGTTGTTTTCTATCATGGCGGCGCTGCGCGCACCCGACGGCTGTCCGTGGGATCGCGAGCAGACGCATGAGTCGTTGCGCCCCTATCTGATCGAAGAGACTTATGAAGTCCTCGATTCCATTGATCGCGGAGCCTATGCTGAACTGAAGAAGGAACTTGGCGATCTCCTGCTGCACATCGTCTTCCACGCGCGGCTTGCCGAGGAGGAGGGACTGTTTACTCTCGCCGACGTGCTTACTGAGATTAACGAGAAGCTGATCCGCAGACATCCGCATGTTTTCGGCGAAGCGAAAGTCGAAACCACCGACGACGTGAACAAGCAATGGGAGCGGATCAAGCTGGCCGAAGCGGGAAAGCCGAGTCTACTATCCGGTGTGCCGAAGCATCAACCCGCGCTGAATCGGGCCTATCGCGTACAGGAGAAGGCTGCTGCGGTGGGATTCGATTGGCCCGACGTAACTCCGGTTTGGCAGAAACTGCGCGAAGAGGTGGATGAGCTGGAAGCTGAGGTCTCAACAGGTCAACGGATCAAGATTGAGAAGGAGTTCGGCGACCTGCTGTTCTCGATGGTGAATCTCGGCAGGAAGCTTGGCATTCATCCCGAAGAAGCGCTGCGTGCCACGATTGAGAAATTCACTACCCGCTTCAACTACATTGAAGAGACGCTTCGGAGTGAACATGTGGACCTGCATCATGCGGGGCTTGAGAGAATGGATGAACTCTGGAATGAGGCCAAACGGAAAGAGGGGGAGACGAAGTGAGTACCAAACCCCGTCGCAAGGAGCCTCAAGCGCGCTCAGTTGGCTTTGATCGGCTGAGGATTGAGGAGGACCGTGCGGATTCCGCGCGCAACTCCGAAGTCGCTCTTCGCGAGCGCGCGGTGCTGGTCGGGGTGTGCCGCCCCGGTGGAAGTGAGTCAGACTCGCGCGAGCACCTCGACGAATTAGTCATGTTGGCCGAGACAGCCGGCGCCGATGTGGTGGACAAAGAGCTGGTTCGGCTCAGGCAGATTGATGCGGCGACGTTCGTTGGCTCGGGGAAGGCTGCCGAATTGGCGACTCTTGTGGCAGAAGCACGTGCGGACTTGGTGGTCTTCGATGACGACCTCGCGCCCGCGCAGGCGCGAAATCTGGAGCGCGAACTCAAAGTCCGGCTCGTGGATCGCTCCGGTATCATCCTCGATATTTTCGCACGGCGCGCCAAGACCCGCGAAGCTCGCACGCAAGTCGAATTGGCTCAGCTTCAATACATGTTGCCCAGACTCTCTGGAGCTTGGGCGCACCTTGAGCGTCAACGCGGCGGTATCGGCATGAGGGGACCCGGTGAAACCCAGATTGAAACCGACCGCCGTTTGATTCGCACGCGCATCCGAAAGCTCGAAGAAGAACTTTCTAACATCGAGAAGCAGCACACGACTCAGCGCGGGCGCCGACAGGAGGTCTTTCGGTTTTCAATCGCGGGTTACACCAATGTCGGCAAATCCACTCTAATGAATGTCCTGACACAGGCCGGAGTCTACGAGGAGAACCTGCTCTTCGCAACCTTAGATTCCACCACGCGCGCGTTGCCCTTAGGCGGCGGAGTGAAAGCCGTGCTCTCGGATACGGTCGGTTTCATCAGGAAATTGCCTCACGGCTTGGTCGCGAGCTTTCGCTCGACCTTGGCGGAGATCAAGGAAGCCGACTGCATCATCCATGTGGTGGATGTCTCCTCGCCGAGCTTTCGCGAACAGATGAAGACGGTGGAAGACATCCTGACCGAGATGGGTTTGGGAGCCCTACCGACCATTGAAGTCTTCAACAAGGTGGACGCTGCGGATGATCCCTCGGCTCTCAAATGGGTGCGCGACCACAAGCCCGATGCAATTCTGATCAGCGCCCGGAAGGGAATCGGGATCGAAAGCCTGCTGGAAAGGATGAAGTTGGCCTACGACTCAGGGCGGGTTACGGTAGAAACGCTGGTAGATCCCGTAGATGGGAAGTTCTGGAACGAACTCTACCGGGTGGGGGAGATTCTCTCGTCTCAGCCGGAAGGCGATTCGGTGCGGATCAAAGTGACGCTGGACCGCCCGAACGCGGTCAGATTGGGGCTAATAAACGGGTCTGACCCGGCCGGGGATTTCGCGTGAGGACTTGAAAAGGCCCGAATCGCCTCTGCAAAAAGAGGAAAGAGGCGAAAAAAATCGGGGTTTTTCTGAACCGAGTTCCCAGTCGGGTTAAGTTTGTGATTATTTTGAAGGCGGTTTTGATCGCCTTCTTCATTTTTAAGTATTATATTTTATCAGGTAACGTGTTAGGGTGAACGCTGTTCAGTTGGAGTGAAACGGCTTGACTTAGCGGGGGGCAATTTGGGCACGGGTCTTGACAACCCCCGCAATTCTTTTTATATTTCGCACCACATAAACTGAACAAAAAGTTTAATAAACTTCGCTCTGGCCTTTTGAAGATTGGCGCCCAAATCCGCAACCTCCGGCTCGCCCGGGATCTCACTCAAGAGGAACTTGCGGAACGGGCAGACTTGACAAAGGGATTCATCTCGCTGCTCGAGCGGGATCAGACCAGTATCTCGGTGGACAGCCTGCTCCAGATACTGAAAGTCCTGGATGTCAAGATCACGGAGTTCTTCCGCGAGACCTATCCGGAGCAGGTGGTGTTCAGTAAGGAAGAGCGGATTTCTCTCGGTGAAACCGGAGCGGAGAAGTTCGAGCTTCTCATCCCGGGGGGCGCGGATCATGAATTGGAAGCCGCCCTCATCACTTTGCTGGCCGATCAGCAGACCGAGCCGACAAGACCCTATCAGGGCGAAGCCTTCGGTTTTGTTCTGTCCGGCACGATCCAAGTTGTTATTGGAAGCGAGAGCTTTTCAGCAGTGGCCGGTTCAAGCTTCTACTTCTCCGGTGAGCGTGAGCATTTCATCCGCAACTCCGGTAAACGTCCCGCTGAGTTTCTCTGGGTAACAACGCCGCCCACTTTCTAAGTCGCGTTGGGTTTTCGCCGTTCACCCTCTTTTGCAGGAGAGCCGAATTGAAGTCTTTGGGACAGCAGATTGTGGTAGACTACCACAAATGTAATCCTGAAATCCTCAACGATGTTGCCGCCGTGAAACGGGCCATGCGCGAGGCTGCGCTGAAGTCCGGAGCGACCATCGTCCAGGAGGCTTTTCACCTGTTCAACCCTTACGGGGTTTCAGGTGTGATTGTCATTGCCGAATCGCATCTCGCGATTCATACGTGGCCGGAATTCGGCTACGCGGCAGTGGATCTTTTCACGTGTGGCGACGAAGTGGATCCGCAGATCGCATTCGATCATCTCAAGGCGGCCCTCGAAGCAACGGACTTTACTGCGATGGAAATGAAGCGCGGGATTCTGAACAGCGCCGGACTGACGTTTCAGTCTCACAAACCCTACGCGGGCGCCGCTCTGGTTTCCGCGTGATGGTTATTACAACGCCGGACAAATATTTTCTCGTCTCAGGGTTCGCGGAGGGTGATACCCCGCTGAACTCCTTTGACAATGCGCTGCTCGCGGCGGGAGTCGGCAATACGAATCTCGTGCGAATGAGTTCGATTCTGCCTCCCGCGTGTCAGGAGATCGCGCCGGCGAAATTGCCTTACGGCGCGCTGGTCCCGATTGCCTATGCGGATCAAACGGGCGAAATTGCAGGTGTCCAAGTAGCGGCCGGCGTGGCTCTCGGCACTCCCGATGATCCAACTCTGCCGGGAGTGATTATGGAACATCACATGGATGGCACCGAAGAGGAGTGCCGCGAGGCGGTGCTCTTCAAAGTGAAATCCGCGTTTCAGGTGCGAGGATGGAAACTCGCGGACGTGAAGGTGGCGGTTGTCAGCGGCACGGTGTGTAAAATTGGCACCGCGTTCGCGGGCGTCGTCCTCTGGAAGTAAGATTATCGCGGCCTCTTCAATACTCGGAGAGGCCGCACTGTTTTCGGCATCTCATCGCGGTATTCTTTGGAGTGTGAATGGAACTGTGGCTGTCTGAAACTTTCGGTCCGATTCGCCAGGGCTGGAAGGCGGGCAAACTTCTCTATCAGGGACGTTCGGCCTATCAGGACATAGTGGTGGTCGAGACGGAGCGCTTCGGTAAGATGCTGCTGTTGGATGGTTGCGTCATGACCACCGAACACGATGAATTCGTCTATCACGAGATGCTTACCCATCCTGCCATGGTCTCCCATGAGAAGCCGAAGAGTGTCTGCGTCGTCGGGGGCGGAGACGGAGGCACCGTGCGCGAAGTCTTGCGTCACCGCGACGTCGAGCGATGCGTCCTGGCGGAGATTGACGGCGAAGTGATTGAGGTTTGTCGCAAGTTTTTTCCCGCGCACACCTCCATGCTCGATGATCCGCGCGTTGAGATTGAAGTCGGCGACGGATTTGATTATCTTCAGAAACATGCCTCTCAATTCGATGTGATCCTCTCCGATTCAACCGATCCTGTCGGCCCCGGAGAAGTCCTCTTCACGGACAATTACTTTCGCCTCGCCAAAGAGGCATTGCGCGCGGGAGGCATATTCGTTACACAGGCGCATTCGCCGTGGGCGCCCGACTCAAAGCTCGCCCTGATTCGCAACAAGATTCGCGATCATTTTGCACTTGCCATGTGGTACGGCGCGGCGATTCCGACTTATCCTTATGGATGGTGGAGCTTCTTCTTTGCCTCGGATCGCGTGCATCCGCTCAGTTCAGTGAATCTGGAGAGGCAACAACATCTTGTGGATTCTTCGCACTATTACACAGCGGGAATACACGATGCTGCATTCGCTACTCCTGCATTTCTTTCTCGTGAATTCGGCTCACTTCAGTAGGCGCAGTTGCGAAATTACAACGCATCTCCGACTGAAATGAATGTAGACTTCACTCGCACCCAAGTTTTCATGGGTGCGCAGCAAGACTTAAAGAACGCGACACATGCGCTCTTTGGAATGCCTTATGACGGAACTTGTTCATTTCGTCCCGGCACGCGCTTCGGTCCAGCTGCAATTCGGAACATCTCGGAGGGAATCGAAACTTACTGTCCTCTCTTTGATCGAGACTTGGAGGAGGTCAAGTTCGCTGATCTGGGCGACCTGATTCTGCCTCCCGGAGCCAAAGATGATGCCATAGAGATCATCGAGCGGGCGGCTGCCGATTTGTTCAAGCAGGGCGTGATCCCGTGTGGTTTAGGGGGCGAACATTTGATAAGCTTGCCTTTGCTCCGCGCCGCCCACAAAGTACACCCTGAGCTTGTTTTAATTCAATTTGACGCACATCTTGATCTGCGTGACGACTATCTTGGCACCCATTTGAGCCATGCGACAGTTTTGCGAAGAATTACCGAGTTTGTTAGTCCGGCAAGAGTTTTGCAAGTGGGCCCAAGGTCAGGAACCCGCGAAGAATTCCAACTTTCAAAGAAATTAGGCACTTATCGAGATTCGAGCATCACACCCGATGCACTGCGCAATTGGGTCGGTGATCGGCCACTCTATGTCACACTCGATCTTGATGTGCTTGATCCTTCGATACTTCCGGGAACCGGAACTCCTGAACCCGGGGGGGTCACTTTTGCCACACTCGAAGCATGGATACGCGGCCTTTCAGGCTGCAAGTGGATCGGATGGGACGTGGTTGAATTGTCCCCGGATTACGATGTTAGTCAAGTATCTTCAGTGGTTTCCGCGAAACTTGTTCGCTCTCTACTTTTTTCATCCTCCGCACCTCATTGCTGAGTGGCGTGCATTTTGCCACTGACTTGGCCATAGGCTCTGCCTTTAACTTGTCATAAGCTCTTAGCATAACAATGAGATAGCACAGGATGACCCCGAATGGGTCTGGGGCGATTGCAAAGCTACTGTGGAATATGGAGTTTAGGAACGCCGGGCTTTGTGATTGATGAAAATAGGGCAAATATTTTCCTTGACAAGTAAATTGAGATTGACTATATTTGGGGAAGTTTGGACAGTATAGAACTTTTTTGAACTTAGCTTTTTACCCTTCCACTAAGTTCTTGGTTTTTAGGTATAGCTCGATGTGCTTCAACTTCCAATCAAAAAACGGCTATGGTCGTGTGAGAGTGGAAGTTTGAGTATTTTTCCTCAAAGGGTGGACAAACATACAGGTCGTTCATGCCAGATTGCAATCCTTCTTCAGAACTGAGTGAGCAGTTCATGACCAACAAAGTTATCCACAATGCCCACAGGGTGAACGATTCGCTCTGCGGGATTCCGGCGTGTGCGACCGCCGCTTCTTCTTCCAATCGGACAATTACGAATTCCCATATTCAGGAGAGTCACAAAATGAGGTCCAAGACTCTTTTTGTGTGGCTTGCTGCTGCGATGGCCATGCTGGTCACGCTGTTCATGCCGCAGACAGCCTCTGCGCAGATTGATGTTTCGGCGATCATTGACGTCGAGTGCATCGAAGACCCTAATGCTCTTGTTCCGCCCAATGGAATCATTGACGAACTTGGCGATGAACTTAGAATTCATGTCAAGGCCGCGTACATGACGGCATTCTGTGATTCAATTGACGTCGGACTGGAAACCCTGCCCGACTTGGGTGCGCTTAACCCCGCACTCTATCCGTCAATCATCATGGACTGCCCGGCAGGCATCACCACGCCCTTGTACGAGATGAACGTGACCATCACGCCCCACATGGGACTGGGTGGACCCACGGCCAATCCGTTCGATAGCTGTTTGGTGGATGCCGAATTGCAGTTCCATCCGGACGGCGTCGTCGCCTCCGCAGGTGATCCGCTTGACTTCGGCGTCACGTGGTTCGGCTGGGCAAATACGCCGCCGCAAGGATTCCAGCAGAGCTTCTGCGCCGACGCAGGATTCCAAATGCAGGCGCCCTGCTCGATCAACTCCGGCTGCGCCTTCATCCGCTACATCGAAGCAGGTGGTATTGCTTTCGACGGTGTTGTGGCAATCGGCGACTCGATCTGGCTGGATTCCCTGATGGCTGCTTCAATTGATACGGGCGCGGTCGGTGATACCCTCTTCTGGGACGCGTCAGCAGTCATTTGCAATCCTTTTGCTGCGGCTGTCTTTGCTTATGATACGCTTGTTGTCAGCGTGTGCGAGATGGAAAACGGCATGGGTTGCGGAGATACACTGTTTCTCTACTACGCGATATTCGATGAGTCCGGAGATCCAGACGACTTCGATTATCCCGGCGACATCGTGGATACTTTTGTCTGTATCCGCCCTGTAGATAATACTCCGCCGTCCTTGGATCAAGCCTGTGTGGACTCCTGCCGTATTATCAACGGCAACTACATGGACAACGATACCATTGCCGGATGCAATGACACTCTCGTAGTCTATTTGAGCACGATCCAGAACGGCTTCCCAACCCGCACCAACTCAAGTTGGAATTGCGACGGGGATAGTGTGTTCTGGGATCAGAGCTTTAATGTGCAGGATTGCGACACCGGCTCACGCAACTTCGATGTTGCCTACCTTGCTCTGGACTTTGAAGATTTCGTTATGCCCGGCGACACCTTCCCGATTAACTCGCCCTTGCATAACCTGCTATCCGATACTGCCCTTTGGGTTTCCGAGCGGCACTTCGTGGGCAGCGGCGGTGATCCGGGCGCGATCAATAACCTGATCTCGTTGAAGATCCCAATCTCCTGTTGCGGGGACACCTCGCTCTGGGATTCGCTCGAGTATTGTATTCTCGAAGCGCTTGAGAATCTCGATACAATTTACGCCTACTCGATTGACGATGCCGGTAACCTGTCGAATCCGGTGGCTTGGGGTGACACGGCCGGAACGCTTGTGGGATGCGATATCTGCTTGGACAACCAGCATCCCCAACTGCCCGGCTCGAATGTCTACTGGTCGTGGGATGGTGAAGACAACTACTGCAATCAGCGCTTCAGCCCGTATGACAGCGCGTTGGCCACGGTCTATACCAATCTGAGCCCCGATTCGATCCGCTGGTACTTGGACGCGGTGGATTCGGTGTACGACACCACGAATCTTGTTCATAATCTGACCAAGGTTTACCTGATTGGATTCGACGTTCGCGTTATCCCCGATGATAATCCGGATACGCCAACCGGCGCAGTCATAACTCGCCTTGACTACTTCCATCCCTACGCGGTTCCGACCGGTTCGGATTCTTGGGAGTGGCGCTCACCTTACGTGCCGGGGATTGACAGCTCCGCTTGCTTCACCTGGTATGGTAAGGACGGCGTGGACAGTCTCGATGACGACCTCGATATTCTGAATATCTACTGCCCGTGGGGAATGCTCGTCGGAATCACGGAAGCCCGCTATATGGACCGCGGTGGCTGTAATGCCGTCTACGGATCCGATCATGACGGCGCGACCAGTATCACCGACGGCTACACGCAGTTGAATTGCCTGTACTCCGTGCTGGATACCTGCCGGCCCACAACCGAACTGGCCTTCGATCTGAATGACTGGTACCACGATCCGCTGCCTTTCGGCCCGGACTATGGTTCGGTCAATGATCCTTATCTCTGGGTGGACGGCAACGAGACACCGCTTTTGGCCTTCCGCGCTCATCGCTATTACACGCAGGGTCTCCTCGATACCTGTTTGGCTGAAGACCTTTGCTACCGGATCAAGGTTGATACCGTTTACATTCAGGGAACATGGAGCTACTCCGCTGATTCATTCTATGTAGGAAATCCGTTCTCCTGCGGATCAGCCGCTCCTGTCTGCTATCCGATTGACTTCCTGTTCAACGACGTCTTCTCAGACACCCTCAATTACTACTGGAACATGGAGGATCCGGACTGCGATCCTCTTCCTGACGGACTCTATTGTCTGTCGCTTGAGTTGATTGACAATGCGGGTAACGTTTACAATGAAGATACTGTTTGCATCTGGAAGAACGGCCTCGGCCCGGCGATTGATTCTGTCGCCGTCGTCAATGACGCTCTGAACTGCAACCTTAACTTCTTCGTCGGCGAATCGCTGTGCGTCTGGATCGCGACCGATACCTCGGCCACGGAAGTCATGTTTGACTTCTCCTGTATCTATAATATGTCGCTGGTCCAGCCTGACTCCGACACCATGATCGTAACGGAGCCTTACGCTACGTCCGGCGCTCTGGACTACTGGTATGCTTGCGTCATGGTTCAGGACAGCATGATTGATACCGCCGATGTGTCGCGCAATTCATATCGCATTAACCCTGTTGAGGGCGACTGTCGCGATGCCGACGACTACTATAATCTTGGCGTCACGGCCTACGACATTGACGGAAACTTCACTGAAGCTGAGTATACGGATGGCAACTGCGTCATCGCGATCCTCGGCCCAAGCCGCTGTCCGCGTATTGTCGGACCGATCGAATTCTGGTATTACTACCCGGATACCGTGTATGCGGGTATTGACTACACCGATTCGATTGATGCCCTATTTGATGACTTCGACGTCTTCGGCCCGATGCCGGATTGGAACGCCTTCTCGCCCGGCTCCGTGGATTCCTCTGGCGCTTACGATTCGGAAGATAATCCGGCGCATGACGAGATTCACGACTCTATCTTTGTGCGTATCCTGCTCGACACGCTGTCCATCACCCAGCCGGATAACTTCGGCGTGCCGTGGGATGACGACGTCTATCATGATACTCTGTATGTCGAGTTCCATAACCCGTCCAACACGCGGTCGCGCATCGTCGCCAAGCCGTTGTTCAAGACGCTGTGCGAAGACCTTGATGGCTCTTTGGGTTGCGAAGACCCGGACAGCAACACCATCTATGATGGCCGCCTCGAGAATGCAGATCCGGACGCTTTCATTGACACCGATGCTTTGATGGAATTCTCGTACATGTGGAATGGTACGTGGTTCATCACAGCCGGCATGGATAGCTTGATGCTCGTTCCGATTAAGGGTCAGGATACCATCCTCGTCAACGCATGGACGGTTGATGGTGACTCGATTGTTGACTCTATCAGTGTTGATGAGATCTACTACTTCACCTGCCCGCAGGTCTCGGCAGAACTCGATGTGGATAATGACAATCCCGAGTTCCTCGAGTGGACAGGCATTGCCACCGGCGTTCGCGACGAAGATACCCACAGTACTGCAACCGTTCAGAATAATGAATGGGACGGAGATTGCGGATTCCGCTTTGCCGAGGGAGATACCTTCAGCATTACTGTGCATGCCAGCGAGCAAGTCCACTATGATCCTGCCGCATACCCGAACTCTGACGGATCGGAGTATGGCGCCGCCGAGGGTCTCTGGCAGATCACGGGTAACTGGCAGATTTCGCTGGTTGATCCTGCAACTCAGTACCTGATTCCGAACGGTTCGGCTCCCGGCGACTATATCGCCGTGGAACTGGTAACCGTTACTCCGGAAAGCATTGATGTGGACGAGTGGGAATATACCCTCATTGGCCGCATCTATGCGATGCCGGAAGATACCTTCATCTATAATAGCTGCTTCGTCATCCGCGGCGCTTGGGACCAGGGTGGTAACCCCGGTCGCTACAATACTCCGCCGTTCTCGGATGCCTACGAAGAAGACAGCTTTGAAGACACCACCTTCTGTGTGGATCTGATTCCGTGTGACGTCTTCGCGGCGGGTTGTCCCGACGTCTATGGCCCGGATATGATTCACGGGTGGATTGCACCGGAAGACACCAACATCGTTGTCTGCGCAACTTTGATCGAGACCTGCGAACTCACGGACTGCGATCCGGGCGTTCATGCTGACTCGATGCGTGTCGTAGAAGGTGACTTCCAGAGGATCACGGATGATCCGAATCCGTGGATCATCCCCGATAGCGTAGGTGCCTGGTTCATCTATAATGATGGAGTCAACGATCTCGGCTGGGCTCGTATGTACTACTGGACCCTCCGTGCGGACTCGTCAGATCTTGCTACCATCTGGTGCGACGGAACCTTCCTCGACTTCAGTATTCATGCTGTGAGTTGGGAAGGTGTGAATGTTACGCAAACGTTTGATAATTGCGTTCAGGTGGATGTCAATGAGCCAAGGTGGGCCGAGTGTCAGGTTGCCAGAGATGCCGAAGGTGGTACGATCGTTCTCGACTCTACAGGCGCCGTTATATGGGCCTGTGAAAGCGACGACTGCATTCAGCCAGATCAGGAAATTACACTCGTCGGTAATCTGCGCGACTATTTAGTGGATTGCATGGGTTATGGAACCGGTGTTGATACCTCTGAAATCTATGCGGATCTGTCCTCGCTACTCAATATCCATGATGGATCAGCGGATAGCGTGAGACCTGACAGTATTGCCGTTCTGATTGGTGGCGGTGGTGGAACCTACGCATACGCCGGTCCGCCTGTGGCCATTACTGATTACGATACCTCATTTGCTTCGATTGACGTGCCGATTACGGGCACCGTATCCGGAATCACGGTGACGATCACGGACATTCACCACACGTTTACGGGTGACTTGGATATCTTCCTGCGCTCACCCGGCGGAACCATGGTCGAGTTGTCCACTGATAATGATGGCGGCAACAATTACATCAATACTGTT
>JADLDM010000191.1 GCA_020846695.1 bacterium | reverse complement strand
AATCACCGCCGCTGCGGTCAAGAATAGTGCGGAAAGAGTTAGATACATAAGGTCTTGGGGTTGTCACCCTGTAAGGGTCTGGTTGCTAACTGCACGATGGTTGAGCACGCGACAAAATCCTTGCAGGATGACAGAATGGGCTATTCCACTCCACGCGTCAGCGCATACACCAACACATTCGTCCCCATGTCGAGCGCGGCTTTGCGCTTCTCGATGGGATCGTTGTGAATCTCTTCGGCCTCCCAACCGTCGCAGAGGTCGCACTGAAAATTGTAGAAGCAGACCATCACGCCGTTGACATACAATCCGAAGCCTTGCGCGGGAAGTTTGTCGTGCTCGTGAACTTTCGGCAACCCGCTTGGAAAGCGCGAGAGTTCGGAATAGATCGGATGATTGAACGGCAGCTCGAACCATTCCGCATCGGGCAAGACTTTTTTCATTTCGCGGCGGAAGCTCGCGTCCATGCCGTAGTCGTCGTTGGCGAAGAGAAAGCCGCCCGCTTGAAAATACGCGCGGAGGTTGACAACCTCACTCTCACTGAAAGCAACATTCCCATGACCATTAATGAATGTGATCGGATAGCCCAGGAGTTCGGCGGAGCCGGGTTCGACCGCGCGCGGTTCGGGGTCCAGGTCGAGGTTGGCCTGAGATTCCGCGTAGCGCAAAAGGTTCGCCAGCGCGCGCCCGCCCGAGTACCAATCGCCGCCCCCGTTGTACTTCAGAAGCCCGATCTTCAGCCCGTCGGCATATAATGAGGAGGCGCTAATCAGCACGCACCCCACCATCGCCGCGAGACTCATTCGCAGTTTGTTCGGCAAGTGTTGTATAATCAATTCTCTATCTCTGTGCTATCTCTTCCTGATTGCTCGTATTAAACGCCCCGGAGAGGGCTATGGTTGCGGGGAGATGATTCCCCTCCCTTCTAGCCGCGACCTCCCGGTCGCGGTCACACGGATAACGAATCCAACAACTCTGATGTCAATTTCGACTGATACTCAATGGCACTCGACCACAGATAATCCCGCGCGAATTCCACCAGTCCGGCGCGCACTGGATTCGCGTGAATGTAGTGCAACTTCTGGAGAAGAGCTTTTTCCGACGTAATTATCTCCGACCAAAATCCGCTCTCCCAATGAACATGCTTGCCAAATCCGCGAGATGTAAACGTCTTCACACGCTTCACGAAATCGGAAATAGTCATCTCGCCCTTCACCTTGCAGATGAAGTGAACGTGATCAGGCATCACAACATAGCCATAGAGACCAATCTCACCCGATTTTCTGAAATGCTGAAGCGTACTCAGAAAAGCCTGTGCGTGCTCCGGTTCTCGAAATATCTCAACGCGATTCTCAATGACGGCTGTCACGAAGAAGGTGGTGTCGGTCTCTTTTCGATTCGCAGGCGATTTCATCTCATGTTGCGTGGATGTGTGTAATCGCGACAATCGTGTTCGACCTGGAGGTCGAACATAGAAAACGTATTGGCTTCCCGATTTTCTAGCCGCGACCTCCCGGTCGCGGAGAATCATGTCAATCCAATGTGTTCGACCAGGAGGTCGAACCTAGAAAATGTGAAGAGGTGTGTCGTTCGCGCGCGCATAATCCTGCCCCCCTTTTTCTATCCGCATCCTCGCTCGTCCGACAATTTCCACGCATCCCTTCTTGTGACACGCACGATGCACCCCCGATTTTCTAGCCGCGACCTCCCGGTCGCGGAGAATCATGTCAATCCAATGTGTTCGACCGGGAGGTCGAACCTAGAAAATGTGAAGAGGTGTGTCGTTCGCGCGTGCATAAACCCGCCTTTGCACCGTCAATAATCTGCTCAATGCGATGAGACGCTCCAGTTGTAGTGAGAAACTCTGCCATTTGCTCTCCTCCGTTTGATTGCCTCTTCCTAATGCCAATTGCCTTGCCCTAACTCCAATGCCAAACCCGCTATCTGGCTATTGAACAAATGGTTGGCATAAGTTCAGTATTTGGAAACTATCACTTGACAATTGTTGTTTCGTGTTGTATATTGGGGTTGTGTTTGGCTGGATTCGTAAGTTCAGTGCTTAATATCCAGCCAAATGAAAACAGGAGCTTCTGTTTGGTCAAATATTAGTGCCGAACTGAAAAAACGGAACTTACACTCAAGATTCTCCAATATAGCCTTATAATATAAGGATAGACACCCGCAAACGCAACGCAGGAACTCCAGTTTCCACAGATGTTTGGAGGGATGGCCCGGAGAAGTTGCTCCGCGCGGAATAGATCGCTATCTTGGCTGTCTGAACTTAACACCAGTCAAGGAGCAAGCCCGTGAGCTACGACGACAAAGTCATGCTCGATTCCCGAATCGGAGCCGACGACAACCTCTACGATCCCGCACTGAAAAAGCGCACGCAGCGATTGCTCCGGCTGTTCCTGGACTACACGAAGGACTACCCGCTCAAAGAACGATGGCTCGACGTCGGCTCCGGCGAAAGCTACATGCGCGACGTGCTCACCGAAGAGACCAAGCTGAAAATCGAAGTGAGCGAAGCCGATCTCGATGTCGCGCCCTACGAATTCGCCGACAACTCGTTCGCCACGGTCACGCACTTTGAAGTCCTGGAACACCTCTTCAACCCGCTCTACCACCTGCTCGAACTCAAGCGCGTCATGGCCCCGGACGGAAACCTGTTCCTCGTCACCCCCAATGACTACAGCCTGATCTACAAAGTCGAGCACATCCTCTCGCGCAAATACCGCCCCCACTTCCACCAATTCTCCGAACGCGATCTGCGCGACATCTTCCACCGCGCCGGCCTGCGCATCGTCCACCTGAACAGCTTCTTCAAAAGCCCCTCAGGAACCATCGCCCGCGTCAGCAAGAACGGATTCTTCCTCCACGCCCGAAAAGACTGAGTCCTCCGATTCTGTGAGTTTTGTCACGTAAGCCGCTCATTCCAATGGAATTGCTTGTGGAACCGGCATGGACTATGTAGATTATACATACTTGGTGGGGTTTGCCTTGGGGAATTTGGACTGTACAAATAGGAGGTCGTCATGCGTAACATCGCTCTCGCGTGGCTTGTGTTGGGATCGGCTCTCTTGGGAACAACTGCTTCAGCACAAAACCCGTTCACCGAAGTTGCGGCGGAAATCGGACTGACCGGAATGGGCGAAGCCGGTGTGCCCTGCTGGTTCGACTACGACAACGACGGCGATCTCGATCTGCTTCGTTCCAATCGGTACGGAGGAGCCGTGAAACTCTACATCAATGATGGCGGGCAATTCACCGTGCTGCAAAATTCCGGACTTCCGCAAAGCTGCGACATTCAGAATGCGCAGCCTATTGATTTTGATCATGACCGCGACATTGACCTCTTCCTCGTTGGCTTTCACTCTGACCTGATGCTAATGGTGAATGAAGGCGGCCACTACACAGATCGCGCCACGCAAATGGGAATGCAAGTGGATGACCGCACACGAGACTTCACATGGATGGATTTTGACGTGGATGGTTATCCTGATATGCTGATTGAGTTCGAGCACTACTGGAAGCTCTACAGAAACGATCACGGCGAGAGATTCATAGATGTTACAGCGTCGTCTCAACTGCCGATCACAAACGACAATGCCACCTTTGCCGTAGCGGACTATGACCTCGACGGCGATGCGGACATGTACATGACGCGCCTATACGACCGTGACTACCTCTATAAGAATTTAGGAAACGGCAGGTTTGAAGACGCGTCCGAAGAGACCGGCTTGATCGGCAGCGCGGCCAATTGCGGCGGGATCTTCGTGGACATCAATAACGATAAGTTTCCCGACCTTGTGACTGCAGGTGTGAATCGTCACGATGTCTGGCTGAATCAGAACGGCGAGTTCTTCCTGCAAGCAAACGTGCATGGCGCGGATGCCGACTTCGAAGCGATGGGCTATCCAAATGGCGTTCGTTACGCCGCAGGCGACGTGGATATGGACGGAGATTATGACTTCATGGCCGCATGCCCCGGCGGCACGGGATACTATTTGGGAGAGAATCAACTACTGCGCTGTGATAGCGTCATCGGATTGCAAGTCTGGTTCACAAATATGGCTCCCGAATGGGGACTTAACTCCATGGAAGATGGCTTCCCAAGATTCGCCGACTATGATGGAGATGGTGATCTCGATTTGACTCTTCTTCTGAATGACTCCCCTGCCCTTCTCTATCGCAATACAACAAATGGCGCGGGCCGACTTGAAGTACAGGTCCTTGGCCCGAACGGTGAGGAGCGCGGTTGGCATCGCCGCGTGGAAATCTACGCGCATGGCTCTCAGACGTTGATTAGGAGCGGTGTGCTTACGCAAGCTGCCGTTGCATCAAGCGGCCTTAACAACTATTTCACGCTGGATGAGAATGCGGCCTACGACATCCAGATTTATCTCGAAGATGGAACCGTTCTTTCGCCGGAGAGCAATCCCGAACTTTCCGCTGTTGTTCCATCACAGGTGGAGCACAAAGTTTGCGTGACCTTGGATGGAGTTTCCGTCGGGCCGGGCTCGCCTGCGATTCCGAGTTTCTCGGCGGTTGCTTATCCGAATCCGTTTAATGCGGAAGTGAGTTTGAAATTCACGCTGACGAAAGGCGCGAACGTGACGGTGAAAATTCTCGATTTGCAGGGGCGGGAAGTTTCTACAATCCGACGCAACGGCCTTGCATCAGGTGAGCAGGAGATCGCGTGGAGTGCATCAAGCTTTGCAACGGGAATTTACTTTGCCGATATTCGCGCGGGTGGGCAGCGCGATGTGGTGAAGATGATGCTCTTGAAGTAGCACAACAGTGAGAAAATGAAAGCGGGCCGGAGGAATCCGGCCCGCTTGTGATTCGGGGACATTGCGGGTCTGGAGACCCACAACGGCGACGGAACGCTAAACCAGCATCCGCATCTTGGCGGCATATTGAAGCTCCTCGCGGAACTTCGGATGCGCAATACGAATCAACGCTTGTGCGCGCTCGCGCAGAGTCTTGCCGTGCAGGAAGGCCACGCCGTATTCGGTGACGACATAATGCACATCGGCGCGCGAGGTCACCACTCCCGCTCCGGGCGACAGGATGGGAACGATTCGAGAAATGTCACCCTTCTTGGCTGTGGATTCCAATGCAATGATCGGCTTGCCTCCGTTGGATCGCGAGGCGCCGCGCACAAAGTCCACCTGCCCGCCGAAGCCTGAGAAGATGGAGTGCCCGATCGAATCGGAGCACACCTGTCCGGTCAAGTCCACTTGCAGCGCGCTGTTGATCGAGATCATCTTGTCGTTGCGCGCGATGACGAACGGATCGTTGGTGTGATCCACGGGACGGAATTCGACCAGAGGATTGGAGCGCACGAAGTCGTAGAGGATCTTCGAGCCGAGCACAAAGCTCGCAATCATCTTGTCCTTGTGCAGATTCTTCTTTGAGCAGTTGATCACGCCCTTCTGAACCAACTCTACAGCGCCATCCGAGAACATCTCGGTGTGCATGCCGAGATCATGCTTGTTGGTCAGCGCGGCCAACACTGCATCGGGAATCGCACCGATGCCCAATTGCAGACAGCCGCCGTCGGGAACGAGATCCGCGCAGAACATACCGATAATCTTCTCCGTTTCGGACGGCGCTTTGCGCGGCAATTCTGGCAGCGGATGATCGTAGCGAACCAATGCGCGGAAGGCGGACTTGTGCAGGAAGTTCTCGCCATAGACCCACGGCATTTGCTCATTAACCAAACCGATCACGTTTTTCGCATTGCGCGCGGCCTCAAGTGTGCAGGCGCAGTCAATACCGAGACTGCAATGGCCGTGCGTTCCGGGCGGGGTTACTTGCAGGAGTACGGTGTCCACTTTTAGCGCGCCGCTGCGAATCAGGCGCGGAATTTCGCCGAGAAACACAGGGGTGTAGTCTCCTCTACCCTCGTTCACGGCCTGCCGCACGTTGGCTCCGGTGAAGAGCGCGTTCGTGCGAAAGCTCTTTTCCATGCCCGGCTCTGCATAGGGGGCGGGGCCGAATGTCATCAGGTGTGTAATTTCCACATCCTGTAGTTCCGAGGCACGCTCCGCCAATGCCTCTATCAGTAGCTGAGGTACCGCCAATCCTGACCCGACGAATACTCGGTCGCCAGACGAGATGCAACGAAGCGCCGATTTCGCCTGTTCCATGATGTCCCGAGGCAGCTTTTCGGGGTCCGGTTTTGCTGCTTTTTCTGCCTTATCTGCCGACATTACGAACTTGCCTTTCTGAAGCTGTTCCTTATGTTAATCTGACCCCCGAAGTCAACTTCGACCGGGGGAACTCCTTGGCTCTTCTAATGGTGTAATCGTCAGAAAGAGCCAGTTCTTTATCATACGCTTTTGTTCGCAATTTTTCAATCCGTCCCGGAGGAGGGTCGTCATGCTTGCGTTCAAACAGATTCTTTGCCCGATTGATTTCAGTCAGCCTTCATTTCGCGCGCTGACCGATGCGTTGGAGCTTATCAGGCGCTTTGGCGGAAAGCTGACCGTGCTGCACGTGGTGCCGCCGGTTCCTTTGGTGGAACTGCCGCCGGGCACGGGTACGGTTGCATTCGACGTGAAGAAATATGAAAGCGAATTGATCACGACGTATGATCAGACTCTGCGCGACACTGTGAAGGAGCGAATCGGATCCGATGTTCCGGTTGAGTATCACGTCGCGTTAGGCGATGCAGCGGCGCAGATTGTAAGCTATGCGGAAGCGAAGAAGATGGATTGTATTGTGATTGCGACGCACGGCAGAACGGGCTGGCGAAGATTCGTTCACGGCTCGGTTACCGAGGCGGTCATTCGCAAAGCGCATTGCGCGGTTCTTACGATTCCCTGTCACGACAGCCCGGAGTGATTTGCAAATACAGGGTGTAGCGGGCGACCACTACACGCCCCTACCTTAAACAAACAAGCCCTCGACATTCGAGGGCTTGTTCGTCAAAGAAGTTCAAAACTACTTTACCAAGAGCAGTTTTGTCGTCATGCGAGTATGGCGGTTGTCCTCAGAAGTGAGCCTCGCCAAGTAGATACCAGAGGCGAACGACTCGGCAGTCCAGATTGTTTGATGCACTCCCGCTTGTAGTTTTCCCGGCGACAAAGATTCCACTTCCCTTCCAAGCAGGTCATAGATCGTGATCTTGATATCCTGCTCATGTGCAACCGCATACTCGAGCGTAACCGATGAGTTGAAGGGATTGGGGAAGGCGCGGAAGAGAGCGTAATCCTCAGGGATAGGTGGTTCCTCTGCTGCTTCAAGCGGGTCTTCATCGAGCCACGGTGAAAAATCAACAGAGTCGCCAGTAATTGTGTCTCCCTGTCCGAACGAATTCAGTTCCGCGTGAAACGGGCCGGACGAGTGTCCCCAATAGTTCGAGTCGGCTTCTATCAGCATTTGGTTGTCGTTATATAGACTCGAAACCGCAACCGGACTATTGCCCAGAAAACTGGATTGCCTAATACGAAGCTCGTGGCGATACGAATGAATCACAGCACGATTCGCGTTCGTGCACATGTTGTTCGTAAAAACGCAGGAGTCCATATCCACATCGCCGTT
>JADLDM010000190.1 GCA_020846695.1 bacterium | reverse complement strand
GGTATCGTCGCCTTCCATACACTCCAAGTAAATGTCATCAAAGTCGCAATCAAGATTACCGTCTTTCCAAGCCCAGATGTAAAGCGGTGTGCCCTGCTCATAAGCGGGCCCCGTCGAAACGGTGACGTCCACACAGGCCGTTTCGCACGGCATCCATGAGCCGCCGCTATAATTCCCTGGAATGAAATCAATACCGTCGTCGCAATCATCATTGTCGGGCAGGACAGGCACTTGCTCGAAGTCAACGCACTCGCCAAGCCATGCGACTTGATCCTCAGGAGCAAAGACCGCATTGCCCGGACCGCCGTTCTCCACGGATGCAGTCGGATAGCATTCGTTTCCAAGATCATCGAACGGCGGCAGATCGCCCAAGTCAAATCCCAAGGGCTGCGGCGGTGTCTGCGAGCAGGTGAAATAGACCACAAGCTGTGACCACTTCACGGTCGTCGCCCACGCGCACTCATCTGAGTAGGCGTCAATGTCAAGATCAACATTGAGGTCGCCGTCTTCCAGCGCACTAAGCGGCACGGGAATTCGGGTGACGGAGTTGGAGAGATTGTCTCCCGGTTCAGCATCCGGATTCAGATGAGGCCATGCATTATCGCCTCCGTCAAAACGCACGATGTCGAACTCACAGTTTGAGTGTTCTCTTGAAGGAACGCACGCGTCCACTTCGTACGCGCAGATCAGCACGCAAGCCGAGTCAATCACATACTCCAGACACTCGAAATTCTCGGTTGTGAAGATGTGATTCCAGCCGAAGTCCTGATTGTACCAGTTGTAGTAGCCGAAACCGACGATTGCGCCTTCTTCGTTCACGGTCTCATCCTGACAGGGAGTCCCTTGCATTTGCCACGGACCGTCGTAGAGATTTTCCGGCGAACTCGCGTCGGTCGTCTGCACGTACATACCTTGCACGCCTTCATAGAAGATACCGTCCTCCATCTGCATGGTCACGCACGGGTCTTCGCACGGCGTGATCATCAGGAGAACATCGTCATCGCCTTCGGCGACAAGGAAGTACTCGCCCTGCTCAAGGAAGATGCATTCGATCCGCCCCTCATCTTCGACTCGTCCGCGCGGAAATATCTGATCTCCATCGCAGCATCCGGTCAGCAGATAAAGTCGGGCCGTGTTGTAGTCGTCCTTAATAGTCCAAAGGCCCGAACTGGCAACCACAAGCCGCCAGATGTAATCCGGGTCACTTGTCCGTCCGCAGTCGTTGCCTTCCAAATTGACATCAACTTCGGATGTCTGGCTATTGTCGTCAAGATACAACGTTGCATCACCGACGCAGCGATCATCGAGCGATGAAGGTCCATTCCTGTCTGAGGCCCAGGCCGATCCGAGAATCGCCAGGGTCATCAAGACAAACATCATTTTCCATGTATTCACTATTGCTCCTCCTTCGTCCATCTATGTTCATCGTCCTCTTCAAGAACTGTACCGCCTCTCATTTGGGCTGTAAATCTAAGGCCACAGTTCCGTAAGATCATGTTTATTAGAGTTGTATTCTTTGTTGAGGCGGATTTCTCACCGCTCTCACAAGGTATGTTCTGTCTGCTCCGGTAGCAATCAAATGTGAAAAAGTGACTTATTACTCCACCACAAAAAATGCTTACTTAGATTGTTGTTAATCTGTCACTTCATCTCACTCTAAGAAATATAGTTTTGCACGGCCGCATCGTCGCGACAGCGCCCTTGAGAGCCCAAGTGAATGGCTCGGCTCAAGTGCTTGACAATTATTCGGGAGTTGCTTAGATTCCTGCTCCCTTTGGCGTCTTAGCTCAGATGGTAGAGCAACGGACTGAAAATCCGTGTGTCCCCAGTTCGATTCTGGGAGACGCCACTTCCCAAGCCTGCGGTCTTTCCGCAGGCTTTTCCTTTTGCATCGTAGGGGCGGCCCCGTTGGCCGCCCGACTTCGACCGACCCTGCCCACACGCATCGTGTCGTGCAAATTGCAAAGAGCTTCTTCCGCTTTGAACCCCGCGTCGCCGGCACTCGAGAATGCCGGCTTCGCGGGGTTCGTGTCTCGCGGATGACTGGCAGGGAGGAAACCACTACCTCAATGCTTGTGCTCAATGTAGCCTCCGGCATCACCTAAAGTCAATTTGAAACAATCTCTTAGAAAAAAAACTCATCCATTCAAGACTTTTTGTTCCAAATTCAGAGGCCCTCTGCTCTTAGACCTATTGCCTGCGATACACTCTGTCACAACAGCTTAAACCTCATACACAAGCAGACTTCAACCCCTCTTCGCCTCCATGCCTCCGTTCCGGGTTCATACCTCCTACCTCCAACCTCATACCTTCCGCCTGCAACCTTTCTCTGAGTGACCCACTCTGTTCTATTGAAGCGCGACACACTACCGGGACCAGGTAACTTGCGCATCTGAAGCGGGACCCACGATCGCACGACCTGGCATTAGAAACCCCCGACCTTGACACCAGTCGGGGGTTTCGCATTTAGTCAGATTGCTTGTTCTGCAATCATCAATCATCAATCATCAACTCTCTTCTCCACTCTCTCTTCTCTCCTCGGCGGATCCGCCACAAACAATCCTCCCGGAGGATACAGAGTAATCTGTCCTCCGAAAACCGTGAACTGCGCAAGTTCGAGTGACTGATCCCTCTGCAGCACGCGATCCCACGTCACCACCTGCTCGTGGTTCACCAGCCGCACATTGAACGGCTGGCTCTGCATTCCGTGTGAGCAGTCGGAATACCAATCCACCCAGATCGAATACTCACCCGCGGGCGCCGTCGCCCAGAAAACATTCTCCGGCATTCCGTTCTGATAGTTGGAACAGAGGTTATCCCGATCCAATCGCCCTCCCGCTTCCGTCGTCGTATTCCCGTAGTAACAGCGCTCCTCAAACGGATCATAGACCCACAAATCCACGTCAATTGAGAGTTCGTTGAACCACTGCAGCGTCACCTGCACATCGCCGGTCCCCACAGGCACATCGGGTTCAGGAATACAGCCGCACTGACCTGCGGTCGGAAGCGGAAGACTCCCGTCCGTTACAAGCCCATTCCACTCTGCGGCGCAGTGCTCATTTCCATTCCACGTTCTTCCCGCCGCCTGCGATATTGCAATCGTGCGATATTGATGCTGCCAAGCTCCTTCGCTCATCTGCTGTTGCATACAAATGCGATAGAATCCCTGCGGCAGATACCAATGTCCCGCCGCATCTAAACCGGAATTCCCTGTTCCAAAGGAGCACTGCCATCCGTGTTCCGGTGAAAATGGCGTATCCTTCGCCGGATAGGTCAGCGAAACCGAGTCCACACACATCGAGAGCCAATCGCCGCTGACGTTATTTACTTCGATGCACCCGAATCCCTGCGGATCACTTCCTGAAGTTACCACGGCAGCGAACCAAGTTGAGAGTTCATAGGTTTGCGCCGAGACCGTTCCCTCTTCTTCATTGATACTTCCCGCAAAATTCTCCAGCATCCCCGAGGTCGGATTGATGCGATAGAGAATCACTTCACGTCCCTCGACATTCGCATCATCCAAAATCGGAACCGAAACCTGCACCGGATAGAAGAAGACAAACCCACCCGGTGTGAAGCGATAGTAATTCGAGACGCGCGCCTGTCCAGCCGGAGGAACCGCATTGGCCAACGTATCGCGTTCAATCGAGAACACCATCGTCGCGTTGTTGCCCTCTTCCCCCAAGGGAACCGCGCCGAGCGGAACGACAATCTGCGCGCCGTATCGTGTGCGAATGACGCCAGATGTGTTTGTCCGCACCACTCCGGAAGCCGCATCCGAGTTGTTCGTCGTAGCCTCTACTTCGTGTGCAGCCGAGCGTCCGTCGCTATCATAGCCCACAACCCGCAAATCGTGATCACCGTCCTGATAAACTTCCGTGTCCCACGCATAGCTGCTTGAAGGACTCGTCGCCTCAGGATCAGGGTCTGTGTACACGGCCTGATCATCAATGTAGTAGACAATCCGATCGAGCGGATGCCCTGCGTAATCGTGACCGAAAACCTCAACAGTCACGTCTCCGTAAAGACCCTCCAAATCGGTCGGGGTCAGAATCGTTAGTGTCGGATCGCCGGTTTCCGTCTGCGCAGACTCTTCTTCGCACGCAGTAAACGTCAAGAGCGGAATCAGCGCGCACCAAATTACGAATCGTCTCATGTAGGCTCCCAGGAGTTATCAGGAAAACCCCCTGCAAACATCGTGCACGCCGTGACGTCGGGATTTGTTTCTTCTTAGCGACGACGTCTTGCATTTCGCACGAAACAGAAAGGGCGCCTCTCGCGAGACGCCCTTTCATATCCTCTGTCCTCACTCCGTTCCTCCGTTCACGGGGGAAGGAGGGGGTTAGTCAGCTTCTACCAGCACTGGTGATAGATAATGTAGTTTGCATACGGATCAAAACCTGCCGGAGCATCCCAGCTCACGTCGCCCTGCACAACTACCGGCGAACCGGCAAGTGTCCAGTCGGTGTCATCACCGGGCAGCGCATCCGCATCCGCGCCGTCCGCGTCACCGTCGTTGGTAGTGACAGTGCTCTTATAGATTAGGTAAGTTCCCGCCTGCGGAGCCGTCCAACGCAGCGTCACATAGCCGTGCGGAACACCAGCGGTCGAGTTGCGATAGACCGTCACGGTGTGCGGCACCGGATCACACGGAACCGGACACGCATTAATGCACATCGCAAGATTAAACGTCTCTGTGGAGTTCAAGACACCGTTGAGGTATTGCAAGGACGAACCGCCGGCTGAACCGCCGCTGGAACCCCAATAGAAGCGGCAATCATCCGGCGCACCTGCCGAAATCGCCTTTACACCGACCCATCCCGCCGTTAGCGAGCAGCACAGGCCCTCGGCATACGTCAACTCGTAGTAGTAGGCCGGAATCAGAAAACTCGGATGGTATATGTAGCCATTGGGAACGCCGGAGAGGTTCACAGTGTCACGACAGAATGCTGCCGCAGAGAAGTCAGGCTCGCCCGCCAAGTCTGGATAGACCGACACTTCAAACGTCATCGGATCCTCTGAACATGGGTCAAAGGTAGAACTCATCAGGGTGATGCCCCAGAAGCCGATGGATCCAATCGCAGTTCCGGGAGTGATCGAGAAGTCTTCAAAGTAGTGCGTTTCGCTCTGAATGTCGGACGGGCCGAAAACCCAATCATCCGTGGGCGTGTCAATACCCTGACTAAACGCTGAATTCGGATCACACGCGCTGATGATTTCGCACGGCTCGCAAGTCAGAGTCACCTCATAGCTTGCACCGCACGGAACACCTGTAAAGACCGAGGGAGTGATCAACAAGTAATACGTGCCGACGTCCACGCAAGCGCTCAGAGTTCCCGTCGAGCAGGGCTCTGAGGTGCCGCCGCGAAGGACATTCGATGAGGCACATGGCGAACTGAGAATTTGGCAGGTGGCGAAGAACTCCGCGTTCCAAGTCCACGTCAATGTTGTCGCTTCAGTCACGGTCACTTCGTATGTGTCAATATCACGGTAGTTGTCCGTTCCATTGAACAAGAACGTGCCCGACGCGCCGCAAACCGTCTGGCCGCAACTGATCGCACTGAACGCCTCAGTTGTTCCCGCGCAACCGCTGTTGAACACGTCGTCATAGTCGTCACCGCACTGCGGCTCGCCCTCATTGTTGGTGCAAACCACTTCGCAAGGCGCGCAACACGTCACGTTGATTGCATACTGTCCGACGTTTCCGGCCGCAAAACCCCTCACACTGAGATAGTATGTGCCTATGCCCAGATCGCAGCACTCGATCACGGATAAACTGCCTTGCGTTCCGCAACTGTCGTCATTGAAGCATAGCGGAGTGGCGCAGCATCCGGCTTGATCGTAGAGTACAAGATATTGATCATATTGGGCAGGGCCGCCGCAGCCGCTGAACGAGTAAAGTCCGGGTTCGGTAACATTTAGCTGCCAAAGGTGAGACTCAATACCGATCGCGCACGGATCATTCGCGCCGGTCGTATTTCCTTGAATCGGTGTCGAGGCTCCGGCGCATGAGATGTTCGTTGTGAAATCCGGCGTGCAAACAACCGGTGTGCAGGACAACGTAGCCTCGTACTCCACGCCGCACGCGATCCCGGCAAAGACGCTCGGGCCGACGATAAACCAGTATGTGCCAGGCACGACGTTCAGCGACACGCAAGCAGTGCTGCATGTACGAGCATCGTCGTAGGCAACCACCACGTATTCGGCACATTCCACTCCGGCGCCGCCCGGCTGAATCACCGCGACTTGAATGGGGAATTCGCCGCGCGCGCACCAGCTAATCTGTGTCGTAGTTGCGAAGCTCTCTTCATACCAGTCCAAATCCCGACTATTCGCAGTGCCGTCCAAGAAGGTGCCTGACGTCCCACAAATCGTCTCGCCACACGTAATGTCACCAAAGACGACCGGTGTCGAATTACAGCCGCCGTTCGTCAAGTCCTCGTAGTTGTCCGCGCAGGTCGGTTCGCCTTCCGGCGTTCCTGTGCAAACCACGTCGCAGGCCTCAGTCGGTGTGCAAGGAAGCGGCGTGCACACGTCATGCGTATTCCCGTTTGTCGTAGCATAGATCACACCTGCATTGGTGCCGAAAACGTCAACCCAATCAAAGCACGACGTGGCATCACAGATATACTGATGGCAGGTGTCGGCGACCGACGTGTTGGAAAAGTAGGGTGACGGCCAGAAACCGGTGCCGGTGAAACTAATAATCTCGAGCCCGACAAAGACCGGGCCGTCCACGCAAAGGCCGGAGCCTCCGAAAGGTATCGTCCTCGTCGTGAAGCCTGCGCCTGTGAAGTTAATAGTGAAGTTGATGGAGGTCCAAAGCTCGTTACCCGGACCGCTGCAGTTATCAGCCGGTGCGGAAGGACACACAACCTTCACGCGATAGGTCACTAGTCCGGCGCCTGGAGAATATAGGCGAAACACTGTGTTTGTGAGCTTGAACGGATAACCCGGATTGGCTGCGCAGTCGAGAGGGTCAACCCACCATTGTGGTGCAGTAGTGCTTGTGGCCTGATAGTACCAATATGCCACATTGCCATTCACGAGGGCGCAGGCATCATCGAGGTTCTCCTCTGGTTCCCGATCGCTTTCCAACTCAATAGCGTCTTCAGGCACACGGGCATAGCCGATCAACGGAGCGATCTCCGTATCTGAAACCATCCTCCGCGCTTCTTCGCCCCGCGCGATCACCGGCATTTCGACGTCGCCCGACAGAGCAACCGCACGATCACCCTTGATTTTTTCAGTCTCCAGCGATGCCGACGTTGCCGCCTTCTGCGCAACAGCCTGACCCTGCGCCGTGATAGCCGTATTCGCCGTCAAAGATTGCGGTGAACTCATCTGGCCCTTCGCCGCAAAACCGGCGAGGATGAAGCAACACAGCGTTAGCAAAGCCCACAACCATTTGTTCTTGAACATGTTTTCCTCTCTTAGTCCTTCTTCTTTCGGGAGCCCACCATGGCTCATAACAAAATCCAAATCAGATACGAAATATAATACCCCGTTGCTATCAAACCAATACTTCATCACTTTTCTACGAAATCTTCCGCCTCATTAAGCAGAGGATGAAAGTGGGTAAAATACTGTTTTATCTTGCCTTTCGTATTTCTGACCCATCGCAGTCTCCATTTCTCAACAGAAACAGAGGCATTCGCAATTTCCTGTTGACGCAGTCTCTCCAATCTGCGTATATTAGAGTGGTTGACAAGTCAAAAGCCCAATGCCGAACATACTTCTCCAAAACATTGATGCTGCCTATCTTGGCGTCGGGCAAGAGGGGACAAACCTCTCTATTCGCATCTCTGGGAACGAGGTTACCGAAGTGGGGAGGGGGCTTGCCGCCGAGCCGGGTGATCAAGTAATCTCCTGCACAGGCAAAGTTGCCTTTCCCGGACTGATCAACACGCACCACCACTTCTTCCAGCTTCTGACGCGCTGCCTTCCCGGCGGTCAAAATTGCTCGCTCTTTCCGTGGCTGAGGTATCACTACCCCATTTGGAAACATGTGGACAGCGAGATGTTCCGCGCCGCTTCCCGCGCTGCAATAGCCGAACTCTTGCTCTCGGGCTGCACATTCACCTCGGATCACCTCTATCTCTTCCCCAGAACGGCGCGTGAAGACGTGCTTCAAATTGAGATCGAGTCTGCGCGCGAATTAGGCATACGCTTCGCGCCCACTCGCGGAGCCATGACCCTCGGCCAGAGAAAGGGCGGCCTTCCTCCCGATGAAATTGTCGAAGACGACGACAAAGTTCTCGCTCACTGCGAAGCGCATCTCGCCGCGCAAGACCGAAACGAGCGGCACGCGATGTGCGATCTGCATCTTGCGCCTTGCAGCCCGTTCAATGTGACGGAGTACTTGATGCGCGAATCTGCTGCGCTTGCCAATAAACACGGCGCGCGCCTGCATACCCATCTCGCCGAAACGGATGATGAGGATTCCTACTGTCTCTCGCGTTACGGCAAGCGGCCTCTCGATCTGCTTGAAGCCTGGGGTTGGTTGGACAACAAGGTCTGGATCGCACATGGTATTCATTTCGAGGATCACGAACTCGACATGATCGCACAGAGCGGCATGAGCATTGCTCACTGTCCGTCGAGTAACATGAGGCTGGGTTCGGGCAGACTTCGCCTCCGTGAAATGCGCGAGCGCGGTATCAAGGTGGGGCTTGCAGTGGATGGCTGCGCATCGAATGATTGCAGTCACATGATGACGGAGGTGCGGCAGGCGCTCCTGCTTCATCGCTCTTCCGAGGGCGCTTCGGCTATCACGGCTCGCCGTGCACTCGATCTGGCCACGTCAGGCTCCGCCTCGGTGCTGGGCCGCTCCGACGTCGGCACGATTGAAATCGGTCAAGCCGCCGACGTCGCGCTCTTTGATCTCGATGCTCTCGGCTATGCCGGCGGAGGCGACCCGATTGCCGCGCCGATCTTCTGCGCGCCCGGTCAGCGCGCGTGGATGGTCATCGTCAACGGAAAAATCGTCGTCGAAGACGGTACACTCTGCGCTGACGATGAAAGAGAAATCGCCCGCTCCGCACGCGAAAACGCGAAACGACTTAGACAAATATCAGGACTTGAAAGATAAGACTAATGAAAAGAGGAGAGAATCAAAGATGATGTTAAGATTGCTCGCAATGATGCTCGTCGCTACCTCACAACTCTTCGCCGAAGGCACACCGCCCGTTGCCTTGTTCTATACTTTCGACGGCAGCATTTGTGATCAAGGGCTGAACAAGGGAACACCGATCCCTGACGGCTCCGTGGTTAAAGTCTACTGGGACTTGAACGGCAACGGACCTGACGAGAAGGACTTCCAGCCCGCCATTGGTTCTGAAGCCGAAAACGTGAACTGGAATACCTATGTTATCAATAGTGATTCACTCATAAAGGTGAAGGGAATGATTGCGACGGATCCGGGATTCTGTGTCGTCGGCCTACTGCCGGACGTCCCGCGATATTACTTCCGCATTTGTCTGGACGGCAAGAGTTTGACGAGTGATGTCTTTACACTCGTTTCCGGTCTGCAGGAGTTCAATCTTAAGAACTGGTACGTGGGTCCCGCCTGCAAGAATGCAAAGTAGGGACAGGTCCCTGACCTGTCCGTGATGGCACACAAAACGGCCCGCGATTTCGCGGGCCGTTTCACGTAGGCAATTCTCTCCGTCGCCGAGCCGGGTTCGCGCTCGTCTCCGAGCAGGGATTAAGCGCGACGTTTGACTATCCCCCCTGCTTTGCGGGGGGGACAAAGGGGGGGTGCCATGTCGCGCGGTTCCCTGCAGGAATCTACGTCTCTCCCCTTCTCCGTTCACGGGAGCCTGCCCTGTAAGGAAAGGGGTTAGCGGATGGGGTCTTCGCGCACAACCCGGACGAAACCCAATCTGCACTCGCCAAAACCTAAAGCGACTTCCAAATTCTGAGAATCTCTCCAGGCAATTCCGCGCGCGCTCGCTGAAGATCGTGCGCCGAACTTCCTTGCAGAACTCCCGCCGCCGCCCCGCGATGCCCGTCGCCGATATTCAGCACGCGCATCACTTCGCCGCAATCCTTCTTGTGCTCTCGCTGCTGCATGTGCAATGCCAGCGACATACTCACGGCCACGTTGTTGCTCTTCCTGCCCTCGCGAAACACCGGCTTGATCTCCACATATCCGCTCGCGGTCCTGTCCACCAATCCGATCAGCTTCTTGTCCAACCGCGCCGGCTGAAGAAATGCCGTCGTATCAATTACGTAAAGTTCCCCATTCGAGTCCTCCGGAATCTGCACGCGATACTTCTGAATCGTGTCCAGCATCTTTGCTTCGCTCAACTGATAACGCTGCGCCCGATCGAGTATCTCATCTCGTGACGCTATTTCTGAAAGAGATAAATCCCTCAATCCGAAAACGATGCTTCTGAGAAATCTCGCGTGAGCTTGACGCGACTCCGACCCGCTCTTGATCGCGCGATCAATACGGTTCGCCGCTGTGTCTTCTCTCCATTGGTCGAGAGTCTCATAGGCAAAACTGTCAATCAGATCGGACACGTCGGCAAGCTCTGAAAAATCCTCCGGCATGGAATCCTGCGTTGCGAAGTAGTCGTAGATTACCCGCACGCACGAACGCGCCTCCGCGAATCTTCCCGGAATCTTCTCCGCGTCAATTCCGCGCAGCTTCAGCTCTTCAAGGTTCCCAATGTGATGATCAAACCACATCCCGCATTCAAGAGGGTAGGGCAGATCGCACACGATGTCCTGAAGCGTGATCGGAATCTCCGCCTTCGAAATCGTGATCGGACCCGCGAATCGAATCTCGTCAATCTCAAATCCCCATGACAAGAGCGCCGCTCCCGCGACGCCGTCGAAATCATCATGCGTAACGATGCCTGACAGCTCGCTCATCTATCGGAATCCTCCCAAATTTCCTCCGCGATTGCGCTCGATCTTCACGTCCTGAAGCTGCGACGACTTCAATCCGATTCTCAAATAGTAGCCCGGACTGTAGCCCACCGGCGACCAGCGCAGCGACGCTTCCCAGCAGTGCAAATCGCGCGTGATAGAAACACCGGAGTTCTGCGCAATCCTGCGATCCAAATCGAAATTGTAGTCCATGCTCACGTCCCAGCGCGGAGTCAGCGAGGTCGAGAGATTCGTGCCCATCACCGACGTCTTCGTGTCAGATACAAAATCCCTGCTCTGCCGAAAAGCGATCTGCAGCGAAATCGGCATGTCCACAAAGGTCTCAACATCTTTCAAATTTGATTGCGGCAGCACAGGTCTGGCAAACTCTTTGTCAAACGGATTGCCCGCCGGATTCAACGGCAGTTCGGGCGTCTTCGTCGTGTCCACGATGTTCGCCTCACCGCCGCGCAGCACAAACAGATCAGAGAACTTCTCCGCGCGCAAAGAAAATCCGATGTTTGCCGACATGCGCGTCAACTCAATCGGCGTGTACCATTTCGCTCCTGCGCGATCCCAATAAAACTGGTTCGTCAGAGTGTAGCCGCTGCGCTGATAGAGCGAATGCGTCGTCTGCACGTCAAAGCTGATGGCCTCCAAAGGCCCGATGATTCTGCCCGGCGTCTGCGTGCGGAACGACCCGCTGATGTCGCTCCACTGGAGCGAGTCCTTCTTGAAGTCCACTCCGGTCGAGAAATTCGCGCTCAACAGATCGAGTCGCTTCTCATTTTCGTCTTCAGCATTCCCCGTCTTCATCTGAAACAGATTCTGCAATGAGAAGGACAGAGCTTCCGATAGTCCGCGCGGAGTTCCGCCGACCACTCCCGATGCCGCATCCGAGCCGAACCGGTCATACTCATAGGTCCTGCCGTCCGGCAGCGTCGCCGTCTTGTAATATCCCCATTCCTCGTCCGAGAAATCAGGTGTGAATCTGAAAGAAACGCTTGGCGTCATCACGTGTCTGAACTGCGCCTGAATGCCCAACGGATTCTTCGCCAATCCATAGAGCTTCGTTGATGCCGACGAGCCCAGCCCGAAAGTTGTGCGCGTGAAGAAACCCGTTTCGTCACGACGATCGAGAATCGTATCCTGCGGAACATAGTGCACCACTCGCTGCGACCACACGTGCTTCCAATCAAGCCCCGGCGAGAGATTAACATACTTGAAAAGCCGCGCCGTCGCGCCGAAGGAACCTTGATGCGAAACTCCGTCGCGCTGCCAGATGTCGTTCAGATGCGAGCTGTCCTGCCGGATAATCGTCGCCGTGTAATTCCAGGCGCTGTTCGGTTCACTGGACAGTTGCAAACCGTCTTCGCGCAGCGTTTTCGTCTTCGCAAGATCATTTGAATAGGCGGCTCTGTACGTCCACGTGAACGCTCGATACCACGGCTCTTTCGATTCGCGCGGCGCAGTTGCAAAGCGAATCCCGCGCGGCGCCTTCGGAGCCGGAAACAGCCTTCCCTGCTTGTGCGTGAAGTTTACGCCCGGCGCTCCGGCCGTCCACGTTTCCTTCTCGATGTTCTGCGTGAAGCGCGCATTCACGCTCGCCGACCACGGCGAATTGGTCCACGACTTCGACAAGGTCGCGTTCGATTGCACCGTCTGATTCAGTTGATCCTGAGTCGTGCCGACGGAGCGATTGTAACTCTTGTCGGAAACGTACGAACCCGCAACGTTTAGGCGCGTCGTCTGATCAATCGTCTGATTGTGCGAACCCTCAATCTTCCACATCCGCTTGCGGACCTCTCCGCTTCGCTGAGTGTCAAAGTCAAAGGCAACTCTTCCGTCGAGCTTGTATTTCTTCGCGTAGCGGTAGTCCGCCCCTCCGAGAATCCCGCGCTCCTCGTAGTAATCAAACGAACCAAGCACGTCCATGTAATCCGACGTCGCCCAGTAGTAGCCGATGTTCCTCAAGAATCTTCCCTGCGAAGCCGACTCACCGAACACCGGAGTCGTGAGGCCCGACGTACGCCCTTTTTGCACGGGAAACACTCCATAGGGCAGCGCCAAAACCGGCACGTCCGCAAAATAGAGATACACGGGCCGCGCGATCACGCGCCGCCCGACTTCGATCTTCAGAATATCCGCGCCAAAATGAAAATGCGGCGTGTCAAGTTCACAGGTCGTGAACTCGCCATGCCGCACCGATAGCGCATCGTCTGAGAGCCTCTTAAATTGCTCTCCGTAATAACTTCCGTCTTGATACGCCGTGCGCCCGCCCTTCACGCGGCCCATCTTCGATTTTAGATTGTAAGCGATCTCGTCGCCGGTGAAATCTTCGTTGCTCTGCTTGAAGTGCGGCTTGCCGATTAACATCACCGTGTCAATCTCGGTGCGCGCGCTGTCCACGAACAGCGTCTCTTCAATGGCCGTCGCAGTCAGCGTTTGACTGTCCCAATTGACGTCAATTCGTCCCGCTTCAAGCTCCCGGTCCCTGGAGAGAAGCCGCGCGTTTCCCGTCAGCACCGTCACGCGCTTCGACACGTCAAAATCAATCGCATCGGCGAAATACGTAATTACCGTATCCACGCCGTCGCGTTGCTTTGTCGTGTCCTGATCAAGTGTTTCCTGCGCACACAGAAGACCCGCGAGCGCAAAACTCAAGAGCAGAAGAGCTAAGAGGCGCACCGGAATGCGCCTATTGGTCGGAAAGCTCCGCATGAAAACGGCACGTCCACTTCGCGCCGGGAGCCAAGCGAAGTTCCCACGAAAACAGCAGCGCGCAAGACTGAAAAACCTTCTCAAATCCGCCTTCCGATAGTGAGATGCTCTCTATCGGCACGCGCCAGAGTTTCGCCGCTGCGTTGGTGTTCAATCTTACAGTAACGCCCTCATGTTCGTCGGCAAGCAGCACGTCGCGCACGTTGTGATGCTCTCCCGATTCCGCAAGCGGTCTGCGCAAAACGTCGCCCGAAGGAAGGGAGAAGTAATGCTGTCCTGAGTTGGGAGCCATGAGCGCGAAATTCCATTCCACTCCGAACGGTCCGTGGATCTCGCGATCTGAGCGATTTACAACGGCGTAATCCACCTGCAATCCCGCTCTTCCTGATGCCGCTCGAATCATCTTGATCACTTCAACCGGAACCGTGCCCAGTTTGCCCGAGCGCCCAAGCGTTACGCCGTCCGTGAACATCTCACGCAACTCGTAGGGCTGCGTCAGGAAATCAGCGTAGTCAGAGAGCGATCCCGCGCGGAACTGGTCAATGGTCGAATCAAATCCGTGGAAGTGGTCCATCAAAGATCTGCGCGGCCACTTGTCCACGAATATCTTGTGTTCGAGTCCCTCTTCCTTCTTCAGAATCAGATCGTGAATGGACTCGGTCGAATCTTCTGCGGCTTCGTCATGCGCGAGCGTCGCCCGCGCCACGTCCGCGTGATAGGGCTCTTCCTGCCGCGTCAGGTTGTTCAGAAGATTGTAACCGCGCGGACGATAGTCCCACTCGAACAGCGAACCGCCCTCCCACGGCGAAAGATACGCATTCATCATCGAGTTTTCGATCAGTAGCTCGTTGTGTCCGTCGCAGTCGTGATCAAGCGTATGCACCTCGATCCACTTCCTGCCGCGATGCGTGAGATTGTCAATCTGATACTCGCCAAGCAGAAGCTCCTTCCACACCGCGTGGCGCAAATGCGGAAGATACAACCCGCCGAACACGCCGTGCCAATAGGGGCAATTGCATTGCCCTCTCAGAACCGGAGTATGATACTCCGAATCCGTCTTGCGATTCGAGAGCGCGTGAAATTTCTTCGACACACGCAGCAGCTTCTTCTGAAGCAGATTTGCTTCGGGATATTTTCTGAAGAACCCTCTCCAGAAGCCGCCCTGAATAAACGGTCGGATCTGCTGCCAATCCTCGCGCTCTTTCAATTCATGCACTACGTGCGTAAATTTCTTTCGCGCGTTGGTCGGCAGCGTCCACTCGCCCATCTCAAAATACGATCCCGTCGGCAAGTAGGTGCGGCCCTTGGGCGGAATCCGGTCGCGCGCTTCGCTCATCGTCAGCAGTTCGACATGTTCAGATTGCTTCAGAAGCATCGCAAAGAACTTCTTCAGCCAGCCGTCTTCGTAAATCGGCTTGTAAGTGCGCGGCCACAATCCGAACTTCTCGCCGTCGTCGCCCATCAGAAAAAGCGAGTTCTCGCGTGAATCCGCCTGCCCGAGAATGTAATCGAAAGTCGCTTCCGGTTCGCGGAAGGGAATCGCGTAACGCAAAGCCTGATGATTAGGAAACATCGCAAGTGGGCCGTTGTGCGATTCCGTCATGTAATAACCGTTCAATTCTTCTGGAACGTGTCCTGCCGCGAGAAACAGATCGTCGTCCATCGAGATGTACTCGACTCCCGCTTCCACCAACAGATTTGCGAAACCCGGCTCCCATACGCGTTCGGGCAGCCAAGCGCCCCGCGGAGTCGCGCCAAACCTGCGCTTGAGATACTCGTTCATGCGCGCAAAATGCTCCAAAGCGTCTTCGCGCGGAATCGCGGCCAGCACGGGCTCATAAAACGCGCCGCCGATCAATTCAATCTGCCCGCGCGCGTGAAGTTCGCCCACCAGATCAAGATAACCGTGTTCGTGCTTTTCGCACCACTCCAGCAGGCAGCCCGACGTATGCAGGCTCATGCGAATCCCAGGGAAATCGCGCAGCGTTTCAAGAAACGGCTTGTAACTCTTCTGGTATGCCTCGGCAATCACCCGGTCGAAATTTCCGACCGGCTGATGATTATGCAGTTCTAAACAAAGGTATGCTTTCGACACGGAAGGATGATGCTTGAAGGTGAAAAATTCTAGGTGCGGCGATCAAGTGAAGTTTGATTATCCCCCCTGCTCTGCGGGGGGGACAAGGGGGGGTGCTGTCGCGCGGCATGTCAAGCAACTCCCTGCGGAATCAACACTGCCTCCCGACGCTCATTTCTGAACTCTTGAAATCTTCGCTAAATTCTATACAACGTGACGGTGCGGCTTTCGATGACCTCTTCCTGTGGATCGGTTGTGTCCACTCGCGCGTAGTCATAGTCCACGATATATTCCGTCGAGGGACTAAAACCGTCGCATTCGACGTGGAAGAAAATGCGCGTGTCGCCGGAAATGTGATCCCACACTTTGACATTGTCGTTCGTTTCACGGCACCCCCAGTCGTGCGTCTCGTCGGAGCCTTGATAGCTCCACACGACGTGCGCGCAACTCGGCATTCCCGGATTCGGATTGTCCCCGTCGCGCACCGTCACGCGCAGAATCCACACGGGCCAGGGCACTTCATCCGATTCTTCTTCTTTGCGGCAGCTTGCGACCAGCGACATAGTAGTCAGCAGAACAACAACGATGCGAAACATTGCGCCTCCTCAAACAGCTTGTTCAAACCAAAGCGCCGCGGCTCCCAACATGCCCGCATAGTAGCCGAGCTTGCCGGGGAGTATTTGCAGTCTCTCCGTGTGCGTCTTCAACGCGCGCATACGAAGATGAACATCGAATCGTTCAAAGAAGTAATCGGCTTGATGAACCGTCCCTCCGCCGATGACGATGGCCTCCGGGTTCAGGAGATGAATCCAGGTCGCCGCCGCTTCCGCCAAATGCTTCGCGAGAATGTCGTGAATCTCTTTCGCGCGCGGCTCTCCCTGCTTAGCCAATTCGGATATCCTGCGCGGAGTGGGAAACTCGCCCGTCTTGAAACGCTCATCTACGAGTCGGTCCAGCGCGACGCGACCGACATAGGCTTCAACCACGCCGGGAAGTCCCATGACTTCTGGTCCGTCGGGTGAAATCACCGTGAAGCCCATCTCACCCGCTGCGCCGTGCGATCCGCGATAGAGCTTACCATTTGTGAACACCGCGCCGCCGAGTCCGGTTCCCACCGCGCACGCCACGAAGTGTTTGATCCCCACGGCCGCGCCCCAGCGATGCTCGCCGACTGCAAAGTTATTGACATCGTTGTCCATCACCACCGGCAGGGCGAGAGCTTCCTGAATCTTGTCGCGCACGGGTTGTCCGATCCAATGAGGAAAGTTTGGCGCCCAGAAAACCGTCGTGCAGGTCTCATCCACCACTCCCGGCGCGCCAATGCCGGCGCCAACCGGTTTCACATTACGTCGCTCACACAACTCGCGCGCGGTTTGCGCGAGCGTCGTCACCACGTCGCTTAGGTCGCGCGATTTCGGCGTAGGCGTGGTCTCCTTGTCGAGAAGTTCGCCCGACTCCGTGACCAGTCCGAGCTTGAGATTGGTGCCCCCGATATCAATGCCGAGAGCGATGCGTGATGAGTTCATTCAGGAAAATCGGCGTCGTCAAAAATCAGGCGAAATTCGTTGCCCGATTCAAGGGTCAGTGTGATGCGTTTGCTGCGCTCTTCGGAGCTCAATGAAAATTGCCCGGGCATCGAGCGTCCCGAAGGAAGAGGAAAGTAGATCAAACAGGAAATCTCGTCAGTCACTCCGTTGTAGGCGACGGTCGCTTGCTTCTGCGCGAAATCGTAATCAACAAATAACTCGCCGGTGGAATACGGTATTCGAGCGCGTGTGCGGCCCCAGGACAAAGGCAATCTCGGATCGAGTGTGAGCTTTCCTTGCTGAAAGTTCGGCTGAATCCCCAGGTAACTTTTCGTAATCGTCTCAATCTCAGATGCAGCAGCCAGCCATTGATCCTTACGCTCTGCATCTGAAGGCAGCAGCATTCCGCGATGAGTGGAATCTGCAAGCGCTGTAATCGTCATGTTCCAATGCTGCGTCTCGCGTAACATCGGATCACGATTGAAGCGGTGGCGAAGCCGCGCCTGTTCCAAATCCCACGGCAACTCAAGAGTCGTCAGCCACTCTTCGCCGCACGCGGAAAGCCACGTGATGTTTCCCCAGCTTGCGGTTCGGAACAGCTCGACAGAATCTATGAGTTCAGTCCGACTCACGTCCATTCGCCAGGACACTTCGCCCGAGTCACTTTTATCCACTGGTACAGGAAGTAGGTGGATTGCTATTGGTTCCCTTCCCGCTCGATTTCTCAACTCACGCTGCACGTCGTTTACCGCTTCCGATGCTCTCTCGCGAAAGAGCGAGCGATTCGGCCCGACCTGCTCCGCAGTGAGATACTGCTCAGCAAAATTGAAAACGGCCGCTTCCCGCGTTCGTGACAGAATCTGTTCTGACGTGCTGTTCTTCAGAAGCGGATGCCGGTCGAATTTCGACGCGACGAAGATTGCCAGTGCATCGCGCATCGCGTTGGACAGATCTCTCGGATACGCTCCCCAACTGAAAATAGTGCGGTATGCGGGCCACTCAACCAGGCGGGGATTCCCCGGCCATCTCTTGTTATCAACCACGCCCGAGAACATCTGCTGCGCTTCCCCGTATGCAATCCACTGCGCTTCTGTGAGCTTTGCCCAGAATTCCATGGATGTGGAATCCTCATCGGCCACATCTTGCACGTGAGGCAGCAGGGTTTGTAAGAGCACAATCGCGCGATTCGCTTCGTCACTCTCCGTCACGACGTCCAGCTTGCGACGAGCTTTCTTTGCATAAACTTCATCGGGCTTCAGGTGAAAGGTCGCGCTTCTTTCGACTCGGTCAAAGTGCAAAAAGTTTGCTTTCGCCGGAACTCTTCCATCCACGAGAATCTCAAACTCCGAAATTTGCCCATCAACTTTCAGCGTGATTTCCCTCGAGGATTCTCCATTCAAGCTCATCGTGAATCCGCGTCCGTCATCGCTTACCGCGAACCACGCGCGCAGTTCGAGTTCAGGCTGTTCGAGCACGAAACCGTCGAGTGTACGCAAAAACTTCGTGAAGACAACCCTGTTCTCAAGGGTTTCACCGTAGCACCAAGTGGCCTCGAAGTCTCGACCCGTCGGCGCCTCAATCTCAAACCCTGTGTAATCCCCCCTGGTTGCAGGCTTCACGAACACCCGCCAGCCTCCGACCTCGACCG
>JADLDM010000189.1 GCA_020846695.1 bacterium | reverse complement strand
CCAAGCGGGTTGCCGAAAGTTCACGAGCACGACAAACTTCCCGCGCAAGGCTTCGGATTGTATGTCAACGGCGTGATGGTCTGCTTCTACAATTTTCAGTGCGACCTTTGCGACGGTTGGGAAGCCGAAGAGATTCACAGCGATCCTATCGAGAAGCGCAAAGCCGCGCTCGACATGGGCACGAATGTGTTGGTGTATGCGCTGACGCGTGGAGTGGAATAGCCCATTCTGTCATCCTGCAAGGATCTTGTCGCGTGCTCAACCATCGTGCAGTTAGCAACCAGACCCTTACAGGGTGACAACCCCAAGACCTTATGTATCTAACTCTTTCCGCACTACTCTTGACCGCAGCGGCGGTGATTGGTTTCAATCCGCTGTGGTCCCTGATCAAGAAGATTCCCGCGCGCATGAAGTACGTGTGGATTCACGGCGGGCTTGCCGTTGCGGGAACGACCTTCTTCGTGATCCACGCCGCGACATCTGCGAGGCCAACACCGTGGCTCGCGTTTATCATCGCGCTCGTCACTGCGTTAGGCGGCGTAGGCTTGTTCGCATTGCGAAGAATGAAAGCTCAAGTTCCTGCGGGCATCGCGTTGATTCATCCGCTCGCAGGATTGGTCGCATTGGTTTTGTTGTATTCGTTTCTGTTCTCATAACACCTTAGGACTACTTCCTTGAAACGTGAACGTGTGCGCGCCGCTCGCATGAGAGTGTCCGGCGCCGTTGAAAGAATGACAGGCTGGTACCTTGCCTCCTCGATGAAAGGGTACATCTACTTGCAGACGGGCGAGCGCCCTGCCTCGCTTGCACGCGATCGGTTGCGGCTTGCGGTTGTAAGATTGAAAGAGCAGAGAACGCGCGTCCTAAATAGAATGCGCAGACCCCTCTGATTTGTCCCCCTGCTTTGCGGGGGGACAAATGAAGAAGAGACAACGCGGCCCTGTGCGCCGCTCACGATAAGGACACCCCCATGGGCGCAAAAGAAGTTTTGATCACGATACGCAACTGGATGGCGGGATTACGTCGCGCCGTTCTGATGAACACGCTGAAAAGCCACGCGCTGTTTGCGCTCGCGGCATTTATCAGCGTGACCCTTCTCTTGCTCCTGCTTGAGAGTTTCGGACACTTCGGCGGAACCGCGCGCACGGTATTGCTTTCAACTTGGGCGACTTCCGCAATCGCTGCGCTCGGATTAGGTGTTGTCTGGCCGATCTTGAAGTTCACGGCCTTCGCTCCGTCCGATCAGAAACTTGCGGGTGAATACGCGAAGCGCATGCCCGGCATTCGCGATCATGTTTTGAATGCGTTGCAGCTCTTGGACAAAGTTGAGACTGCGGAGAAAGACGGTGTGTCACCGGAACTGATTCTCGCTGCGGGTCGCGGAGTGGCGGAAGACTTGAAACCGATTGCGCCCGATTCGCTGCCCGACAAGGCACCATTCCGAAGAAGCATTCGTTACGCGCTTGTCACCTCGGTCACGGCGATTGCGCTGCTGATTATCTTCGGCAAGCCACTGATCTCCGCAGGTGAAAGAGTATTGAATCCCGGGAAAGACTTTTTGCCGAGTCCGGAATTCGTTCTGCATGTGGCGCCCGGGGACGTCGAACTCGTGCGCGGAGACTCGCTGAAAGTGATTGTCACGGCTACGGGCACACTCCCCAAAGAACTCACAATCACGCGACAGGAGAAAGGCCGCAATGCGGATTCACCGCTGACCGTAGAGGGCGATGAGCACGGGCAATATACCGTCACATGGTCGGGCTTAACCACGACGTTCGACTATTGGGCCTACGCAGAGAATGTCACATCCGAACACTACACCGCGAACATCAAGGAACTTCCCGGCGTGCGCTTTCTCTCGGTGACGTTGACTCCGCCCGCCTACACCGGTTTGCCTGAGTCCGTGCTCGAAGAAAACGTCGGCGATATTTCCGCCGTGGTCGGCACGCAGGCGAAGCTCACGCTTTCCGCGACCAAGCCGCTCGCTTCCGCGTCGCTTGAATTCTTCGACGGCGCAACTCCCTCAAAGAGCGACGCGCCACGTGAAACGATTCCGCTTGCGCTCGACGGAACACGTGGCGAAGCAACCTTTCAAGTCTTGAAAAGTGGTTTCTATCGTCTCGCACTGACCGACGAAGAGAACTTCTCGAACCGCGACGCAATATACTATCGTCTTAACGCACGCCCTGATGAATCGCCCGTCGTGCAGCTTTCGCAGCCCTCGGAAGATGTGGAAATTGCGGCCAACGTGCGCATTCCAATTGTCGCCGATGCAGCAGATGATTTCGGTTTTTCGAAGATGACGCTGCGCTACTATCGCACAACGCCGTGGGATCAGCCCGGCGACGTCGCGGAAGATCAATACGCGCGCACGGCGATGGACTACAAGCTCACCGAGCCGGGACGATGCAAAGGCGAAATGCTTTTTGATCTGACGCCGCTCGATCTGCTTCCCGAAGATCAGGTGTTGATCTTTGTAGAAGTCTGGGACAATGATCGAATCTCAGGACCCAAGCGTGCGCGCTCGGAAATGCGCGTACTGCGCTTTCCTTCGATGGCAGAAATCTTTGAGCAGCAGGAACAGGTTGAACAGAAGCGCACGATAACACTGGAAGAACTGCTGAAAGAGTCCCGCGATTTGCGCGAAGACATCGAAAAAGCCGTCGAAGATTACAAGTCCAATCCCGAGATGAATTGGGAGCGCAAGCAGGAGATCGAGCAGATGATGGAGCAGCAGCGGCAGATGTCCGAAGTGCTCGACAAGGTTACGGAAGCGATTGAGAAGCAGCAGATACAGAATGAAATGCGCTCGATGTTTTCTCCGGAAGTCATGGAGAAGATGGAGAAGATTCAGGAACTCGTGCAGGACGTGATCTCGCCCGAGATGCGCGAAGCGCTGCGCAAGCTCCAAGAGGCGATGCAGCAACCGTCGCCCGAAGAGATGCGCAAGGCGCTTGAGAATTTCAAGAAGACGCAAGAGCAGTTTAATCTGACGCTTGATCAAGTCCTGAACATGCTGAAGCAGATGCAGGCAGAGAAGAAGCTCGACGAACTTGCGCGCCGTCTGGACGAGCTTTCCAAGCAGCAGGAACAGCTCAACGAAAAGATGGATCAGAACACACCGGAGAACTCCAAACAGAATTCCGAGCAGCAGAAGAAACTCTCTGAGGAGATGAAGAAGATCGAGCAGGAGATGAAGCAGCTTGCCGAGCAGATGAAGAAAGATCAGCTTCAGCAGCAGCAGCAGATGGAGCAGCTCAACAAGGAGGCGCAGGAGGAGCAGCTCGCTCAGCAAATGCAGCAGAACTCCGAGCAGATGCAGATGTGTCAGAATCAATCCGCGAAGAAGAAGGGCAAGCAGATGCAGCGCAAGATGTCCGAGATGGCGCAGCAGATGCAGAACATGCGGCAGCAGATGCAGTCCAATCAGGACATGGAAACGCTGATGGAGATGGAGAAGGCGCGCGACAAGATGCTCGATCTCTCAATGCGGCAGGAGAAGCTCTGGCAGGAATCTCAGGAGACCGATCCTAACAGCCCTCGCATGAAAGAGCTTGCCGAAGAGCAGGAGAATCTCAGGCAGGCAATGAAGCGCATTCAGGAAGACATGAACGAGCTTGCGCAGAAGTCTATGGCGGTGACTCCCAAGCTGCAAGCCTCGATTGACGAAACATTGAATCAGATGCAGGCCGCGTGCAACGCGACACAGGAGCGCGACGCGCGAACCGCTTCACACTATCGCAAGCAGGCGTTGGCCGCGCTGAATGAAACACTGAAGCAGCAGAATAAAGCGTGCTCGCAATGTCAAAGCCAGTGCAACAAGCCGAATTCTAATTCGCAATGCAACAAAGCCGGGGGCATGTGTCAGAAGCAAGGACAAATCAATTCCGAGACCCTCGGGCTGATGAACAATCCCGGCACGCTTTCGCAGCAGCAGCAGGCTTCCATGCAAAGACTTGCCGGTGAACAGGAAGGGCTCGCAAAGTCCATGGAAGAACTTGCGCAGGAAGCTCAAGCCTCGAAGCAATCGCTTGGAAGATTGGACGATCTTGCGCAAGAGATGAAAGACGTCGCGGAGGATTTGCGCCAGAATCGCGTGACGCAAAGTACGATTCAACGGCAGGAAAAGATCGAGTCGCGCTTGCTGGATTATCAGCGCGCGAACAGAGAGCGCGAGTTCTCGCCGCAAAGAAAATCAAACACCGGCATTGACGTCGTGCGCGCGTCACCTCAAAAACTTCCCGACCGTCCCGGCCAGGAGCAATTGCGCGAAGATCTATTGCGCGCCTTGGAAACGCACTATAGCTCTGATTACGAGGAATTGATCCGCAAATACTTCGATGCCCTTTCCAAGTGGCAATAGCGTAGCTGTAGGGGCGATCCCGCGTGGTCGCCCGTCTCTGGCATTGTCCCCATGCTTGCGGGGGGACTACAGGGGGGTGTTCTGATCTCACTCACTCGCTGTGCAATCCTTGTTGTTGAGGTCTTGCTCGTTGTTTCCTGTTCCTCATCGAGCATCGCGCCGATCAAACTCGATAAATGCGATGCGAAGGGCTGTTACAAGCCAAAACTTCGCGAGACAAAGGACGGCTATTTCGCGGAGTGGGTGCAAATTCGCACGGATTCGGTCGGGGGCGAACGGCGCGAACTCTCGCGCAACGGAATTCCATCGGTAAGAAACAGCTACGGTTATCAGAGCAAGCAGTGGGTGGGCTGTGTTCCCGAAATGGGATGTTGGGACTATTCCAGCGGCGACCGCGCAATTTTCACGGCGCACGGCTGCATCAGTGAAGCCTTCACGCTCTTTTACGATCCGCTTGGCAGAAGAAAAGTAGATCACTGGTTTGGTTGGCCGGCGCAGGTCGCGATGGTAACACGCGATGATTCTCTTTTTCTTGTAACCTATCGTTCGCCGAACGATGATCTTCAGCATCTTGTCTGGCACAACTCCGATGGCCGCGCGCTGTTTGAAGATTCGCTCGCTCTGCCGCCGATTGACTATCTCACGCGCACGAAGCCCGGTGCGACGCTTTGCGCCTCATCCTCAAAGGAGCTTGCGCAAGGCGGTTATCTGATTCGCGTATTGCGTTATGATGTGCCGCGCTTCTGTTCATGGGTTGACACCACCGAACTTCAGAAACTCGAGTTACCGCAAGGCAGCTATCGCCGTGCGACAGTTTTTTTCATGCGCGACGATACGCTGGCGGCATTGACAACGGTGCAGCGCCGCGATGGTGGTTGGGACGCGCACGTGACGTTGAGTTCAGATGATTACAAAGTGAAAGTTGCGTGGGCGCTCGACCTTCCCCAAGGAGAATCCTTCTCGCAGTGGTCGGTGACGCCGCATGAAAAGGGAGCCATCGCTGCGACGACATCCGCCGACAACTCGCATGGCGACATCTATCTATTCAACCTGCAATTTGACGATGCCGCGAGGATGACGACTCTGCCGCGCACACTGCTTGGTCAAGTCAGCGGCTTTGCCTTAAGCGCGGAAGAGAATCGCGTCGCGCTATGTTGGACGCAAACCGCCGACGGCGACAAATCGGCGCAAGCTGCAACCTACTTTGCATCGGTATCGCTAAACAGTTTCCACTAAACGAATCGCCCATGCGCCGCACGATTTCATTTCTCATGCTCGCACTCCTCGCAGGCACAGTGTTCGCGCAAACAGAGTTCCCACCGGTGCGTCTCGATGACGGCGGTCGCTCGCGGTTCTTTTATCCGACGATTGAGATGAGCGACAATGGGAATTTCCATTGCACGTGGGCGGGCATCAACGACACAGTGGTTGGCTCCGCAGGCCGCGACGTTTCGCTTTCGGGAATTCCTCAGGGTGATCCGATCATATATGACGACATGGATCCGAATATGGCTCCGTGTCCGCCGCGATTGTTTTTGAAAGGCAATGAAGGAGGCTGGCGCGCGCGGGCGCTGCTCCATGAATGAAGGCAGGAGACGACGCTCCAGTTCTACTCCCCGGAGGGGACGCAACTGGAGGAATTGGTTTACTGGCCGACGCTTGGTTCTCTCTTCGTAAATCTGACGGACGGCTATTTTCTCGTTTATCGAAATCCGGAATTGAATGCTGCGGTTCTGCGCTGGAATGATCGCGAAGGTAATGTCATTCAAACAGATACTTCGGAATTCAATTCGATCGTCTACGCTTACGCGAACGGCAATGACGTCTATTTGATCGAGCGCGTGGACGCGTTCGTCGGTCCGCGCGTGAATATTTCGCTCAACTTACATCACCTGAACTTCTTCGGCGAACTAATATCGAGCGATACGCTACAATCCGAGTTGCTCGATCTCGGCGAGCTTGTATCAGGCGTCGCCGTGGAATATCAGGACGGCGTTCTGACAACTCTGATTGCATCCGTCGTGCCGGGGACTCCGCGCAACGACTATCGCATCTGGCTCACGAAATGGAACGGCACGGAGTTGACGCATTTCGCACCGTTTGATCCCGGTCCGTTTCCCAACGAAAGCTATGCCTTCGCATGGCAAGTTCACCGCACGACGTGGGATCGTTCGGTGATAGCCTTCTTCTTGAACGGAGGCAACACGAACAGACTTTGGTTCATGGGAATTGAATCCGACGGATTTCCGTCGAGTCTTCTCTATGACGTGGAGATAGACGAGAATCAAAATGTGAACGGCATCGCGATCGCCGAAGCAAACGGCTCGATGTATGCCGCCATCACGGAGATCAGCGACAATTTGGATCCGGGCGCCGGCTGCAACGTGCTGGCCTTTCCCGTTGACGCGATTCTCGCCTCGCCGCGCACTCCGCAAGTTCCGTCGGAGTTTTCACTGTCCGCTTATCCGAATCCGTTCAACGGCGCGACCGGCATATCTTTCACGACATCGCGCGACTCGAAATCTCAGCTTCGCATCTATGACGTCACAGGCCGCGAAGTCTTTGTGAGCGAACTCACAGAAACCTCGGGAGCAATCGCCTGGAGTCCGTCGGGAATCGCAACGGGCAATTTCTTTGTCCAACTCTCATCGGGAAATCAATCACTTGTCCGCCGCGTCACCTATCTGAAATAATGCGCCGCATTCCACTCTTTCTACTTTCGCTGCTCGTTTCACTACCGCTTTTCGCGCAGCAGATCATCATTCAGCCGCAACAGCCCGGCGCGAAGCCGCAGAAGCGCACGCTTCAGATTTCACCCGAGCAGGTGAACATTGATCGCGCGCGCCGCGAGGAGCAGCGCGGAAATTTTGAGGCCGCGCTTGCCGCGTGGCAGCAGGCGCTCTCTGCCTCACCGTGGAATCCCGCCGCAGTGCAGGGTGTGTTGAGTTGTCTGAATCAGTTGCGCCGTTTTGATGACGCAGTGAAGTTCTTGGATGAGCGGATGCAAATGACACTGGTTCGCTCCACGCTGACGGATTGGCAGGATCCGACGGGATCGTTCATGCTTAGCTTGTCCCGCGGCGAGGTTGAACTTCAGCGCGGTGATGAAGACAGCGCATGGAAATTTTGGCGCGAGGCGCTCAGCACGCAGCCCAACAATCCTGAAGCGATGCGCTCGCTGGTTTCGATTCTGCAAAAAAATCATCGCTGGGAGGACAGTGACAAGCTGATCCGCGACTATCGCAAGGACGCAAAGGTTCCCGGCTTCATGTCGCTTGAACTTGCATCGAGCCTGCAAGCGCAGATGAATTTCGCGGGCGCGTCGGAGGAGTTGCTCCTTTACTGCAAGACTTCACCGACAGCATGGCAGATTGCGCAGAGCTACTTCAGCAGGTTCCCCGATGATTCCACCGTGGAGCGCACCGTGCTGCACGCTTTGGAAAATGCGGTGAAGCGCGACAAGAAGGACCCCACGCTCTGGCGGGTGTATTCGGGTTATGCGATGAAGGCGGGGCGTCTCGCGCTTGCATTGGATGCGACGGTCGCGGCGGATTCGCTCGGTGAAAACGGCGGACAGCTTGTGCTTTCGACGGCGCAGCAACTCTTACAGGAAGGCGACGTCACGCTCGCGCGCAAGGGTTTTGAAAAAGTTCTCGACTGGGAGCCTGCGGAGCAATTCATGGAGCGCGCCGAACTCGGACTTGCGCAATGTCATGAGGCGCAAGGACAATTTGCCGAGGCGAAGCAGGCGTATCAGCGTTATCTTGAATCGCATCCGAAATCGCCGGAATCCGACGAAGCGCGTTTTCACATCGCAGAGATTCTCCTGAACAGCGAGAACAATCCGCAAGCATCGCTTCTGGAATTTGAGAGCATCTGGCAGCGCGGCAAGGCGCCGTTGAAGATCAAGGCGGGCTTGCGAGCGGGCGACGCTCAGGCATACAACAAGGATTTTGGCGGCGCAATTGAAGCGTGGTCGCGTGTGACGCGGCTCACGTCGGGGAACATCACGGAAGAAACCGCAGACGCGTTCCTGCGCATTGCGCGCGCGAACATGTGGCGCGATTCTACAACGCTTGCCACCGCTGCGCTCGACACAATCTTAAAAGGCAGCACGCTCAATTCCGCATTTAACGACGCGATCCTCTATCAGGCGCTCTTGGAGGGCGGCGGATTTCAGGGAGCGATGCGCGCCTTTGCGGATGCAGATTACGCAGAATTCCGCAACGATTGCGCGCGCGCCTCGGAAAAATTCGGCGAAGCGGCGAATCTTCTTCATTACGGAAGGCTTGCCGAATGGACGCGCCTTTCGCAAGCACAAGCGCTGCGCGAATGCGGAAAACCTGATGAAGCGCTCGTGGCGCTCGACACCTTCGCGGTGAACTTTCCGGAGTCCGTCGAACTTCCGCACGCGAAATATTTACAGGCCGTGATCATTCTTGAAGACCTGAAGAACGACGACGAAGCATTGCGCCTTCTTGAAGATTATCTAATTCAATATCCTCGCTCGCTTTATCTCGAACAGGCCCGCCGCAAAGCGCGCATTCTCGCAAATAAGATATCCTAACTCCGGAGAGTTGTCATGTCGGCCTTACGTTTTCAAGTGGTGATCGAGCAGGACGAAGACGGTCTTTACATCGCCGAGTGTCCCGCGCTTCAAGGCTGCTATTCTCAAGGCGCGACTTTTGAGGAAGCGCTAACCAACGTCCGCGAGGTCATCGAGATGTGCGTTCGCGAAGCCGAAGAAGACGGAGTTCTTCTTGATCCGCGCTACCCGGAAGTCGTCGGAGTCAAGACGATAGAAATCAAATCACATCGAGCGAGCGCATGACAGCGGCGAAACTGCCCGCGTTGACTGCGAGTGAAGTAATCGGCAAGCTTAAGCGCGCGGGATTCACAGAGCGCAAGCTTGGGGCTACCAGCCATGTGCGCATGGTGCACCCGGACGGACGCAGAACCACGGTTCCCATGCACAAAGGGAAAGACATTGGTCGAGGTCTTCTTCGCAAAATTCTCCGCGATGCGGACATCGCACTGAGCGACTTCCTGAATCTTTAGTGGACAACTTCTCCAGATCATACACACCGAGGCTCCCCTGACCGCAACTCTATTTGAATGGTTCTACAGTCATCCCGAGTGGGTGTTCTGGTTTGCGCTTCCCGCGCTGATGCTGCATCAATTTGAAGAATATGTCTTCCCCGGCGGCTTCCGCAAGTGGATGAACAGCTTTGTCTATCAGAGTGAAAATCCTGACGCGCCGCTCACGAAAAAGCTCGCGTTCGTCATCAATATCGTGATCGGCTGGCCCGCTTTCGCCGCAGTCGGCTATGTCGGACAGGAGCAGATGTGGTTTACGCTGCCGATGCTGGGAATTCTATTTGTCAATGCGTGGTTTCACATCGCGCTCTCGGTTTCTCATCAGCGCTATTCGCCCGGCACATTCACGGCGATGCTCGTGCTGATTCCGCTCTCGCTTTACGCCTTCTATTACTATGCGATGACGTGGGAAATAGGTTTTCGCCTCCTGCTGATTTCGCTGCTCTCTGGAATCGTCTTTCATCTGCTTGTGGCTGTGCTTCCGCGTGAATGGGCGCAGGCCCGCGAACATCGCCGCTTCCGCGAGGCACAGGAACAAGAAGCAGACCCAAAACACTAGCGGCGGCCCCTGTCCTAGTAAGGATCAGGCCGTCTTATGACCCCAACATGCCCTTTCGCTCATTACATATTCTCGCGCTTCTCTTCTCCGCGCTTCCGCTCTTCGCACAAAAACTTCTGATCCCGATGGACCTGTCGCAATCGGATCACCTGAAAGCCTACGGCATCGCGTTCGATGCGTTGAAAAGGGGCATGCAGGTCGAGTGGCTTCTGAACTATCGTGGCGGCAGCTTCATGATGGATTTGGTTGCTGAAATCGAAAGCGACTGCCGATTGCGCGGAGTGAAATCCGAGCAGGTTGGCGACCCCGGCTCCATCTACAATGAAATCGAGCAGGCCAACATGGAAGTCGTGTTGCTCGAAAAGCCCACCAAGGTTGCGATCTACGCACCGGGCGAAGTGCGCGACGGACCGTGGGATGACGCCGTAAATCTTGCGTTGACTTACGCCGAGATTCCTTTCGATCTGATTTACGATCCAGAAGTGCTGAACGGCAAAATCAACAACTACGAGTGGGTGCATTTGCATCACGAGGATTTCACCGGACAATACGGCAAGTTCTATTCGATGTACCGCAATGCCGATTGGTACATTAGGCAGGTGCAGGATGAAGAGGCCAATTCAAAAGCGCTCGGCTTTTCCAAAGTCTCCGAAATGAAACTCGCCGTCTCACGCACCATCAAGAGCTACGTCGGTCGCGGTGGTTTTCTTTTTGCGATGTGCAGCGCAACAGATAGCTACGACATTTCTTTGGCCGCCGCCGCAACGGATATTTGCGCGCCGGTGTTTGACGGTGACGGCGTGGATCCAAGCTTCGCCTCGAAGATGGAATACTCTAACGCCTTCGCCTTTCAGAATTACAATCTGATCACCGACCCGATGGTCTATGAGTTCTCCTCGATTGATGTGAGTCCGACTTCGGGAATGCTCGCGCAGGGCGGTGAGGGCGATTACTTCACGTTATTCGATTTTTCCGCGAAGTATGATCCCGTTCCCACGATGCTGACGCAATGTCACACCAGCGTGGTGAAAGGCTTCCTCGGTCAGACCACCGCCTTTCACAAGGAATATCTGAAACCCAACGTCACCGTTCTCGCGCAGCGCGAAGGCTCGGATGAAATCAAATACATTCACGGCAATTTCGGTCAGGGCTTCTGGACATTTTACGGCGGCCACGATCCCGAAGACTATCGCCATCAGGTCGGCGACCCTCCCACGCAACTCGCGCTTCACAAGAATTCCCCCGGCTACCGCCTGATCTTGAACAACGTCCTCTTCCCCGCCGCGAGAAAGAAGGAATTGAAGACGTGAGCACGTATTTCAAAGGAGTGGCTTATGCCAACCAACGGTCACAATAGAATCTACACTGCCGTCGTAGAATATGACGCAGAGAGCAAGATGTATATCGGCTCAGTTCCTTCATTGCCTCCCGTGCACACTCAGGCGGCGAACCTCGACGAGTTACGTTCCCGTCTCAAGGAGGCGATTGACCTCTGTCTCGAAGATTGGGACGCAAGTGAACACGAATCCATTGAGTTTATCGGACTTCAGCAAATCGAGGTCGAGCGTTGACCAAACTTCCGGTCACTGACTTCAGGACTTTTCAGCGCGTTCTCGCTAATCTGGGATCCAAGCCCGCCCGTCAACGCGGCAGCCACGTAACATTCAAGCACGCGGACGGAAGGCAAACCATTGTTCCCAATCACCCCGAGAAGACCTGACGAGACCGCTGATCCGGGACATTCTCAGACAGATTGACGTGTCCATCGAGGAGTATCAGAAAGCCCTGAAAGAACTCTGATTGTTCCTTGAACAACGTCCTCTTCCCCGCCGCACGTAAGAAGGAATTGAAGACGTGATATACACTCGTTAACGAAGGAGGCCCCATGTTCGCATGTCAATGGCATTTTGACGTTCCCTTCGGAAAGCAGAAGGAAGTCGTGAACATTCTTGAAGCGTGGTCGAAGGCTATGCGCAAGTCGAAGAAATTGCCGAAGGAATATGGCGAGCGCATTACGGTCGGGCACATAGGACCTTCTCCTTCTCACTTCTGTGTCGAGCACACCGTGAAGTCACTTGCGGATTGGGAAGCAATGATGCACGACGTCGCCACCGGGAAATACAAGAAGCAATCCCAAGCCATCGCCAAGTATATCGTTGCCGGTTCCCAGCATTGGGAAATACTCAGGGTTGTAAAGTAGTCTCAGACTTGGCTCCCAACAATAGAAGCGGCCCGTCCAATTGGACGGGCCGCTTTCCTGTCGCGAGTAATTCTCTTTCAGAACTCCACAGTGACGTAGTAGAGCCTTCGCTCGTCCTCATACGATGTCAAAAACGAGTTTGATGTTGTGGAGCCGATCTCCT
>JADLDM010000188.1 GCA_020846695.1 bacterium | reverse complement strand
GATGCAGGAACTTGAGATCGGCGATGCCGATGCCACACGCCGACTTGCAAAGAAGCATGACTGTCTTCGTGAAACCGGTCCGGTCTCGGCAAAAGCGATGTCAGCGTCGGCTTCGAGTTCATCCGTGCTGCGCGAAGTCAATCGAACGTCAAGCAAACCCTGATGCGGAAGATAGGCGATGTCCACACGGCGCGCGAGCGGATCGAGATCACCAAGTCTTCCGAGCAGAATGGACTCGCCGATTCCCGCCATGCGCAGCGTGCGATTGAAGACGCGCGTGGTGGAAAATGCTTTGCGCAGAATTGGCTCGACCTGTTCATCGAACATTCGCTCCATTTCGGGCGGAACGCCGGGAAGAGCGAAGACGTGTTTCTCTTTGCGCTTGAGATGAAAGCCCGCCGCAGTGCCGAGCGGATTGTGCAATCTATCCGCGCCGCCGAGAATGGCGCATTGATTGAGCGATTGGGCGGGCACGGCAATCCCGCGCGTTTGGAAGATCGCTTCGACGTGGGCTTTTTGCTCGGGACTCTCAACCAGTGAGAGATCGAAGAGCTGGGCGATGGCATCGCGCGTAAGATCGTCGGGAGTGGGACCGAGCCCGCCGGACATAATGACCACGTCGGCGCGGTTCATAGCGAGTGTGACGGCGGCTTGAATTTCGTCAAGCCGATCTGCGCAAACCGAAGACCACATCACCGGAACTCCGCACTCGGAAAGTCGCTTACCGAGAAATGCAGCATTGCCGTTAATGGTGCGCCCGAGGAGAATTTCGTCGCCGACTGTAATGACTTCGGCTTGCGGTCTTTGCATCAGATAATATCGAAAACGTCAGGAAACCAGAAGCGGATCATAGTCAACGCAAGCCCCGCCCAAAATCCGGCAGCAACGTCATCCAGCATGACGCCCCAGCCGCGCGGGAGTTTCTGGAGATTTCCGACTCCGAGCGGCTTGAGAATGTCGAAGATTCGGAAGAGGAAGAATGCCGCGACGAATCCGACGATCGTGTGCGGCACGGCAAGCAAGGTGATCCACTGTCCGACTAATTCATCGAAGACAACGGGATCGGGATCATCTTTCTTGGGATTCTTTCTGCGGACGACCGCGAATTTGCCGGGATCAATGACGGTATAGCCGTCAATGAAGCGATTGGAAAGCCAGACTCCAATCAGAGTGAGCAGCGCGAGCGGGAGCAGCATCCAATAGGTTTGCGCGTGCGGCACGAACCAGAGAATCGCACAGACGAGAGCCGAGGCAACGGTTGCCGGAGCGACGGGAGAATAGCCCGTCCAGAGAACCGTGGTGATCGCGCTCAGCAGGAAGTTCATACTCAGACGGGCCGCCCGCGACGGTGAATCTCTTTTAGGAGTTCGCGATTGCCGAGCAGATACTCAACGAGTGTGAAGAGAGTGTACGCAGTGACGAACGCGAGAATTCCGAAGGTGGTCTGCTTCATGTAGGGGATGTTCCAGAAGCGCAAATCCACCCACTGCATGGTGAGGACAATCAGCGCGGCGGCGCCTTGAATGATGCCTTTCCATTGTCCTGATTTTCGGCGTCCCATCGCGGTGCCGGTCAAGGCGGTGAAGACTCTGAGATAGGCGATGACGACGTCGCGATAGACGAGAATCGCGACCATCCACGCCGCAGCGTAACCCAATACAAGGAAGCCGATGTAATAGGAGATGCGCGCGATGGTGTCGCTCATCGGGTCGAGCAATTTCCCGATGTCGGAGACCTGTTTTCGTGAGCGCGCGGCGATGCCGTCGGCGACGTCGGTTGCTTCAATCAGGATTGCAACGATGAGCGCGGCCTCGATGTAGTAGTAGAAATTCGAGAGGTAGCAGATGAGAAAGAGCGGGCCGAGCGCAAGGCGTGAGAGCGTGATTTGGTTTGCGAGATTGAGTCCGGGGACCACGGGTTATTCCATTCTCGTGCGTTCTTCGAGGGCGCGCGCTAAAGTGATTTCGTCCACTTGTTCGAGTTCGGCTCCGATGGGAATACCGCGCGCGAGTCGCGTGACCTTCAGACCGCGCGCGCGCAGTTCATTCATCAAGTAGAGAGTGGTAGCATCGCCGTCGGCGGTGGGGCTTAAGGCGAGGATGATTTCGCGGAAATTCTGTTCTTGGATGCGATCCCAGAGTTCATTCATGCGCAGCGAGTCCGGGCCGATTCCATCGAGCGGGCTTAGGATGCCGCCTAAGACGTGATAGAGTCCGCGAAATCCGGCGGCCTTTTCAAGCCTGAGAATATCTTGCGGCGACTCGACGATGCAGAGCAGACCGGAGTCGCGTTTTGCATCGCGGCAGATTCCGCAGAGTTCCTCTTCAGTGAGATTGCCGCAGGAGTCGCAGAGGCGAATTTTGGTCTTGACGTCGAGAATCGCCTGTGCAAGAATGCGCGCCTCAGTCTCGGGTTTGCTCAGGATGTGCATCGCGAGGCGGGTGGCGGACTTTTTACCGAGGCCGGGTAGTTTTGCGATGCTCTCGATCAATCTTTCCAGCGCGGGGGAGAGGCCGTTCATGTCTTACAGTTTCTTTCCG
>JADLDM010000187.1 GCA_020846695.1 bacterium | reverse complement strand
TCTGCATATCTGGGCGGGCTGTCCGGATGGCGGACCGTCTGAACCGATTACGCTTTGCTGCAATGATGATTCACCGACCTGCGCGCCCCAGAGCTGCTGCAACAACCTGACGTTTTTGCCGGGTTTCACGTATTACATTATTGTGGATGGCGCTCCCGGGCAATCGGGGAATTACGTTCTTTCGCTGAATCCTCCGGCTCTTGGATGCACACCGCAATGTGCGGGATGTGTGACTTGTCCTCCCGGGTACACGGTGGAGTCGGAAGCCTGTCCGGGGAGCTATCCCGATCCGAACGCGGGGTGCTATGGCTGGCCTTTCGGGTACAACTCGATTCACTGTGGCGAGCGGTGGTGCGCGACGTCTGAGAATTCGACTTCGTTTTTGGATCATGATGCGTGGTATTTTACGCTGACGCAGCGTGACAGTATCCGGCTTTGTTTCTATGCGGAATTTGGTTTTACGGTAACGGGGTACCAATACACAGGTGGTTGAAGCATGGCATTTAGCTCGGCCGTTGGCCAGGCTTGCGATACGCTTTGTGTGGGAGCTTGTTTGGAACCGGGAACCTATTACTACATCATCACGCCGTCGGGCGCTCCGGGGAGTTTGACTTGCATCAATAATGATTATACGGTTTCCTTGGATTGCGTGCCGTGTATTCCGTGTCCTCAGTGTGATCCTGCTGCTCTGCAGGAGGGCGAGCCGTGTCCGAATTATCCGGATTTGTTTAACGGCGGCTGCACGCCCGTTGGCGTGTTTACGACACCGATTCATTGCGGGGACGATGTATGCGGGACGCTTTGGCAGCAGGCGACGAACTACGACTACGATGTTTACGAATTGGTCCTGACTCAGGCGGACAGCGTGGAGTGGCTGGTTTACTCGAATATTGCCGCATCCATTGAGATATTGCAGCCGATGGGGGGCTGTGTGGGTACGATCTTGCTTGCGGGCGACGCGGGCGTCAAGTGCGACACCTTGCGTGCCTCAGTATGTTTGCAGGCTGGGACATACTGGCTTACAGTTCGTGCGGGTTATGCGAATGTGTATTGTGATCCTTACACGGCGAGCGTGAGGTGTTATCCATGCGATCCGTGTCCGGAGTGTCCTCCGGGCGCAAGACCTGAGGGCGAGCCGTGTCCGATGTATCAGACGGATTACTATAATGGCGGCTGCTATTCATCTCCTCCGTCGGCGACACCCGTTGCCTGCGGGGACACGATATGTGGTTTTTCGTTCTATCATGATTTGCCGGATCACGATTTCTATGAGTTGACGATTACCAGTCGCGATACGGTTGTGTGGTGTGTAGAGGCGGACTTCCCCGTATTTGCGGCGATTTATTCACCGGATCCGAATTGCGTGAATTTGATTCCGTGGGCGCAAGGCAATGCTCCGGAGTGTGTTCCGCTTTGTTTGGTTACCTGTTTGCCGCCGGGAACCTATTGGCTCTATGTTCGTCCGATGGTCCCGACGGGTGCGATTTGCTATCCATATGTTGCGTCGGTTTATTGCGCGCCTTGTCCGACGGGCCAGCCGTGCACGTATCCTGATCTGGATTTTGATCCGGCGAATGACGCGTGCGCGTTCACAAATGTGACGCTGACGTGCGGTGACACGATTTGCGGCGAGATTGTTCTGTCTCCGGACGGCACGCCGGATGACGATTGGTACGTGTTCACGATTCCATTCGGCAGCCCGTGCATGAGATTAACGGCGAATGTATTCGGCAATGATACTCCGGGCTGGTTCCCGGCGGGCGGTGGCTTGGATCCGGCGATCGAGTTAGTGTCTGCGAACTGCACGACGCAGCTTGCTGCGGACAACAACAGCGGATTTGGCAATGACGCCTTATTGCAGTATGGGTGTTTGACTCCGGGAACTTATCATCTTCACGTTGGCGGCGCAGCTCAGACTCTCGGGCCGTATATTCTCGCGCTGAGTTGCGGGCCGTGTCCTTGTCCTCCACCGTGTCCTTATCAGAATCGGGATTTCGAGCCGGCGAACAACAATTGCCAAACGGTGAATGTGGAGTTTGTTTGCGGCGACACGCTTTGCGGTGAGATTTCACCGGGAGCGACGCCTGATGAAGACTGGTATATGTTCTTCGTGTTTGGGCCGCAGTGTGAGCAGTTGACGCTCGATATTTACGCGCATGACACGCCGGGCTATTTCGGTTACTTGCAGGGGCTCGATTCCTATGTGGAATTGTACGATGCGAGCTGTACGAATCAGATTGCCTTTGATGACAATTCGGGAGTGGGCAACGACGCACAGATGTTGACCGCCTGTTTGGATCCGGGTATTTACTATGCTCGTGTGACGGGAGTCGCGAATACGTTCGGGCCGTATGTGATGTTCGCAAGCTGCCAGTACTGCGCGTGCGGCGACAGTTGTCCGTATCCGAATCTGGATTTTGATCCGGTGAATGATGTTTGCGCACAGGCGAATGTGACGGTGACGTGCGGCGATACGTTGTGCGGTGAGTTGGTTCAGAGTCCTCCTCCGTCGCCGTTTGATGCGGATTGGTACATTGTGAATGTTCCGGGTCCGGGCTGCAAGAGTATTGCGGTGGATTGTTTCGGCAATGATACACCTGGATTCTATTCGACGGGCGGCGGATGCGATCCGACGCTGACGCTCTATGCAAGCGACTGTTCCACGCTGCTTGAATTTGACTATGACGGCGGTGTGGGTACGGACAGCAGATTGGTTTCCGGTTGTTTGCAGCCGGGGGCTTATCTCTTGCAAGTGAGCACAACGACGGGTTTGGCTGGTCCCTACGTGCTTTCGATCTTCTGTCGCACATGCGAGTGTCCGTGTGCGCTGCAATGTCCTCCAAGTTGGCCTGCGGAAGGCGAAGCCTGTCCGAATCTTGCCGGTGACTTCTACAACGGCGGCTGTTTTACGACTCCTCCGTCTTTCACTCCGGTGACATGCGGCAGTTCACTTTGCGGGCAGTCCTTTGCAATGGGCGGCATGCGCGACACGGATTGGTATCGGTTCAGCCTCACGACTTGGCGCAGGGTGATTTGGAGAGTTCGCGCGGAATTCCCGTTTGAGATGGCGATCTACAAGGAGCTTGGCGGCTGCAACTTGCAGACGGTATGCTACAAGACCGGTCTTGCCTGCCAGATGAAGAATTGTTTCGTGAATTGTCTGGGGCCGGGCGTTTACTATCTCTACGTTGCTCCGACGGTTTACAATGGAGTTCCGTGCAAGGAATACACGTCGCGCCTGACTTGCGGCTTGTGCCTCATTGATGATGTTGTAATTTGGCATGCGAATCCTCACATCGAACTGCATTGGACTCCGAATGAGACGGAGCCGGTCTATGAAATCTATCGTCTGACTGAACCGGATATTGATTTGGATCCGGACTACAGAATTGGGACGACTTTGGAGCCGATGTTTGTGGATCAGGATGTTTTGAGCAGCGGATCGGAGAAATACTTCTATGTTGTTGTGATGCAGGATCCGCCTGAAGAGGAGTAAGAAACGATAGCTGACAGCAGTGAAGCCCCTCGGAGCAATCCGTGGGGCTTCTGTTTTAGGATGTGTCGCTTGGGGATAAGGGGGAGCGTAGTAGAGAATCGGCTACTACACAACATCTGACAGCCTTGCGGATTTGAACGGATGTTCGTATAATTAGTTCAGACGAGAAACTATCCAGAGAAGAAATACATGAAGACAGTTCACGCAGTAATTCTGATGCTGGCCGCGCTTGTGCTGGCCGGGTGTTTCGGTGGTGGATGGGGCGGCGGTTGGAGTATGCCTCCGACTCCGGTGGAAGTGACTCAGGCGACAATGCAGCAGGTGTCGGATCGCTTTCAGACGATTGGAACGGTGGAAGCGGATGAGGCCGTGACGGTTGTTGCGGAGATGGGCGGCATCGTCGAGCGGATTCCTTTTGATGAAGGCGGGCGGCTTGGTCGCGGCGATCTAATTGCTCAGCTTGACGACGGCGAATTTCGCGCGGCATTGGATCGGGCGACAGCGGTGCGCGATCAGGCGCGCCTGACGTACAACCGTGTGAAGACGATTGTGGAGCGCGGCGCGAGCGCACAGCAGGAACTTGATGAAGCGAATGCCGCACTGAAGGTTGCGGAGGCGAATGTTGCTTTTGCAAAAGCACAGCATGATAAGACGCAAATTCGCGCGCCATTTTCGGGAGTTGCCGGAGCGCGCAAGGTGAGTCCGGGAGCTTACGTTCAGCCGGGCACTCCGATAACAGAATTCGCGCGAACGGATCTGTTGCGCGTGAGCTTTTCGGTGCCGGAGCGATACGTGGGCGATTTGCGCGAAGGCGCGCCGGTCATGGTGCTGATCACGGCCTATCCCGACAGTGAATTTGTAGGTGAAGTGATGGTTGTGGAGCCGCAGGTGGATGCAATGACGCGGAACATCGGGATTGTGGCGCGCTTGGATAACACGAGCGGACTCTTGCGTCCCGGCATGTCGGCGAATGTTGCGGTGACGTTAAGGGTGCGCGACGCAGCCTTGACGATCGCGAGCGAAGCGGTGTTTCTTGAACAGAATCAGCCCTATGTCTTTGTGGTGAAAGCGGACTCGACGATTGCACGCACGCCGGTTAGATTGGGCAGCAGAACGCGCGGAAGCGTGGAGATTATCAGCGGTGTTGATCCGAGTCAATTGGTTGTGCGCGCGGGTCAACAGAAGATTTTTGACGGTGCGAAAGTGATTCCGGTTTCGAGCGCCGATTCCGTCAAGGCGATTGAACAGGCGATGCAAGCGCAGGCACAAGCCGGAGCGGCGCAATGAAGTTATCTGATCTTTCGATAAAGCGTCCGGTCTTCGCAACGGTGATGAGTCTCGCCATCGTGCTGTTTGGCGTGATTTCATTTCAGCGATTGCCGGTGCGCGAATATCCCGATATTGATCCGCCGATTGTTTCGGTGGTGACGCTTTATCGCGGCGCGAGCGCGAGTGTGGTGGAGACGGAGATCACCGATATTCTCGAAGAGCAATTTGCGACGCTTTCGGGAGTGAAGACGATGACCTCTTCGAGTCGCGAAGAGGGTTCGGTGATCAACATCGAATTTGAGTTGAGCCGTCCGGTTGAAGAGGCCGCGAACGACGTGCGCGATCGAGTGGCCAGAAGTCGGGGATTTCTGCCGCGTGGGATTGAGGATCCGATTGTTGAGAAGGTTGACGCGAACGCGCAGCCGATTGTCTGGATCGGACTTTCCAGCGAGAAGCACGACGGGTTGGAGTTAACCGAAGCAGCCGATCTAATTTTGAAGGAGCGCTTGCAGCGTTTGCCGGGTGTGGGGCAGGTGTTTATCGGCGGTGAGCGGCGCTATGCGATGCGCGTGTGGCTGGATCCGCAAAGGCTTGCCGCGCGTGGGCTGACTCCTTCCGATGTGGAATTAGCGATTGCGCGGGAGAATGCGGAGATTCCGAGCGGGCGGGTTGAGGGGAGCGAAAGAGAATTTTCCGTTCGCACGCGTGGGCAGATCAATACACCGGAGCAGTTTGGTTCTATTATTGTGGCGCAGAATCAATCCGGAGTGATCAGGCTTTCGGACGTGGCGACTGTGGAAATTGGCGCGGAAGACGAGCGCTCGATTGCGCGCTACAATGGAAAGACCGCGGTCGGGCTCGGGATTGTGAAGCAATCGAAGGCTTCAACACTTGATGTAGCGAAGGCCGTTCGCGATGTTCTGGAAGACTTGCAAGCGACGCTTCCAGAGGGGATGAAACTTGCGATTGCCTATGACTCCTCGGAGTTTATCAGCGATTCGATCAGCGAAGTCGCGGACACGCTGCTGATTGCGATGTGTTTGGTGATTCTGGTGGTGCTCGCATTTATGAAGAGTATTCGCGCGACGATAATTCCGACTTTGGCGATTCCGGTTTCGATTATCGGCACGTTTACGGTGATTTATTTTGCGGGTTTCACGATCAACATTCTGACGCTCTTAGCGCTTGTGCTGGCGATAGGATTGGTGGTGGACGATGCGATTGTGGTTTTGGAAAATATTTTCCGCCACATGGAGATGGGCAAGAGCAAAATTCGCGCGGCGCTGGACGGTTCACGCGAAATTGCTTTTGCGGTGATTGCGACGACGATTACGCTGGTGGCGGTGTTTGTGCCGGTTGCATTCTTGACGGGTTCGGTGGGAAGACTCTTCCGCGAATTTGGATTTACAGTTGCGATTGCAGTGGCGATTTCGGGATTTGTGGCGTTGACCTTGACGCCGATGTTCAGTTCGCGCATCTTGAAGCCGCTACACCACACGGGAGGCGGCTGGGCTTCAAGAAGTTTCGATGCCTTCTTTGATTGGCTGAATCGAACTTACGAACGGATTCTAAGATTCGCACTTCGGCACAGATTGGCGACGATTATCACGTCGGTGGTCTTGATTGTGATCAGCGCGGGGATTTTCAAGTTCATGCCTCGCGAGTTGGTGCCGACGGAAGATCGCGGTATCGGATTCGGGATTGTGCTCGCGCCGGAGGGTTCGACGCTTGCATATACGGATCGCAACATGCGCACGATTGAGAGTATGCTGCTTCCGCTGCCGGAGCGCAAGGGGTTGTTCAGCGCGACGGGTTTGGGATTTCAGGGACCGGGTCGCGTGACAGACGGATTTCTATTCCTGAATCTTGGTTCGCCGGACGAGCGCGAGAAATCTCAGCAGAAGATTATCGAGGAGTTGTTTCCGCAGCTGTTTTCGATTCCGGGAGTGCTTGCGTTTGTGATCAATCCGCCGAGCTTGGGACAATTCTCTTCAAGTCCGGTGGAGTTTGTTCTGGAAGCGGAGAGCTATGAGCAGCTTAGTCAGGCGATGGGTCTGATGGTCATGGCCGCGAACAAGCTCGGGTATCTTTACAATGTGAACACGGACTTGAAGCTCGACAAGCCGGAACTCAGTATTGAAATTGATCGCGATCGCGCATCGGAGATGGGGATTTCCGTGAGTGATATTGGTTCGACTCTTCAGGCGCTGTTGGGCGGAAGAATCGTGAGTGATTTCAAGCGCGGGACAAAGCAATACGACGTGATTATTCAGGTGCGCTCGGAAGATCGCGACACACCGGACATTATTCGCGGCGCGTACGTGCGCGGCAAGTCAGGTTTGGTGCAGCTTGCGAATGTGGTGACGATCAAAGAGACTTCGGGGCCGAAGGAACTCAATCACTTCAATCGCAGACGCTCGGCGACCCTGACGGCGAATCTGATTCCGATTGTTTCACTGGGACAGGCGCTCGGTGATTTGGATAACATCGTCAAGACGAGTCTGCCGAAGGGAATCAAGACGGAGTATGCCGGACAGTCGCGGGAGTTTGTGGAATCGAGTTCAGGCTTGAACTACTTTTTCATTCTCGCGTTGGTGTTCATTTTTCTGGTGCTGGCCGCGCAGTTTGAGAGCTTCATGCACCCGTTCACGATTCTGCTTTCGGTTCCCTTGGCGGTGTTCGGCGCGCTGGTTTCGCTTTTTGTGTTGGGGCAGTCTTTGAACATTTACTCGCAAATCGGATTGATTATGTTGATAGGGCTGGTGACGAAGAATGCGATTTTGATTGTGGAATTCTCGAACCAGCTTCGCGCGCGGGGAAGGGAGATTGCACAATCAGTGATCGAAGCTTCCGTGATTCGCTTGAGACCGATTCTGATGACTTCTTTTTCGACGGTGTTTGGAATTCTTCCTATTGCGATTGGATTGGGCGCGGGAGCGGAGGCAAGACGGCCCCTCGGAATTGCGGTCGTGGGAGGCATGTTGTTCTCGACGTTCTTAACGTTGGTTCTGGTGCCGGTGGTCTATTCACTTCTGGCGAAGTACACGCCGGTGCACAAGGGCGAACTGGTGGAGAAGGAGTTGGCGGCGGCGGAAAAGGCTGCGGCTGAAGCGGCGCATTAGGCGGGCGACCACTTGCGGTAGTGGGTTGAAATTGTTAGATTTGATGGATGAAAGTAGACCCCCCCTTGATCCCCCCCGCTGAAGCGAGGGGGAGAACCACAGTCTTCATCTCCGCTGGTGAGGCGTCGGGCGATCTTCACGGGTCACATGTGGTTCGGGAGCTGAAAACGCTGCTGCCCGAGGCGGAGTTTTTTGGTTTGGGCGGGGATCGGATGCAGGCGGAGGGTGTGGAGCTGCTCTTTCATGCGAAGAAGCTGGCGATCATGGGCTTTGCCGAGGTGATCCGGCATCTGCCCTATCTGACCCATGTGCGCCGGACGGTACTCAGAGAGGTAATGGCGCGGCGGCCGGACTTGATCCTGCTAATTGACTATCCGGGGATGCATTTCAGCCTCCTCAGATATTTGAATTTGCGTCGAGATGTTTACCGTCCGCAAATTTTGTATTATATTGTTCCTCAGGTGTGGGCGTGGAAAGCGTCGCGCGGTCCAGAGTTGGCTAATTTGGCCGACAAGATCGCGGTGATTTTTCCTTTTGAAGTTGAAGTATTTCAAAAGTTTAACGGCCATGCCGAGTTCGTCGGGCATCCGCTTCTGGACGAGGTGGGAGAAATCCCTCCGCGAGGCGAGTTCTTAAGAAGATTGGGTCTCGAACCCGATGACCGTGTTTTGTGCCTCCTTCCGGGGTCACGAAAGCAGGAACTAAGACGGCATCTGCCCCTGGTGGTGGAGACGGTGCGGATCTTGCGAAAAGTGGCGCCGGATGTGAAGCCGGTTTTGGCCGAAGCGCCGACGATCTCGCCGAAGTTTTTTGATTCGTATTTGAAGGACAGCGGGATTATTCGCGCGCGGGGTGTGTCGCACGAGCTGTTGTGTCACGCGAATGCATCACTGGTGAAGTCGGGCTCTTCAACAGTTGAAGCCGCGTTCTTCGGAAATCCGTTCCTTGTTTTTTACAAGACTTCTCCCCTGAGCTACGCGATAGGTAAGCGCATCGTGAAGGTGCCGCACATCGCGATGGCGAATTTACTCGCGGGTGAGGAAGTTGTTCCAGAGTTTGTGCAGGATGCTGCCACGCCGGATGCTTTGGCGGGTGCGCTACTGCCCTTGTTGACCATTCCTGATGCCATTCGCAATGCGCGAGCGAAATTAGATCGCGTGCGCGCGCGACTTGGAGAGCCGGGTGCGGCGAAACGAGTTGCACAGATGGCGAAGGAGTTGCTTATTGCTTGTGGTGCGTGCTGGTTTCTGTAGGTCGGAATGTGCTTGTAGTCTTCCTGGGCATAATTGTTGACGGAGGAGTTATCAAATGATCTTCAGTTTATTGAAACGAAAGAGACTCAAGGGAGAAAGTAGCTCAGGAAAGAAGAGCTACTATAAGCCTGGGTCCGGCAAGACGGGAAGAAAGAACAGGAAATCTTTCTGGAGAATGTTGCTCTCGCCGTAGTGATTGTTTGTTCCTGTCGCCATTTTCGGACATCTGTTTAAGCGATGCCCTTGCAGGACAGCGCTTTCGTGATGTTAGGTTGCTATTCAAAGGATTCTCGGCGCGTACCCGGATCGCGCGGAAATAACGCTTGGTGTTTCACGATTCAAGGAGACTGCCATGAATCTACCGTTGCGCTACTTAGTTGTTGTTGCCGTCTTCTGCGGAGTTTCGCTTGCGCTTGCGACGGAGCAAGTTGGAGCGGACTCTCCGGAGCGTGTTGTTGCTCCGAAGCGTGCGACGATTCAGCTATGCTCACCTTCGATTGACGGAGGGGCGGGCTTTCATCCGGGTTCGAGTGTGTCTCAGGCGGTGACGTTTGGCGTGAAGACGTGCGTGAGCACGGCGGTCGCGGGCGCGAAGTATGCGGCCCTGGAGCTTTCAACTGCTCCGCGTCAGATGCGCATGACGGCGCATCACGCGGGAGATGTTGCCCGCAATGCCTATGTTGAAACCGCAAGCGTTACCGAGTCCGCGATCGCAGTTATCAAGTCTCTCACCGCATCGTTCATATCAATCGTCTCCTCTTCTTTCTCGGCTCTCGTTTCGGTCATCTGGCCCTCCTGAGTCTCGGCGCGACGTGGCGGCTTGAAGTTCGCGGCTTTGAACGGGTAGAAGCGCGCCTTAGGGCGCGCTCTCCGCTCATGACCGTCACGTGGCACGGGCGCCTTCTGGTTCCCACCTATCACTGTCGCAATCGCAAGCTGGTCGCAATGATTTCGCAGCATCGCGACGGGGAATTGGTGTCGCGGGTTGTGGAGAAAATAGGTTTTGAGACGGTGCGCGGCAGTTCGACGCGGGGGGGATCTGCGGCGGCGCTTGCGATGATTGAGAAGATGGCAAAGGGTCAGGCTGCGGCGATGATTTGCGACGGGCCGCGCGGGCCGATTTACAAGATGAAACCCGGCGCGGCGTATATTGCGCTGGCTTCAGGGGCGGATGTAATCCCCGCGATTTTTGCCTCGAAACATGTGATGCGCTTCAACTCGTGGGACCGGTTCACCGTACCGTTGCCGTTTTCACGAGTTTTGTTATATTACGGCGAGCCGATTCCTCATCCCGGTCCCGACGCCGACTTGCGCGCCTTCACGAAGCTCATGGAAGAGCGGTTGGAGGCCCTGCGCGCCGAGGTTGAGCGGGATGCACGGGCGTCGTAATTACTCAGTCCTCTTATCTTTCCATAAGCCACTTCCCGTTCACGTCCTCATTGCGCATGGTCAAGAAAGGAGTTTGTGAATGTCTCAGTCCTCTCCCACGAAGCACAAATCGGATTCATCCAATATCCCAAAGGTCCGGGACAGTTGGGGCTCGCGCATCGGCATCATCATGGCTGTTGCGGGGAGCGCCGTCGGTCTCGGAAATTTTTTGCGCTTTCCTGTGCAGGCGGCGCAAAATGGCGGCGGCGCCTTCATGGTTCCGTATATTCTCGCGATGCTGCTGTTGGGAATTCCGCTCGCGTGGGTGGAGTGGACGATGGGACGATACGGCGGGCAGCATGAACACGGCGGCGGCCCTGGAGTGTTTCATCGGTTGACGAAGGGAAGACCGTGGGCGAAATATCTTGGGATCATCACGATCTTTATTCCGTTGTGCATCACGTTCTACTATGTTTACATTGAGACATGGACCTTGTCGTTCGCTTTCTTCTCGGTATCGGGAAGCTATCAGGAAGCGGTGGCGGCGCATGAGATGGACAAGTTTCTTGCGGGATTCACGGGTCAGGAAGTAAATCATTACTTCGACGGGCCGTGGACGGCGATCATGATGTTCGCGATCGTTTTCGCGTTGAACTACTTCGTTTTGCATAAGGGCATTTCCGGCGGGATAGAGAAGCTATCAAAAATCGGAATGCCGATTTTGTTTGTGTGCGGAATCGTTTTGGCGATTCGCGTGTTGACGCTTGGGACACCGAATGCCGAGCATCCCGATTGGAATGTGAACAATGCGCTGGGCTTCATGTGGAATCCGGATTGGAGCAGACTTGATGAAGCGAAGGTCTGGATTGCAGCGGCGGGGCAAATCTTCTTTACATTGTCGGTAGGCATGGGCTGCATCATGACCTATGCAAGTTATCTGAAAGCGAAGGACGATGTAGCGCTCTCGGGCTTGACGGCGACCACGGCGAATGAGTTTGCCGAAGTGGTTTTGGGAGGAAGTATCGCGGTCGTTGCGTCGGCAGTGTTCTTCGGAGTGGCGGGCGCGCAGCAGATCGCGCAACAGGGTTCGTTTAATCTCGGCTTCGTGACGATGCCCTATATCTTCGCGCAGATGGGCGGAGAAGGGATTGTCGGTTTCATCTGGTTCATTCTGCTTTTTATCGCGGGAATCACATCATCGGTCTCTCTGATAGAGCCGCTGATTACATTCCTGAAGGATGAGTTGAAAATGTCTCGGCAAAAAGCTCTTGCCGTGACGGGCGTGATCAATCTTATCATCACAGGCTTTATCATTCTGACTATTCAGCACGGCACGTTAGACGAGATGGACTTCTGGGCGGGATCTGTGCTGCCTGTGGTGTCGGGTTTGATCATGGTGCTGATCTTCAATGTGTATCTTGGAATTGACAAGGGCTGGGACGAGATGCATCACGGCGCGCTGATCAAAATTCCTCCGATCTACAAGTTCATCATTCGCTTCGTAACGCCGGCCTATTTGATTTTACTTCTGCTGTTCTGGGCCTATCAGGAATGGTGGCCGATCGCGACGATGCAGGGTGTAGATGCGGATCGCGCCTATTGGATGAGCATCACGCGATTTGTGATGACAGGGTTCTTCATCCTGTTAGTCTATTGGGTGTGGAAGGCGGACAAGCAGGGAAGATTCCACAAGTTTGGGAAGGAGCGCTCATGAAACCGATAGGTTGGATTCTGATGCTCACCTCGTGGGTAGTGATTATCGGACTGTTTGTCTATTGTCTGATTCGCGTGATGACGACGCATCGCGATAACAATGGCTGAGGCGCGCACGGAGTTACGTCGTGAACTGAAACTCCTGGATGCGACGATGCTGGTCGTTGGCTCGATGATCGGCTCAGGTATCTTCATAGTGAGCGCGGACATCGCGCGCTACATGGGTTCGTCAGGGTGGATTCTGTTGGTGTGGGTGGTGAGCGCGATTATGACTTTGATTCCCGCGACGAGCTACGGCGAACTCGCGGGAATGCATCCGCAGGCGGGGGGGCAATATGTCTATTTGCGCGAAGCCTTCAGTCCGCTGGTTGGATTTCTTTTCGGGTGGACGTTTTTTCTGGTGATACAGTGCGGAACGATTGCGGCGGTGGCGGTCGCCTTTGCGAAGTTTACCGGTGTGATTATTCCGTGGTTCAGCGAGAAGAATATTCTCTTTGAGGCGGGGAGCTATCAGGTTTCGGCGGCACAATTACTCGCGATTGTGCAGATCGGCGTATTGACCCACATCAATATGCGCGGCGTGCGTGAAGGGAAGTTTGTGCAGAATCTCTTCACACTGACAAAAATTGCGGTCCTGCTGTTGGTGATCGGGCTTGGCATCTTCATTGCGGGGAATCCCGAAGTTGTCGTGAAGAACTTTGCGAACATGTGGGCGGCAGTAACGAGCACAGTGAAAGATGGCGTCACGACAACAACACCGCTATCGGGCACGGCGCTCTTGACCGCATTCGGTCTTGCGTCGGTCGGATCGCTGTTTGCACTCGATGCTTGGAACAGCTCGACCTTCACGGCGGCGGAAACGAAGGATCCGAGAAAAACCGTTGCCAAGAGTCTTGCGTTGGGAACGGGATTGGTCGCGCTGCTCTACATTCTGACGAATGTTGCCTATCTCTTTCTGCTGCCGATCACGGGCGACGTCAATGGCGCGGACACAGTGTCAAGAGGAATCGCATTCGCGACGAGCGACCGCGTTGCTACGGCTGCGACGGAGACGATCTTCGGCGGCGCGGCGACGGTGTTGATTGCGGTTGCCGTGATGATTTCGACCTTCGGCTGCAACAACGGCATCGTGCTGACGGGCGCGCGCGTCTATTACGCGATGGCGCAGCACGGACTCTTTTTCAAATCTGTCGGCAAGTTGAACAAGAAGGATGTTCCGGGCGTTGCGCTTGCTGTGCAAGGAATCTGGGCCGGCGTGCTGTGCCTCTCTGGAAAATACGGCGACCTGTTGGACTACGTGACCTTCGCCGCCGTGCTCTTCTATATTTTCACGGTGTATGGAATTTTCAGATTGCGCAAACTGAGACCGAACGACGAGCGTCCCGTTCGCGCGCCGGGCTATCCCTATTTTCAGATTCTATACATTGCGCTTGCCGCTCTCTTCTGCATCAATTTGATTATCTACAAACCCAACTTCACGTGGCCCGGTTTGATTATCGTGCTGCTCGGACTTCCGGTTTACTACCTCTGGCATCATAAGAAGGAATCTGCTGCATAACATCATGCGCGCGGATCTGCACATACATACGAAGCACTCCAATCGCCCGACGAATTTCTTTCTGAAGAAGCTCGGTGTGCCGGAATCGCATACGGATCCGAAGGCGGCTTACGAACTCGCGCGTCGTCGCGGGATGGATTTTGTCGCGATTACGGACAGCGACACGCTTCAAGGCTATCACGAGCTTGCGCATCTACCGAATGTCATTCCTGCGTGCGAGACAACCTGCTATTTTCCTGAAGACGGTTGTCCTGTCCGTTTGATTGTGTATGGACTTGGCGACTTGCAGCTTGCTAAGATGCTCTCTCTTCGCGCACAGCTTTACGACGTGCGCGAGTATTTGTTGTCGGAGAATCTCTTTCACGTTGTCGCGCAGCCGCTTGAAGTCTATGACGGCAAGCTCAGCCCGGATCACGTCGAGCGTCTGCTTCTCCTATTTGATCATTTTGAGAGCAGAAGCGGTGGACGACAACAGCGCTCCAACGAGTTCACGGCGGTGTTTCTTGATGCGTTGACGCCGGAATATCTCGATCAGATTCAACGACGCTGGAAGATCAAGCCTGCATCGAGCACGCCGTGGCAGAAAGGGCAGATCGGTTCGTCGAATGATTACTGCGGACAGTACGCGGGCTTGACGTGGACGGAGATTCCCGAGGCGAAGACTCCTGAAGATGTTATTGCGCATCTTCGGAAGCGCGCGGGAACTCCCGGTGGCAATCACGGCTCGACGATGTCTTCGGCGCATTCGATGTATCGCGTGGGTGCGCAAGTTTACGCGCGGCGAGTTCGCGAGGAGCGAGGCGAAGTGCCCGGACTTCTCGATTTGATTTTGACGCGCGTTTTGACTCCTGAGCGTCCAACAAAGCGAAAGGTAGTGCGTTCCCTTTGGAGCGGAATCAAGCAGCTTGTGAAGATGAAGCGCCGACCGTCGCCTTTGGAGCGCAAACTGATCCGTGAAATGTATCGGGCGTATCGTGAGATTCCTCGTAGCGAGCGGCTTGGTGGAATTGATCGAGATGCTTTGAACACGTTCGATGAGCGGCTGTATGGCATGGCGGATCAGTTGATCAGCCGCGTGAGCTTTCGTTTGTTGGAAGAGGCGATAGAGGCATTTGCTGCGGGTGAAGTGGGAAGAGGGTTGTCGTTTGGCGCGGGGCTTTTGCCCTTGCAGGCCGCGCTCGGCCCGTATCTCTTCTCCTTTGACAAGCTGAATCGCGATCGCAAGCTGATCGCCGCACTGCGCGAGCGAACTTCGGGAACACTCGAATTGCCGCAGGCCGCGCCGCGCAAGAAGGTCGCGTGGTTTTCCGATACGGTCAGTGACGTGAATGGCGTTTCGATGACTCTGCACAAGATGTCCGAAGTTGCCGAGAAGCTCGACGCCGATCTTGAAATTATCTGTTCGGTGGTCGAAGCTCGCGCGCCAAAGGGATCAAAGTTTCTGAATTTCCCTCCGGTGGGCGAGATGGCGATTCCCGATTACGAATTGCAGAAGCTCTCGGTGCCGCCGATTCTGAAGATGCTGCGCTATCTTGAATCACAGAATTTCTCGGAGTATATTATTTCGACGCCGGGGCCGGTGGGTTTAATTGCGCTTTACGCATCGAAACTGTTCGGGGTTCCGGTGCGCGCGATCTATCACAGTGATTTCCCGCAGCACGTCCGGCAGATAACGGGGGACGAGGGGCTTGAGCAGCACACATGGACGTTCATGCGCTGGTTCTACGGCAAAGCGGATGCGGTTTATTCGCCGAGCGATCACTACAGAAAGCAGTTGGTCGAACACGGTTTCAATCCGCGCAGGCTCTTCATCTACACGCGCGGCACCGATCTCGATTTCTACAATCCGCGACATCGTGACGAACATTTCTACGAGCCGCACGGCTTGAAGGACCGCGTGATCTTTGTCTACACGGGAAGAGTTTCACGCGAGAAGAATCTTGACGTGGTGATAGACGCTTTCCTGCGCGATGAACTATTGAAGGAGAAGGCCGCGCTTGCGATTGTCGGGGACGGGCCTTATCGCGACGAACTTCTGAAGCGCAATCTTCCGAAATGTGTCGCGCTGCCGGGCTTCGTAAAGGGCAAGCAGCTGGCAAGAGCGTACGCCTCGGGTGACGTGTTTGTGTTTCCTTCGACGACTGACACTTACGGCAACTCGGTGTTGGAAGCGCAAGCCTCGGGGTTGCCGTCGCTTGTGTCCGATGAAGGCGGTCCGAAAGAAATTATCTTGCCTGATGAAAGCGGCTACGTGCTTTCCGGCTATGACGTGGAAGCGTGGCGCAAGGCGATGCACGCATTAGTTGAGTCGCCGGCGTTGCGTCAGCGCATGGCCTCCGCTGCAAGAGCGCGAGCGGCGACGCGCGATTGGTCAACAGCATTTCGAGAATTTTGGGACGAGAATCCCTATCCCAAAGCAGACGAAGAAATTCGCGCAGTGGTTATTGCCTGAAGCGCGATAAACGATATGGAGAAATAAATTGCCGGTAATTGAGCACGCACGCAAGGAGAAGCCGAAGGGCTACACGTCGGATAATCACCGCAAATGGGAGTTCAACAACAGCCTCTATCAGCGGCATCTTGAACTCTACTTGGATCACATGTATCATCTGCTCGAATTCACCGGAGCGAAGAATGTTCTCGATGCGGGTTGCGGTGAAGGAATTGTCTATCGCGCGATGAAGGAGCGCGGATACAAAGGCAAGTGGACGGGATTTGATTTCAGCGCGGAAGCGGTCGAGTTCGCTCGTCAGGCATCACCGGAAGCGAATTGGGTTGCGGCGAGCGCCTACGAAATTCCTTTTCTCGACGAGAGCTTTGACGTGATTTTCTGTTCGCAGGTGTTAGAGCATCTTCCCGAGCCTGAGAAAGTCTTAGCCGAACTCGACCGTGTCGCAGAGCATTGGCTGTTGCTGTCCGTTCCGCTTGAACCGTATTTCAGAACGCTGACGTGGCTTTCGGTGAAATTGGGAATCGGAGGAGACCCGGGTCACGTGAATCATTGGCGGCCCGCGCAGTTTCGTTCGTTCTGTCGAAAAGCCGGAAAGCTGCACGCATGGGAACGCACAACGGTTTATCAGATTACTCTGGTGGACGTGCGGCCTAAGCATCATTCTACGCCGGTGTAACCTCGCATGATTGCGCATTGCATTGTGCAAAGCGCAGATGTTATAGGTTGATTTCCTCCAGCCACTGCGTCGTGTGAACTCAACGCGCCCGACTCCCGCTTGAATTAGAATTGGAAGAGTGACCCGCGGGTCAGAAAAGTAAGCATCTTATTGTAATGAAAATCGCCGTCGCATTTGGTTGCGGCGGCGATTTGTTTTTGCTCCGGTCCACCCTTTGCCTTAAGGGAATACGACGATGCGATTAGAACGAGAAGATACGATGAATACTTCGGGCTGGATGCAGCAGGATCAGCGGGTGCCGATGGACATCCTTCTGATTGAGGATCGCGACGACGGCATAGAAATGGTCGAAGACGCGATTCACGAGACAAAGCTTGGCAATCGAATGGTCGTTGCGCGGTCGCACATGGAGGCGCTGCACTACCTCCGGCACGCGGCGAGCTTCGGACCCTTCGATGCGGATCACGGGTTGACCAAGCCGGGTCTGATTCTACTTGACATCAATATGGACAGCGCGCAAGGGTTTGAGGTGCTGCATGAAATTCGCACCGATCCCAAGCTGATGACGATTCCGGTCGTCGTGATTACGGATGGATTAGATGAATCGGATTTGGCTTACACGATTTCGCACGGCGTGACCGGATATTTTCTGAAGCCGATGGATTCGGGTCAACTGCGGAAGGTGGTGCGCGACGTGGAGGATCACTGGAATCTGCTGTGGAATGCCCCCTGCGCGAATTAGAGTTTGAGAACGGTATGGCTTGACGGAAGACATACGATGAACAGGAACGCCCGGCGAGAAATCGTCGGGCGTTGATGTCATGTGAATTGATGGGATTGGCACTCTTCGCTTCACTTCAGCAAGATAACTTTCCTTGTGCTGGAGGATGTCTTGTCTGATGCTCTGAGCAGATAGACACCGCTCGCAAGGCCCGGAGGAGCCACAAAGCTCAAGGAGTTTCCCGTGAGCGGTCCATCATGAAGAACCGCCACCTCTCTTCCGAGAAGATTATACAGCTTGATGGAGAAGCCATTCCGCGCAAACCCGGCAATTTCGATTCGGATTTCCGAATTGAAAGGATTGGGAAAGACATTCAACAGCGCCCACGTCGAGGGAATGTGCGGGCGAGTCGGGCTTACAACAGACCATGACGTGTCAGGCGGAGAGGTCAACCAAGGAACAAAGTCCACAAGACCATACCCAAGCGTATCGCCGAGTCCATTAGGGTTGAGCGCAGAATGATACGGGCCACTCACATCACCCCACCAGTTGTTTTCTGCATGGATGGAGTCGGCAGGGGGGATTGCATCAAAAAAACAGTCGCCACTGTTGCCTTCGATCCAATTTGAGTCGAGCGAACCATGAAAATTGGGACCAGTGCGGAGAACCGGATTGTCGTTATAAATACTTGCGAAGACATTATGATGAATCCTCATTGTCGTTGCCTGGAATCCGTAAATGGTCGCTCTTGAACCGCTAATGCTGTGAAAGACATTATGGCTAATGTTTCCCTGCACTCCTGCCAAGAGCAGCACAGGGTCCCGTGATCCTGCGCATCCCAGTAGTATGTTTCTGCTGAACTCTACTTCAGCAACATGATCGCAACAAAGCACGACTCTGGAACCAGAGGTCGTCAGGCCCAAGAAGCTGCAACCAGTACACGCTACGGACGAGTTTGCACACAGAATATCACAAGATTCAGAATTTGAAAATGCGGTGTTGCCTTGAAACAGGCAGCCAAATAAAGTGCCTCGGCACGCATTAAGCTCGATCCCTGCTTCAATGCCAAGGTTATCCAAGAAACTGCACTCCGTAATTCCAATTTCTGACTGAAAAGCAATAAGTCCTCCTCCTCCGAGATCTGCTGAGTTCTCTGCAAACAGACTGGAGTCAACGATCAATGTGGAGCGAATGGAATAGAGTCCACCACCCCAAGAAGTGGCAAGGCAGTTTCGAATTGTAGTCGCGTGTAGGGTAAGTTGCGCGGCACTTGTGCTGTCATCTGCGACCACAGCCACACCACCCCCAAATGCAGCGGTTGACGAATCCACTACACAATGATCCAGAAGTAGGCGTCCTTCGCTCACGAAGACTGCGCCGCCGGCAGTGCTCTGTCCCGTTGTCCAGTATACACCGTATCCGCCCCGAAGAGTAAGTCCTGCAAGTACGGAGCTGTCGCAGTGGGGACACTGTAGCGCAACACAGGTTCCTGTGTCTGGCAGACCCGGAGATGGAGATAGAACGGTTGACAATAGATAAGATGTGTCTCGGGTAAGCAGCCAGAAACTGGCAATGGTCAAGTTTCTATCATGCAGCTGTAGCGTTTCCGCATAATACCCCGGCGAGACGACGATCGTGTCACCAGGAGACAAAGTGTCAATACTCACTTGTATGCTCTGTCCTGACTCCACAAAGGCAGTTGCAGCAAGGCTCTGCTCGCACCACAGAGCACCGACAATTACTGCAGGAGCGTGCAAGAAGAACAATTTGAAATACTGGATGCGAGTCAATTCAGTTCCCGCTGCCGGTTTCGCACAGCGGCGGGGCAACACTGTTGCCTCTCACGCGGGCCCTTGCTATTCCTACCGAGATCGTAGCTGTGCTGTATAGTCGATAGTTAGTCGAGAGCAGCATTATGGATGCGGCTTGACAGATGCCGTCCGAGGGATGCAGCAAACTTACGGTGTTGGTGTCCGCGTCATAGATAACCGTATTAACACTTCCTGACGTAGGCGCAAGAGCCTCATGCTTGTACGCTCCGGACACCGCCGTAAAATTCGTGTTCTTAGGATCGTCGCTGATTGTGTGGGTGTGACTAACTAATAGTGCACTCGCTGTGCCAGCAAATGCACACAAAATTGCGACGCGAAGCGCCGACTTGATTGGCAGTACCGGTCTCTTCTTCATGGCAATCTCCTTTGTTTAGATTTCTCCCACCTGATTTCCCCTTGGCCAAGGAGGTTGCTATAATATAATGACCCCCCCCCCCCTATTTGTCAAGAGAAATCTGCCATGTTGCGAAAAAACCACCTTCCCGAGTATCGGGGGTTTACGACGATACAACGGCACTCGCGAACACTTTTCCGACCAATCAGAGGCCAAGCCTCTATCTTCCGAGGTCACATACAAATCGCTAACACAAACGAATCCCGCCACCTTCTCCTACTCTCCGCACCTCGTCGTGTAACGAATAACGGCTTGGGTTTGCGCGGTGGAGCTGCGGACTTGGAGAAAGTGATAGTCATTCGGAAACCCTGCGGAATCAGGAGCGGCGTGCCACGGCTGCCACTCGATTAGCGCAGTATCATCAAACCATGCGTAACCTGTTCCGGTTGTCGGATTGTTGAGCGAAGCGCGAATCACAAGAAACGAAGTGCCGCCGGGAAACGCGAGCGCATCATGGCGATAGGTCCACGAGTTGTTGCCGGTCAATACGGCGCCGATATTCACCTGCCCGAGATTAGTTCCGCCCGAGCGCGCATTCCAAAATTGCACTTGATAGGAGCAATCGCCCGCGCCTTGTGTCATCAGCCAGCCGCTCAGCGAGTGCTCAAGGGACGTATTGATCGGAATGCGATGCTCATTATTCGTTACGACGTTGCCCGGTTGATTGAAGGCGCGCCGCAAGCGAATACTGCGCAACCCGCTATGAACGCTGTCCGCGAAATAACCCTCATCAGCGCTGTTCAAGAGCCAGCCGTTACAGCCCTCATCCTCCATATTCCCAAACCACATCTTCTCACGTCCAAAACGAACCTCGCATCCCGCAGGCTCGAGCACTTCCGCCAAAACCATGTAGCCTTCACCGCGCAGTTTGGTGGGAAGTGAAAACCAAGTCGCACCGCTCTGTGAAAGCGTGAGCGTGTCCGTCCACTGCGAATCCAGGAGCGCAACGGTTGTCGTGTCCCAAATCACTTCGGCGCTGTCGGCGCCCGGTGCGCGCAGAAGCCACGTATCCAATCTGCGCGACATCTCGGACTCATAGTCCAGCATGTTGCGCGCCAATGCGCCCCTTGCTTGTCGCGGAATCCAACGATCAATATAGACCGGATAGACGTAAGCCGAATCAACTCCGTCCCACTCGTCGAAGTGCGCGCGCACAATCACGGTCGGCATCGTCTCGGCATAATTCAGATCGAACACGTAGTTGCCGAGGCTGTGCGCAATCAACTTGCCCGCGTGAACTTCGAAGCCCTGCATGATGTGCGGATGATGGCAGATCACAATGTCCGCGCCGAGATCAATCGAATACTGCCGAAGCTGACGTTCGAGCGTATCAGGAATCAACTCAAAGAGCATGTCCTCATCGCCGAGCGGATCGAGTGCGGCGGGTTGGCTCAAAATTGGTGAAAGCGAATACTCGCTTCCCGAGTGGATGTTCAGGACGGTAAAATCTGCCAGCGTATCGGCCTGCGGAACAGTTGCCTCAATCGCGCTGCGATTCCACATGGCAAATCCTGGGCGCGAGCGGCCCGCATCGAGGAACGGCTGCACATTATTATATGAGCCGGTGCGATCAGACATCGAAAGCATCGCGACCGAGAGTCCGTTCCCCGAAACAAATTCCGGCCTCCTTGCAAGCAAGTCCGTCATGTTGGAGCCGTTGTTCACAATCCCCACGCTGTCCAGAACATGCAGCGTTTGAAGCAGTCCCGCATCAAGATAGTCGTAAGCGTGATTGTTGGCCAACGTTGCAAAGTCAATTCCCGCGTTGACCAATCCGCTCACGCTGTTGGGATTGGCTTTCATCACAATCCCCTTAGTCGGATGCGCGGTGGTGGCGGTCGTCAACGGCACTTCAAGGTTGATTGATGCAATATCCGCCGACTCAAGCAGGCGCTTCGTCCCGGTGAAGATTGTGTCCACACCCCAAGTGTCAATAATCCCACCGCTATTTTCGTAGCCTCTGCCGATCATCACGTCACCCGTAAACGCCATCCACATGTTGCGCCGCTGCGTGACTACCGAATCAAAAATCATCACCCCGGTCCACGCTTCGCCGCCGTCGCTATCGCTGACCGTGAGCGTGACGGTATATTGCGAATTGCCGAGATAGGTGTGCGTAGGATTGACCTCGTAGGAAAATGCGCCGTCGCCGAAACTCCAGCGATGAGAAAGCGCGGGACTATCAAGATCATAACTCATGGAGTGAAAGGAAATCTGCATACTATCGGGATGCGGATCGGCAATCCACGTCCACTCGAAGGCGGCGGTCGGATCATCTTTCAGTCCGTTGGTTACATCCACGATCTCGTCAATCAGCCACTCGCCGTTTTGAATTGTCGTGTCGTTATCGTTCACATAGCGAAGCTCAGTGATGCGCGGTTCATATCCAAATCGCCCGACCCAATCCTCTCCGATTGGAAGATCCACGCGCGTCCACACGTCGTCGTCAAAGAAGCCCTCGTAGGTAGTGATCCAGTAGAGCGACTGCGGAGCCTCTTTGCCCCAAATGATGTAGTAGAGATAATTGGCCGAGTCGGCGAAACCGATGGCCTGAACTTCTCCGCGCGTAATCAGCTTGCAGCCGAAACTCCACTGCGAGTTGAATTCAACCTGTCGCGGTGCAATCGTCTCGCGCTTCCATGTGTTCCCAAACAGTCTTAGCGAGTGCACCGTGCCGCCGTAGGCATCGGTATCTATGAACTCGTAGTCACTGGGTTCATCGTCTTCACCGGCGATACTCATCAGCGTCGGCTCATTTTCAAAATTCTCAATCGTAAGCACCGTGTCAACCGGCTGAGGCAGATCAATTCCCGAGACCATAAAGAAACGCGCTGAGGGGAAGCCCAGCGCGTCAGAGACCACAAAAAAAGTGTCGGGTGTAATGCCGAGAGTGTCGGCAACAGTCATCGCTGCCGATGAACTCGCGGTGACGACCCAGTAGTGTTGACCCTCCGGAGGTTGCCAGCGAAGAATGCACTTCACAGTATCCCGCTGAATCGTAAGGCTGGTAACGGGCTGCTCGTCGAGTGCGCCGCCCTCGTGTCGAGATTGCGGAGCGCGGGGCGGGTCAAGCGATTTCTCGATTGCAAATGCGCCGCTGAAAATACAAAGCAGAAGAAGACAATAGCGCTTCATAAACACACCTCACTTGTTGCCCTAATATAAGGCCGCACTCGCGCAATCACAAGGCCCCGGCGCCCATCAAGAAACTATTTTGCCTCAAGCCCCATGCGAGCGTCCACGACCACGCAATCCTCGGCGGCGGGGAAGGTCAGCAGCGGATTGATGTCGAGTTCCTTGATCTGCGGGAAGTCCCGCGCGAGTTGAGAAAGCCGCGCGAGCATATCATACACGAAATCGAAAGCAATCGAAGGCTCGCCGCGCACGCCCGAAAGAATCGGATAACCGCGCAGACTCTTTAACATGTGATCAATATCCGTGTCGGTAATCGGAGTCAAACGGAAGGCGACGTCTTTCAGAACTTCGACATAGATTCCGCCCATTCCCACCATCACCAATGGCCCGAACAGCGGCTCGGAGTGAATCCCCATCACGAGTTCGCGTCCGCCGGAGATCATCGGTTCGAGCGTCACGCTCCACGAGTCAACTTTCTGCGGGAGCCTCATAATTGCCGCTGCGATTTCATCCCATGCAAGCTCGACTTCCTGCGCATCGCGAAGATTCAGACGGACTCCGCCGACGTCAGACTTATGCGTGATCCCCTCCGCGACGATCTTCATTACCAGCGGATAACCGATTTCATTTGCGGTCTTCGCAAGCGCGCTACGCGAGTCAACCTTGTGCACTCGCAGCGTGGGGAATCTATAAGCGCGCAGAATCTCGACCACCTTTTCAGTGGGGAGTTGCTTCTGACCCGAGGCAAGCGCTTCGGAAATAATCTGCGCGACCTTCTTCTTGTCCACGTCGTCAAACATGCGCACTGTTCCCGTCGGTCTCTCTCGGATTTCGCGATAGTGATCCATCGCGGCGAGCGACTGCACGGCGGATTCCGGGAAGACATACACCGGCAGACCGGCTTCGCGCAGGACGGGAGTGCCTTGCGTATCTCCGTCACGCGTCATGAAACAGACAAGCACGGGCTTTCCGACGTGCATATTTTTCTTGTAGGCGCGGGCAATTGCATCCGCAACTTCACGCGAGTTGGATGTGATCGGCTGCACAAACAGTGCGATCACGGCATCGGTATTTGGATCATTCATCAGAAGCTCGACCACGCGCTCGAAATGCGAAAAGCCCGCGCCGGAAACCATATCCACGGGATTGCGCGCGCTGGCTAAGTCGGCCAGCACTTTCTTCATTTCAATCGTCGTCTCTTCCGCGAACTCGGCCATGATGAGACCGTTTCCTTCGACGGCATCAGTCGCGAGAATTGCCGGACCGCCGCCGTTGGACATCACGCCGACACGCTTACCCTTAGGAAGTGGCTGTGTGGCGAAGGCTTGCGCATAATCGAAGAGTTTCTCAACCGTATCAACACGGATCACGCCGGCTGATTCAAAGATTGCATCCACGGCCACGTCGGTTGCGGCGAGGCTTGCGGTGTGCGAACTTGCCGCGCGCGCGCCTGCTCCGGTGCGTCCCGCCTTCACTGCGATAATCGGCTTAGTCTTGACCATTTCTCGCGCAACTTGAATGAAGCGCGTAGCATTTCCGAAGCTCTCAATATAGAGCAGCGCGAGGTCCGTGCGCGGATCATCCTTCCAATGGGCTAACACGTCGTCCACGGAGACGTCCGTGCGATTTCCCAGACTAACAAAGGAAGAAAGTCCGAGCTGCATTCCCGCAGTGCGCTCAAGAATTGCTACACCAAGCGCGCCGCTTTGCGAAAGAAATCCGATATTCCCCGGCACGGGTTTCGGGCCGGCGAAGGTCGCATCCATGCGCACTTCAGGGTCCGTGTTGATCACGCCCATGCAATTGGGGCCGATCATTCTCATGCGATATGAGCGAACTTTCTCAAAGAGCAATTTTTCAAGTTCCGCTCCGGCAGGTCCTGTCTCAGAAAATCCCGCCGTAATCATAATGATGGACTTGATGTCCTTTCTTCCGCAGTCGTCAATTGCTTGCAGCGCGAGATGCTTGGGCACGCAAATGACGGCCATCTCAACGGAGTCGGGAATTTCGAGCACATTGCGGTAGGAGCGAATCGAGTTCACGAATCGCGCGGAAGGATTGACGGGATAAACGATGCCATTGAAGCCGAAGTCAAGAATCTTCTTCAGCATATCACGGCCAATGGTTCCGGGCTGACGGCTTGCGCCGACGACGGCGATGGATTTGGGTTCAAAAAAGGTGCGAAGTTCATCCTTCGCACTAATTGGAGCGGGTTCGCTCGCGCGAGTTTGAGGCTTGATCAGAGTAGTCATAGTTCCGTGTAAGAGGTTCTCGAAGTCACCAGACTGTAAAATACGGCGATTCCAAACGGGGCGCAAGTTTGGACTTCTGTGACTGGGTCACATATATGAAAGATCGCGAGGCACAACAGAGAAAGCGGACGTAAGAGTATGTAGTTTAGGGAGAAATGGGGAGCTCCTCTCTTTTAAGTGGAGAATACGAGTCGGATTATAGGGAAATTTTGGAATTGCGATGGCAGGGTAAGCATGGGAAATAAAGGGTTTGTGACAAAAACCCGTCCTTTCTGCTTGACTATGCACGACTGCTTAACGATATTACTTGTGTAAATTTTCACGAAAGCTGACCTCCCTCAAGAAGCAGCGCCTTGACACATTTCGCCTCTCCACTTCTTCGACCGGCTTTGCAGCAGAGCCGGTCTGCCTCGCGTGTTCAGACGGCTCGTCACACCGCCGCAGCGAAGCGAAGCGCGCCATGACGGAGCCGAAGAACAGCTTGTTCAAAGAGTTTTTCGTCGCCTGCTGGGAGACGATCAAGCTCCCGTTTTGGATGATCAAGGTAGGGTGGGCAAGACTGCTCGCTTTCGGTCCGAAGCGGATTGGCTTGGTGTTGATGGCTACGGTCGTCGTGACGGTGATTGCGATGACGGCGTTTGTGAAGGTGACGTCGCAGCCGACGTTCTGCAAATCGTGTCACGTGATGGAGCCGTATTTCGCCGCGTGGGAAACTTCGACACACAGTCAAGTGACGTGCACCGAATGTCACATTCCTCCGGGGTTCGAGGGCACGGTGCATTCGAAATTCATGGCGCTCTCGATGGTGGCGAACTACTTCACGGGAGTTTACAAGCGCTCGAAGCCGTGGGCGGAAATCGAAGACGCATCCTGTTTGCGTTCAGGCTGTCACGACACAAGACTTTTGCAGAGCGCCGAGGATTTCAAGGGTGTGCTCTTTGATCACAAGCCTCACTTGGAGCAGGTGCGTCGCGACCGGCAATTGAGATGCACGTCGTGTCACGCGCAGATTGTTCAGGGCGAGCATATCAGCGTGAATGAGACAACCTGTTTTCTCTGCCATTTCAAGCCGGATGCATCAGGCAAATGGTCGGAACTTGCGACTTGTACGAAATGTCACAATCCTCCGAAGGGAGTTGCCGCCGCGGATACGAGCTTTGATCACACGGAGATGCTGGCGCGCAATGCGAATTGCTCAAGCTGCCACGCGGCGGAAGTCGCGGGCGACGGATTTGTTCCGAAGGAACGCTGCAATTCCTGTCACGCGAAGGTGGATCACATCGAGAAGTATGAGGATCGCGAGTTCGTCCACCAGATGCACGTAACGGAGCACACGGTTGAGTGCACGCAATGTCACGTGGTAATTCGTCACGGAAAAGAGGCCGTCGCGCAGGCGAATGTTGATCGCGAGTGCGGAACATGTCACGGCGGGCCGGAAAATGCCATCGAGCGCGTATGGGAGGGAAATCTCCCGGGCATGGAACTCGCGCCCTCCTCGATGTCGCGCGCGGGAATGACCTGCTCCTCCTGTCATGTCGGCGATGTTCACGCGGCAAAGGAGATGCGCCCCGAACCGACTTGCATTCCCTGTCACGACACCGGATACGGCGATCTTTGGAAGCGCTGGGAAGAGCCGTTGAAGAGGCGCGTGCGTGAATTAATGGTCGGCGCCGAAAAGCTCGAACCCGCTTCGCGCGATTCGCTTGTGGCGGCGCTGCGGATTTATGAAGCGGGCAATCCGATTCACAATCCGGAGATGATCGAGAAGCTCGCGATGCAGATTGAACCGATCAGCGCGCGCTCCAGTTCGACGACCTGCATGGGATGTCATCCCTCGGCGGGCGACGCGTTGGTGGCCTTCGACGGAAGGATGTTCGATCACCGCAAGCACACTTCACAGAGCAAATGCGAGACCTGTCATGAGGTCGGAGGAGAACCGCATGGCAAGCTGGTGATGTCGCGCGAGCAGTGCAATAGCTGTCACCATCAGAGCGTGGCAACCGGCAAGGAGGATTGTTCGCGCTGTCACGCGGCACAACTCGCGGTGTACAAGGGCGAGGTGAAGAGCTTCGCCTCGAAAATTCCCTCTGCGATGTGGCAAGAAGATGTCTCCTGCACGGATTGCCATGAAGCGGGCAAGAGCAAGGTTCTGCGCGATGTGTCCGCAAGCTGTGTCACTTGTCACGATGCGGAATACTCCGATTCGCTCAAGGTTTGGGTGGATTCGGGAAGTGATCTGATGAAGCGTGCAGATCTCGCGGTTGGACAATATCGTCCCGGTTCTGAAATTCAGCGACAATACTCGGAATTGGCCGAGATGCTGCGCAAGGACGGCAGCAAGACGGTTCACAATCCCGAGCTGTTCCATAAGTGGTTTGAGACGATAAGTACGGCTCAATAGCCGTCTTCATCTTTTGTTTGCGCAAACGAAAGGCAAGCACATGAATAGCCTAAAAAAGGCCGTGGTCGGCACACGACCTGATCCTGCAATGACGAAGGTTCGCCCGCGCCCGATGAGTGCCGCAGTCGAGCACGATCCTTCCAAGCTCCTGACATTGACCGAAGCCGCGCAGATGCTCGGCCATGTCCATCGTACGACGATTATGCGTTGGGTGAAGGAGGACAAGCTGCGCTGTGTCCGACTTTCCCGCAAAGTGATTCTGTTTGAGCCGGACGAGATTCAGCGGTTTGTTCGCTCGCACCGCGATTCAGGCAAGTAGCGGGCGACAAATTAGTCGGTTATTGGGCAAGATTGTCCCTCCCCATAGAGGAGAGTGGCGCGATTTGCATTTCTATTGCGGATAATCTTGCAAAATCATCGCGAGAGAGACTTTAATGAGCATCTTCTCATCGCGCTTCGCCTCTCGAATATGACAATTTGAAGTTGACAAAAAGACTCTACATCGCAGTTTTTACGTGTTATGGATGGGCGCGCGGCATATGTGAGTTTGTTACTTAGTGACAATTTTCACTTGAAGTTGGCGTGAAAATTGAATAAGTTTGTTGCAGAGTGCTTTCAATAAAATAAGAATTGGTCGCGGAACATGAAAGCCCGCTGGACAGGACAAACAAACGAACTCAAATATGCCGTGCATCATTGCCAAGTGATGTTGCAGGTGACGAGTCTGCCCACCTGAGCCACATTTTTACCCTCGATTCATTGAATCGAGGGTATTTCATTCACATAACATGCGGTAGAATTGTTTCTTGGGAGAGAAAAGAAAGGGAAGAATCATGACACGTAGAAGACTTCATCCGGTTGCATTTCTGATTGTAGGCTTGCTTACGGTCAGCGTTGCATTCTGGGGTTGCGAAGGCGACCAAGGGCCTGCGGGACCGTCGGGCTTGAATCCGGACATGGCGCCGATTATCACGGCGGTTGTTGCGGCTCCTGATTCGGTCGGCACAGGCGAAAGCACGGTGCTCTTTGTCAGCGCCTATGACCCCAATGGCGACGCCATGACCTATCACTGGTCGGCAGCTTCGGGCACACTGTCCAGCACCAACGCGGCAGTAACCACCTACACGCCGCCCTCGGGCATCGGTCTCTATGAAATCACCGTCACCGTCACCGACGAAGACGGATCGGCGACTGGCACGGTTCGCGTCGGCGTGAACACCTATGTTCCGTCGGTCTATCCGAGCTACTTGGGCGACAGTGAGAATCGTTGCGCGCACTGCCATCAGGCCAAGGTGGAAAGCTGGCGCGGCACCCACCATGCAGGCGCTTATGATGCATTAGTCGCTTCAAGCGCGGAAAACAATCCCTACTGCTTGCAGTGCCACACCACCGGTTGGGACGATATCGTCGCCTACGACGGCTCGGTGACCACACCGGGGGTTGACAATGGCGGATATGATGACTATCCTAATGCCATGCTTCGCAATGTGACTTGCGAAGCCTGTCACGGCCCGATGGGCCCGGATTTCTCGTCGCATGAGCCGGATGTCGAACTGGTTATCACGGGTGAGACCTGTAATCGCTGCCACTCGCAATTTGAAGAGTACGAAGAATCCGCGCACGGCACCGCGATCGAGCGCGCCGGCGGAATCGAGGAGTTCAATACGGAGTGGAATCGCTCGTCTTGCAACTTCTGTCACATCTCCGAAGCCTTCATTAAGAAATGGGACCCGGAATGGGCGGACGTAGCAGTGCCGGCGGAAGGCTGGCAAGTTTCCTGTGCAACCTGCCACGACGTGCATGAGTTCAGCGAGGACAATCCGGGCTACCTGCGTGGTCTGGGCGCATTCCCCATCGTCTATCCTGGACCGGACATCGCCGATACGCTGTGGGTTCCCGATGAAGAATTGGGCGTTCTGAGCTTCGGCAAGGGACAGCTCTGCGCACAGTGTCACCATGCTCGCCGCACCTACTCAAACATCGTTGGCCAGATCAACAACGGTAGCGCGCACGCCGGACCACACGCAAGCTGCCAGGCAGACATGATGCTGGGTCGCGGTTCCTACGAAATTGCAGGCTATACTTACAATCGTGAATCGGCTCACCAGCCGGATGTAGTGATTGGTGAGGGCAATCTTGCGGATATGTGCGTGACCTGTCACGTGCACACGATTCCGGGCGACACTCCCGGCCACGACTATCATGGTCACGCCTTTGAGCCGCGCGTCGAGGCTTGCAATCAGTGCCACGCGACTCCTGAAGGATTCGACTATCACGGTCGCCGCACGGAAATTCAGGGCTTGATGGATCAACTGTTCGCCATGCTGCCGAACAATGGCGAAGAGCCGAATTTCGACACCACGAGCACAACGCGTGAACAGCGCGAAGCCGCCTATGCCTGGTACTTCATCACCAATGAAGGCTCGATGGGCGTCCACAACTACGAATACGCTTATTCGTTGTTGACGAATGCGATTGATTATTTGACGCCGGGTCAGCCGCTCCTGAACGAACAGAAGAGGATGACCGTCCGGTAAGTTTCAGCAGAAAGGAGCAGTTTCCCTCATGCCGATTATCTTGGGCAGGAGAATGCTACTTGTCGGCCTCGTGTCGGCATGTATGGGACTGGTTTTAGCCGGAACGGAGACAGCGCAAGCTGTCTCCGTTTCCGGGCGTTTTGGGTTGTGGTCTTATTTGCGCGATGATTCTGTGGATCACGTCCAGGTGGTGCCGCTGCTCAATTTGAATGTCGGCCAATTTGCCGGCGACGCATGGAGATTTGAAAGCACCTTCCGGGGTTTTACGGATTTTCAGAATGGAACTCGTGAGAATACGAGCCTGCGCATACAGCGCTGCCTGATCCTCTACACACCCCGGAAATCGAAACTCTCTCTCAGGCTTGGTCAGCAGTGGCTGTCGGAGGGAGTTGGTCGTGGAAATGTGGCAGGCGTCTGGGGCCGCTATCAGTTCAGCCCTAAGACAAGTTTCGCTGCTTATGGCGGCTCCCGCCTGTCCAACTCGATCAGTCTCGATGAATCGGTTCCCGATCAGGGAATCGCAGCGGGTGTCAATTTGCGCACGAATCTCTACGGGCGCAATCTGATGCTCTCCTATTATTATGTCGGAAAAGACGGAGACCTGCTCTACAATGGGGCGGGTCTTGACTTTTTCTGCGATCGCAATCGCGACGTCACAATTCGCGCGCGCCTGCACATGAATCTTGAGCAGGGCGCAATTGAGACGGGACAACTTTCGGTCTATTGGCAAACGCGGCCCGATCTGCTGGTTTCCGCCGACGTGCGCACGCAGACGCCGAGAATTTTCGAGGATTCCTTCTTCGCCAATTTCCTCGAGGACTCAAAAACAAATTCCGCACGAGGCGGCGCGCAGTGGACCTTCTGGAATGAGTTCTACGCGACGGGCATGGGCTATCTGCTCTTCACGGAAGAAGACATGCTCTACAAGACTCGCGCGGGAATCGGACGCTCTTGTGTTGAAATGGGCTATGTGCACTGGCTTGCCGCCGACAAAGGCGACATGGACGGATTCTACGGCGAACTGCACAAAGAAAAAGGCAAGTTCACAGGTCGCGTAGGCTTCGACTATTCAAGAGGCTCAAATTCTGAAGTGCGCCCCAATTCCGAATCGCAGATGATCTTCGCGGGTTTGACGTTCTCGCCGTGTCCGATGGGTGCGCTTGGGGCGCGCATTGAACACATCAAGGATAGAGGCAGCGACGAGGACATTCGCGCGCTGTTTTCTCTTTCGCGAAGATTTTCGAGCGTGAAAGGAGGGCAGCAATGAAAACGATATTGTTCGCCCCCCCTTGCAGTGTCGGCTCCATAACTTCCGGTGTCGGCTGCCCCCCTTCTTCCGGTGTTGGCTGCTTGCAGCCGACCCTCTGTATTCTTGCTCTAACGCTCCTTCTCATTGCGCGTCCATCACTCGCCGATGACAAATACCCGCTGACTCGTTCGAGTGCAAGCAAACCCGCATTCAGTCACGGCTACCACACCGAAGAAGTCGGAATGAAATGCGCCGAGTGTCACGTCGTTGATGCAAGCATTTCAGGCAATGACAATCTGCTTCCCGAATGGTCGGTTTGCGCAGCCTGTCACGAGCAGAATGACTTGTCCGGCAAGGGCATTCGCTTGAAAGGCGAGACGGAAGGATTCGCAACGATTCGCGCTCCGGAGTATCTTCCCAAGTTTAATCACGAACGCCACGTGAAAAAGGTTGGATTGGATTGCGCGATCTGTCACGTAGGTTTAGATGATGCACGCAGCGCTTTGACCAAGGCTCCGCTGCCGGACATGGCCACGTGTGTGAACTGTCACACCGAACGCGTGGTCACGAGCGAGTGCAATGTCTGTCACATGCCCGAAGACAAACTGAAACCCGCCGATCACAATGTGATGTGGATTCAGCAGCATGGCATCGCCTCCAATATCACATCGGCAAATTGCGCGATGTGCCATCAATCGGGTTCAGAGCGCGATTGCGCAAGCTGTCACAACGGCGATGCGGTCATCAGTCCGCACCCGCACGAATATCTCTCGACGCATGGACATGACGCGCATCTCTCCGACATGCGTTGCGGAGTGTGTCACGAACAGAGAAGTTTCTGCACCGAGTGCCATCGCGACATGGGAATTCTTCCCGCCGATCACTTCCGCGCGGGTTTTGTAACTTCCGACGGCGGAACGCACGGCATGAGTGCCGAATTTGATTTGGAAAGCTGCATGTCCTGTCACGACGTGCCGAATCAGGAACCGGTTTGCGCGAGGTGCCATGATGCGAAATAAATCCATACTTCATATTCCCCACCGGTCTTCCGGGGGGGCAAGGGGGGGTCAAACTCCCAAGCGCATTTTCATCTTGTTCACAGTATTTGTGCTCGCGCTTTTCTCCTTCATGTCTTGCAGTGAAGATCGTGTTACCGACAGCTATCAAGTGCATCCTTCCAATTGGATGGATCCCTATAGCCAAGAATGGCACGGCACTGCGGCGTTGGGAAGCAAAGGTCAGAGTTGCGCGGAATGTCACAACGTATCCACGTCTCTGGGCGGCGTCTTTCCGGATGTGCTTCCGCCCGATCCGCAGGAATATGTCAGCGACGTTGCTTGTTCAAACTGTCATTCCTATCCGCATGTAAGCAACTACACCGCAAACCACCCTGTTCATATCTTGAACTTCGAATGGCAGAATCTCGCAAGCTGTCAATCCTGTCACGGTGTAGATTTCGCTGGTGGTCGCAGCGGTTCTTCGTGCTTGACTTGCCACACCGAACCCGGCGGCCCTGCCGCCTGTATCACATGTCACGGCATGCCGCCGATTGAGCCGATAGGTTCTATTCCTCCCGGCGCACACGGCGCTCACTCGCGCTATGCTTGCACGGAGTGCCACAGCAACGTAGATGACTTGAGTCACATTGATGCATTGCCCGCAGACGTTGCCTTCAATGACGCGCACATCTCCAATGCGAATGGATTCCCGAACAGCTACACTCCAGATCCGAGTGAACTCGGCAACGGAACCTGCGCAACCTATTGTCACTCGGATTTGCATCAGGGTGCTCCGCTTGTCGCAGTGGAGTGGGCAACTGGTCAGACGATCACGCAATGTCGTGGCTGTCATCAGGTTCCGCCGACTGCTCCATTTCATCCGACGGAGAATCGCTGCCACTTCTGTCATCCGCACGTAGATCCGAATTCCAACTACAATGACGCAAATGAAATTCGCTTCCTCGATCCTTCACTTCACGTGAACGGTGTTGTGAACGCGACCTTCCCGTAAACGTCTCCCCTATCAAAAACATCAAACGGTCGCTCACTCAAGCGACCGTTTCTCTTTCTCATCGCAGGGACATGATAAATCGTGTCTGTCTGCTTCCTGTAGTGCCGCACTGCGTGCGCTCTGAATCCTCCTCCAATCTCTATCTCTTTCAAGAACAGCCCGGAACTTTTCACTCTTCGCAACGTTCAATAGGTAACACAACAGCTTACGTGTTCCTGCCCGCAGATTCTTCACTTCCCGCTTCATCTCTCATCTTTTCAACCACCTCCGTTCTGCAAAATTTTTTTCCACGCCTTCTGTTTCTTCATCACTTAGTGTGCTAAACAAAAGAGCCGCCCGCATTTAGCGAACGGCTCTCAAAAAACGCGCAAGCTTATCTATCCGAACATCGCATAGATGATGAAGATGAGCACAACAAGTCCTGCAAGAAACGCCGACCATCCCCACGTCTTGAGAAATAACTTATGCCACGTCTTCATTGGCGGCACGACGTGCGCATCAAGTTTGCCTTCCTTAATAAGCTGCTCAATTTCGAGCGGCCGCTCGCGTTCAAGCTCTTCGGTGGATTCGCGTCCCGTGAAGATCACGTCGTCGAACGGGAATTTGCTCGGGCGAAGATGTCCGTTGAAAAAGTGGATCGAGAAGATGAATGCCGTTGCAAGCAGAGCTTCCTCACTATGAACTATGTGCGCGAGATTAATCACCCAACCCGGCAGAAGCTGTGTGAAAAACTCCGGATACCAGAGAATGAAGCCGCTCGATCCGATGATCAAGACGCCCCAGAACACCGCGAAGTAATCGAACTTCTCCCAATACGTAAACTTGCCGAACTTCGGTTTCGGCCCAAGCCAGAGGAACCAGCGGAAGTGCGCGAAGATGTCCTTGCCGTCGCGCAATTGCGGAACCATTGAGCCGTCGCCCCAGAACAACCCTCTCTTCTTCAAGAAGAGCCAAGCGGAAATCAGCGTCAGCACATGCAGGACAAACGTCGCGATCATAATCGCCGCGCCGATACGATGAATGATGGCCATCGTCCGCAAATCAATCAGATGATTGGTGATCCAATAGGCTGCTTCACTGTGTGAGAACTTCAACGGCAATCCCGTCATCGCCTGCAACAGGAAGCTTGAAGCCAGCGCGATATGCAGTGTTCTCTGCCACGGAGAAAACCGCCTAACCCATTTCCGCTCCGATTCTTTGGAACGTTTCGGTCTACCTTCCGCAAATCCGCGAATCAGCCAAAGCGCCGTGTGCAATCCGAAGAAACCAAAGACGAAAAACAGAAGATTCGTCATGAATTTCTCGGCGTAGCTCACGTTGCGCTCGGACTTCGTCGCTCCTTCCGGCCCGCCGTGCGGATCGTAGTGCGAAAGAAACTGCACGAAATTTTCGTTGGCGTCCTTATGACAACGCGCGCACGTTTCAATGATATGCTGTCGGCTGACCTTTGATTCCGGATCGTCTTGTGAACGAATATCGTGATTGCCGTGACAGTTCACGCACGTCGCAAAGTCATCCCCCTGATAGCCAAGATTGTAGGCCTGCCCATGGTACGTTCGCTCGTAAGAGCGCACGACTTCAGGATTCAATTGGAACTTCAGAGCGAAGTCGCGATTGCCGTGACACTTGCTGCACATGTCAATGATGTGCCGAGGACGCATCGCTTCACTAACCTTCTGAATGTCCTTGTCCCCATGACAAGTAACGCAGGTCGGAGCTTCGGTGTGCCCCTTTGCAAAGGCGATTCCGTGCTCCGAGCGCATGTACTCCTGATACTCCTTTGAATGGCAGTTTTCGCACTGCATTCTCAGATTGGATTTAGGCTCCTGCCCTTCAATCTTGCGCTGGAAGTGATAGACGTGACACTGCGTACAGTTTGCAATGTCCCCCGTCTCAGATGTCGTCATGATCTTGCCGTGCGCGAGAAACTCCTTCGTGTGGCGCTCGCCTTCATGACAGCGATTACAGGTCGCGGGGAGCTGCTCGCGAAATATTCCACCGGAGGCGTGAACCATCTGCGTCTGATGTCCCGTGTGACAAGCGACACAAGTCATCAGCCTTGCGTCCACGCTGTCCTTGCGGTGCAGTGACTCCTCATATCCCTGGTGGCAAGTTGAGCAGAGGGCATCAAGTCGCTCCACCGAAGCGTGCGAAGCGGGATCGGAAGGTGAAAGGACTCCGTGTTCACCGTGACAGGACACGCAGTTCGGAGCGTCGAGATCGCCGCCTTTCAACTTTTCGAAGTGCTTACTTGCGACGTAGTTCTTGGATTCGCCCTTGTGGCACTCCATACAGCCGTGCACATTGTACTCGCGCCATTCGGCAACCGACATACTGTCACGTCGCGATTTGAAATGCGGGTCGTGGCACGACGTGCAGCTCATCTGTTCCTTCGCGGCCTTGCCGGTGCGTGAGTGCACACTTTTGTCGAAGGCGGCTAACTCATTGCGGTGACAAATCCCGCACACTCTCCGCGAATCCGCATGCGCCGTGATCTTGTGCGAGCCGTGACAATCCGAACACTCCGGCACACCACGAAAACCCATGGCGTTCAGCTTGTTGAAAAAGCCCGCCATGAAAGTCTTCATCTCCGCGTCATGACACTCACCGCAATTGACATTGCGCGGTCTCTCGTGCGGAAATTCCGCATTTTTGAGATCGGCGTGACAGTCAATACAGTCGAGACCTTCATGCACGCTGCCCTTCAAACTGTCGGTGGTCACCGTGAGCGAAACCGGGCCGGTCAGGCGATCGGCCGACAGCGTGGGGTCGCTGTGGCAGTCCATGCAGTCGCTGTTTGATTGCGCCTGAAGAATTGCGCAGGCAAATGCGAGCGTGAGCAGCCACGCAACAAGTTTGGGAATGCGGTGCGTCATTACTTCAATCTATTGCTTTGGACTCTCTGTTTTGGTTGCAGCATCGGGCTTGGCGTCCTCTTCCTTCACGATCTTGTCGTACCAGCGTTCGTGGCGATGCTTGACCAGATCGAGCGAAATCTTTCCGGTCAACCACGTCCAGCTCATGGGATACTCTTCGGGATGGAAGATCACGAAGAAGAAGTGCCACACGACAATCGCGAGCGTTGCAAGCCATGCTTCATAAAGGTGAATCGTCTGGCTCACGGGAACGGCCCAAGCCGGAAGTATCGGAGAAAGTTCGGCCGGGAACCACAGCACAAATCCTGTAGCGATCATTAGAACGGTTCCCCAGATCAAGGCCCAATACTCGGCCTTCTGCGAATAGTCATAGCGATCGAATTTCGGCGGGTCTTTCCTCTTGTTGAGGTGATAGGCCATGTTCTCAGAGAATTCGCTGACGTCGGATTTTGCGGGCAGCATTGCCTTCAACTCTTCCTGTCCGCGGCGCGTCATAAACAGGTAGACGACGTGATAGATGGAGCAGCCGATGAGAATCACGGCCATGATTCGGTGCGTGATCCTGCGAACCGGTTCGCTGAAACCGATCATCGCAGAGAATTTCACCCACCATGCATTCGGGAATTTCAGCGCGAAGCCCGTCACGGCAAGCATGATGAAGGAGACCGACAGCGCCATGTGCTGGACTAATTGGTGTTTGTCAAAGCGCGTGACTTTCTTGCCGGCTGTCTGATGCTCGCGCGCTTTCACCATGTGGAAGTTCAGAATCAGGAGATTATGAACAACCATTCCGCCGATAATCACGGCCAATAACACCCAGTAGATTCGTGCGATCCACCAATTGGCTCCACCCTCCACCGGCTGCAGCGCGACGTGCGTATAGGAGGCCGCGAACTTGTCATCGGCTTTGGGGTGACACTTCGCGCACGTTTCGGTGACGTTGCTCTTGTGAATCGTTGAGAGCGAATCATGCGCAGTGCGAACGTCGTGAGCCTCGTGGCAATCTGCGCAGGAGGGAGTGTCCTTGTGCTTCGCCTGCGTTGCCAATCCGTGATAGCTATCCGAATAGGTTGAAACCACGTCCGGCGCTAATCCGTATTTGCGGATCACATCGGGGTTCTCGTGGCATTTGCCGCAGGTTTCGGCGGCGACTCGCGAGTGACTCACCTTTGAGAGCGGGTCTTTCGGCGAGATCAACAAGTGCTCTCCGTGACAACCCGTGCAAGTCGGGCTGTCATCAATTCCGCTGATCAAAGCGCGATAGTGAATGGACTGACGGTAGAGACCCTGCTCCTTCTCATGGCATTTTCCGCAGGTCTTGTCAATGTTGACGTGCGCAATGGTCGAATTGGGATCGTTGCCGCCTCGAATCGCGTGCCCCCCGTGACAATCTATGCAGACTGGAACTTCGGTGTTTCCCTCTTTCAGTTTCTTGCCGTGCGTGCTCTCAAGATAGTTCTCAAAAGAGCGCGGTAGGCGCACATCGGGATCGAGCGTGATTCCGATTTGGCTGTGGCACTTCGCGCAGGTTTCTACTTGCCGCGAACGATGCATAGGAGATTGCGGATCACTGACGGGTCTGATGTTATGCGCGCCGTGACAGCTTTCGCAGCGAGGCGCGCGGACAGAGCCGGTTTCCAGCGCCCACGCGTGCAAACTCTGATTGTAGCGCTGCACGGATTCAGGGTGGCAGGCTCCGCACGTTGCTTCGGCGGGGGATTCATTGGTCACACGCAGCGTTGTGTCGGAGGGCGCGCGGCTTCTGTGTTCTCCGTGACAATCAAAGCAATGCGTCTTATTACGTCCTTCATTCAATGCGCCGTGAACGGATTGCTTAAATTCCTCTCGGATATTGTCATGACATTTCAGGCAGGCGTCTTCCAGCACATTCGACATCCTGTGCTCGCTTGAGACCGTGTGCGCGTGATGGCACGTTGTGCACTTCGGCAAGTCGCGCGTACTTTTTCCGGTCAGCCTTCCGTGAATGCCGACGTCATAACTTGCGTAGGCTGCGGAGCGTCCTCTCTGCGGCGGGTGCATCCGGTTGTGACATTCTGCACACGTCTTGTCAACGCGATCGGGCGAGAGAAGCGAGCCGGGAGTTTTGGGCGAGAGAATGTCGTGTTTGCCGTGACAGCCTGCGCATTTCAGCGCGCCCTCGTGTCCTCCTGCCGCGACTTCAGTCGCGGCTCCGGCGTGACAGCTTGCGCAGTTGACCACTTTGAGTTTATCGTCGTGCGGGAAATCGTCGAAGCCCTTCAAATCGGCATGGCAATCCACGCAGGCGAGCGCGGCATGTTGCGATAGTTTGAGCGAATCGGATGTGACGCAAAGCGAAATGACGGTTCCGTTGTCCAGAGTTCGGGTAAGCGTTCCGTCGGAGTGACAATCCACGCACGCGGCGTCATCGCCCGCGAAAGCCGCGAGCGGAATCAATAGAGCAAGGAGCAGAATGTAGGTGCGACTCATATGTTACCTCGTCCGGTTGCCCGGCAAGGAAGCGGGAAAAGTAATGTCCGTATCGTGACAGCTGTTGCACGTTGGCGCGACGGTGTAATTTGCTCCAACATGACACTCAGCGCAATCAGTCTCAAGGTGTGTTTCGTTGAGAGCAAGCCCCGTGCGCTCATGCTTGAAGGTAGTGGTATCCCACGGTTTGTGGCAGCTTGCACAATCTGTGGAGGGTTTGGTGAAGTGATGATTGTCACCGTGACAACGTCTGCATGTCAGACGCTCGTGGTAAGTCTTCAAAGGCCAGCCTGTGCGTGCGTGAGAAAACTCCAGCGCCTCGCTCTTCAAATGGCACTGATCGCAACTCATCTCGGCGTGACAGCTATTGCAGATCGCGTGCAGAGCCTCTTCGCTGTGACGCACCTGAGTAGTCTGCTCTTTTTTCGCATGGCAAACCGCACAGCCTTCGGCGTGATGACATGCCGCGCATTCCACTCCGTACTTTTCGGTGTGATTGCGATGGTGAAGTGTGACGACGGTGCCGCCGCCGTAGGTTGAATTCCAAACTCTTTTGACGGGCTCATTCAATCCGGCGAATCTACTGCCGGGTCCGCTCTTAACTTGCGGTTCGGCGAGCTCTGATCCCTTCTTCAGGTGGCAGATTTCGCACGACGTGTCGTGGCTCCACTCCTGATGACAGCCGAGACATTGACGGTGATAGGCGCCCTTCAAGCCGGGCTGTTCGAGATTCTCTTCTGCGATATGCTCGGGGTGGCAATTCTTGCACGCGGTGATACCGCCGATTTCCTGAAAGTGATGGCAATTCTGGCAGCCCTTGTCCATCGCAGTCATTTCGGCATGAAGGCGATGAGCAAAGGGAACCGCGTCATACTCGACTTCAATTTCGTTGATGAGAATGCGATCGGGACCGAGCTTGATGTCTTCAACCGTTGCGCGGGAGCGCGGGCATCCGCGCAGGCAGGGATCGGAGAGCGTGGGGTTGCTGCAGACGTGGCACTCTGCACAGCCGTTATTAGGACCGGACTTCGCGTGGGAAGATTCGCCGATCAGAAGCAGCGCGAAGAGGACGGTGAAAGCGAGTAAGTGTTTCATGGTCGGTCGCCCGACTCGAAAATTAGTGTTTGCGCTTGGGTCGCGCGTTGAGAGCTTTCCAGAAGGGAACAAACAGAAGCAGACCGACGATTCCGGTGATATACTCGCCTGCTTGCGTAACGAGCGTGAATTCGTGAAGTGTGTGCATGGTGTGTACGCGGTTAGTGGCTTTCGCCGGCGTAATCTGGATGCTGTAAAAGAATTGGCATACGGTTGACCATCCATTGGAAGACCAGCACGCCGATCGTGATGATTGTGATGGTAATCGTGATTTCTTTCCAGTGCGGAATGTAGCGCTCGGTTTGATTCCAATTTAACGCGACAACCGAAACATTCAGCCGATTAAGGATCAATCCGAGTACGGTCCAGACTGCAGCGACGCGCGCGAGGAGCGGACTTAAACCGCGCACGGCAAAGAGGAAGAGAAAGGCCGGAGCAAGAATGAAACCGATGACTTCGACGAGCCACCATAGTCCCCATCCAGAGAGAAGTAACGACCATTGGTGTTCATGCGCAAGGCCGACGACTTTCAGCCAGAAATAGAGGTAGAGGACAATCGCGCCGCCCTTCGCAAGTCCGAGCGCGAGGTGATCAAGCTGCGCGTGACTCAAATGTCCGGTTTGAGTTTTGAAAGTGCGATGTGAAAGTGTGGATTCAAAGATGATCATGCCGATTCCGCCGGCGACCGCGCTGATCAGAAAATAGACCGGCAGATACATGCTGTACCAGAGCGGATGCAGTTTACTTGGGGCAATCAAGAAGAGTGCGCCGAGTGAAGATTGATGCAAGGTCGAGAGCACGACGGCCAGGACGGTTGTGCCGAGCACTAAGGTCATGGCCCATGCGCGGAGCCTCTTGTATCCGAGCCATTCAAAAATCGGCGGGAACATCTCGACGAATTGGCATCCCAAGTAGAGCGCGACACACCAGCCGACTTCAAACATGACGGAACTCGTTCCGAATGCAAACGTCATCGGATAAGGAAGTCTCCACGGTCGGCCCAAGTCGAACATCAAACCGACGACGACGAATGCGTAGCCGAGAAATCCGGTGAGGATTGCGGGTCTGACAAGCGGCGCATATTCTTTCATGCCGAAGAGATGCACAATTGAGGCGATGATGAATCCTCCGGCGGCTAAAGCAACTCCGCAGAGCACGTCAATGCCGATCCAGATTCCCCACGGATTTGTGTCGGTGAGATTAGAGACCGCTCCGATTCCATAGGCAAATCTCTGGAAGAAGACGGGCAGGCCGATTGCGAGGATTGCTGCGGCGACCATGTGCCACGGCGTGATCAACGAGCGCAGATAGGCTTTCGGCGTCATACCGAGGAATAGCTTGTCTCGCAGCCATGATCCGGTGTTCACGTTTCCCGGAAGAGAAGGAGAGAAGGTTGCCACTAAGCACTCTCCTCTTTATGCTTGCCGTTTTCTTCGGCGGCGATCTGGTCTTTGCGTTTGTTGAACAGATACAGAGTGAGGAAGAAGCTCGGCCAGATGGCCATAACGAGCGGGGCCGCGGAAAGATAGTTGCGCGTGAGTTCGGGATAGGGCGTCGTGCCGAGATCGGTTCTCATGCCGATAGAATCGAACGGCACGGGCGAGAGATACATCCAGCTTGTCCCGCCGACTTCATGCTCACCGTAGATGTGGTCAACGTATTTGTCGGGGTTGCGGGCGATCTTCTGACGCGCGACTTTGATCAAGTCTTCGCGTTTTCCGAAGGTCATCACTTCGCGCGGGCAGGCTTCGACGCAGGCCGGAGCTTTCCCTTCTTTCAGTTTAGTCTCAAAACAGAAAGTGCACTTCCTGACGCGAGGGTGAAGTGCACTGTTGTATTCGTAAGTTGGAATGTCGAAGGGGCAGGCGACCATGCAGTAGCGGCAGCCGATGCAGACGGAGGCATCGTAGGTGACGGCTCCTTCAGGGGTTTTCTTGAATGCTCCGACTAAGCAGGCGGATGCGCAGGCCGGTTCGTCGCAGTGCATACACTGTTTTTTTGCATAGACAGGCATGTCCTCGGAACGGCCGGGAAAGCGATTGATAACGGTAAACTGATCAGGGTGAGTGCGGCGGCGCTGGTCGAAGACACTTGCATCTTCCGGAGGTTTGTCAGGAGTCGGCAAGTAATTTTCTTTGGCGCAGGCAAATTCGCAGCGTCGGCAGTTGTGTCCGATGCAGAGCGAGGTATCCACGAGGATTCCTTTGCGATCAGGATGTCCCGTGAAATGTTCGGTCGCTTCCGCTTTGATCGGGAGCGAAGTGAGTGCGGCTGTAGCAGTCGTCGCTCCGGCGAATTTGAGGAAGTCGCGACGGTTGAGATTCATAATCTTGCCTTCAATCGGGCCGTCGGCGCAATGTGATTCTTTTCACAAATGCAGGTTCGTCGGCCCGTGATTCAGACAGCGAAATCGGAGTTCCCTACTCAACGCGGCTCCATTTCGGAAGCCGCGTTGAATAGAGTGAATGTGCTGCGGCGGGTTAGTTCGATCCGCCCGCGGGTGCGGCGGCGCTGTCGGCGACAGCGGGAGTCTCGTGCTTGATCTTCGCCCACGCTTCGGCGAAGTTGAAGCCCTTGAAAGTCGGAGACTTTTCATTGTGGCACTTCTTACAGGTGTTTTCGTCAGGAATCCAGAGTCCCGCGGCCACGGAAGCGGCGTGATCTTCCATCACTTTCTTGGATTTGTATTCGGATCCGGGGCCGTGACATGCTTCACAGCTTACGGAACCGAGAGCTTCAGGCGCTTCCATTCCGGCGGTGCCGTATCCTCCTGCGACTCCGTGTCCGGTGGTGTGACAGGCAAGGCACTCGGCATTGTTCTGCTCGCCCTTGTCAATCAGGGTTTGCAGGGACTTTGCGTGCGTGGAGCCTTCCCAGATTTCCCACATGTTGCCGTTCTTCTCTCCTTTGTGGCACATCTTGCACTTTGATCCGCCGATGTAGGTGGGGGTCTTGGTGGAGTCTTGCGCGAGCGCAGCGCCTGTGACGAGGAGCCAGCCAAAAACGATGGCGACGACGGCGAGTGTCTTTGCGGTGTAGCGAATCATTTCTTCTATCCGTTTGAGGTGTGGTTTATGGTGGTCCGGGCTGTTCAGCTTGCCGAGCCACCTATTTGTCGGCATTGGGTTGAGAGTCGCGCGGGTGACGGGACTCACAAAATCGGGTGATTGTTGATTATCAAGCAGAATCCCGCGCGGAACAGTTTTATGGTCACCAGCGGAACTCGATTCTGGCGATTGATTGCGGATAATGGCGAACAGTGGATTCGGCCGCAATTCATCACCAACAATATACATGATTTGAAACCAATTTGCAACCCAGGAATTTCCATTATCCTCATGCTAATATGATATTTAGAGTCAGATTCCAATGATTTGTGACGTCGCGACAAAATGCTACAGCCCCCTGTGGCAAGTGCTTCCGAAGGCGAAATTGCGTATATTATTGCGTTAAGATGCAAATGTAATCTGTGCGGCGGTGCGTGGCGGATGGATCGGGAGCCGAGCTGTGAAAATCCCGAGTTGAGCCTTACGTGACACCGTCACATTAGACGATTGTGGAGAGGAAATGCGTGCAATAGCAAATTATTTTATGGGATTGGTCGCGGCCTCTGTGGTTTTGGCAGCCCCGATCCACACGACCTACCTTTGGCACATGGAACAGCCGATCTACTGGCCGGACCAGTCCACCTATGGGAACGGCTACGAGACGGCGCACGAGTCCATATTGCGGAGGAACGGCGGCTGGCCGCATCCCGAAAATGACGTGGCCATGATCTTCGGGATAGCGGATCGCGTGGCGGCCTACCAGGATCGGCCCAAGCTCTCGATAGACGTGATGAGTGGGGCGGACGCCGGTGCGCAGGTAACCTACTCGGGCGGTCTCCTGCGCAACGTGGGGAGTCTGGCTGCGTTCAATGAGCAGGGATACAACTCTTCGTGGAACTTGCACAATCAGACCGCGCGCAGTTGGACGACATCGGGCGGAAGACCGCAGATGGAGTTGACTCAGATTTCCTATCATCACAGTTTCGCGCCGTTGCTTGATCCGCAGGTATTGAAGAAGGATATACAAATTTATCAGCAGGTCTATGCAAGCGTGTGGGGAGCTTCGCCCGCACCCTCCACCGGATTCTTTCCGCCTGAGATTGCTTTCTCGGAGAGAATTATTCCAGTTCTGCGCGATTGCGGCTTGACGTGGACGTTTATTTCTTCGACGCATCTTTCGCGCGCCTGCTCGAACTTTCCGTTGACGCTTGGAACCGGAGGTGAGAACTGCAATCCTCCCAATCTTGCGGATCAGGTAAATTCCGCGCAGACAAATTGGAACACGCAATATATCAGTCGCGGCTGCTCGCCGACTGATGCCGTTCCATTTTCCTTTCAGCCGCATCGCGCGATACATGTTGATCCCTCTACGGGAATTGCCGATTCGATTGTTGTGGTTCCGGTTGCGATGGCGATGAGTTGGTGGGACGGCTATCAGCCTTATTCGCCGAATGACATAGACGCGATTGCCTCGTGGAACGATCCGAGTCGTCCAATGCTGGTCGTACTCGGGCACGACGGAGACAATGCCTTCGGCGGCGGCTACTCCTATTATATGGAGAGTGTTCCGAATTTCACTTCGCAAGCCGTGTCACGCGGTTACGAACCGACGACGGTTCCTGAATATCTGGCAGATCACGCGGTTCCACTGAACGATGTTGTTCATGTTGAAGACGGCGCATGGGTGAATGCGGACGGCGATTTCGGCGATCCTGATTTTCCCAATTGGTTGTGGCCGCTACATAGTTCGTCCGGTCAAATTGATATTGACAACGGTTGGGCGATTGACGCGCACAACTGGGCGGTGATTACCGCGGCGACGAATCGTGTCGTAACTGCGGAAGCAATCGGCAGCGCTCCGAATCTTGCCGCGATTCAGGATCCGCGCTTGCATTCACCGGGATTGATTGATCTGGCGTGGCATTTTCTCCTTGGCTCTTTGAATTCAGGCTACATGTATTACGGCACGATTTTGGACATGGAGCAGAAACCGGTTGTTGCTTGCAATGAAGCTACGGATTACGCGGATCAGATTCTGCAAGGTGGCGGTGATCCGGTTGGTCCGACAATTTGGAGTCCACAGCAATGGCCGCACAATCCGGGCGCGACGGGTTACGGCCCTTTGCACGGATACACGCAGGTGCAGAATCCGAGAGATTTTCGCGTGTGGACATTCATCTCGGATGTGAGTGGAGTGCAGAACGCGACGCTGAACTACAGGCTTGATCTTGACGGCGCGAATCCGCTGTCGTCCTTTCAGAATGAGACGTACTCGGGCGGCGCGGAGGTGTCGGCGTGGCGTTCGCGCGCGATGACGAGAAGAGTGTTCCCCGCCGGCAATCCCTATGGTTATGGCGACATCGTGTTTGAGGAATTGCCTTCTTACATCGCGCAGCAGTACACCTATCATCTGAATGATTCGGAGGTCACCGACGCGGGCGGCGTGCTCTTGGATTACTATGTTGAAGCGACGGACTCACTCGGCAACGTCTCCCGCTCGGAGATATTTCACACCTACGTCGGAACGGGACAGGGCAACGGCGGCGGCGGTGATCGAGTGTGGTGGGATCCCGATACGCTGCACGGCGGCGATCAGGTGACGATCTACTACAATGCGGACTTGGGAACGCTGCCGCAAGGCGCATCGCCACTCTATATTCACATCGGACATTCCGGCTGGCAAGGAGTAGTGAATCCGAATCCGGTGATGATCCACGACACGGCGGAAGTCTGGCATTATACGTACACGATTCCGATGTCGGCAACATCCGTGGATTTTGTCTTCACGGATAATCTCGGGAATTGGGATAACAACACGGGTCTCGACTGGCACATTCCCGCAACACCGACGGGCGGAAGTGGATTCCTGATGGATGGAACGCTCGAGACGAGTTCGACGTTGCTGGGAACTGTTTCGGGAATCAATCTATGGGCCGATTGGAATGGAAGTGAACTGTATCTTGCGACCGAGCGCGCGCAGGGAACAGGCGCGGATCGTTTTCTGATGATCGCATCACTGCCCGGCGCGATGCAGACTGCTCCGTGGTCGAAGGCGGGGCAGGTTGCAGCGTGGAGCGCGTTTCTTGCGGAAGAGGCGGACAACGGATGGCGCGGCTGGTTTGATGCGACCGGTGGAACTGGCTCTGCGACGGGCGCGGTGTTGGAAGGAACGCTGAACCTGATAGATGAGTTTGGAAGTTACCCCAACCGCGCGTATATTTGCATCGGTCGCTACGCAACTGCAAACGGCGGCGCGTTGACGGGACAAGTTCCTGCTGCGGTTGTCTCCAACGGCAACATCGAAGCAAGCGAGTGGATTGAGCTTTCGCTTTCCGCGCGTGACGTGACGATCTATCCGAACGGAGGAAACGTGACGTTACGCTGGCCCGCTGTGTTTGCCGCATCCTACTATCAGATCTGGCGCGCGCCGGCGCCCGATGCCGTGCCTACATTGATTGGCACGACGACCACGACAAATTACTCCGATCCGATTGTCTCGGATCGTGCTATCTATTGGATCGAACCACAATTCTAAATCTTCGCCCATGCAGAGCTATTTTCGTCTGCTAATTCTCATTTTGCTCGCAGCCATGAGCTATACGAATGCCGTGCGCGCACAATCGCCGTCTGTCGCGCATCCTGAGTGGTCACGCAACGCGGTGATCTATGAAGTGAATCTTCGCCAGTTCACGGAGGAAGGAACTATCGCCGCTTTTCGTTCCCATCTTCCGCGACTGAAAGACCTCGGCGCGGATATTCTCTGGTTCATGCCGATCAATCCGATTGGCGAGAAGAACCGGAAAGGGAGTTTGGGAAGCTACTACTCAGTCCGTGATTATCGCGCGTTAAATCCCGAGTTCGGAACACTCGAAGATTTCAAAGCGCTCGTGAAAGAATGTCACGAGATGGGATTTCATGTGATCATTGACTGGGTTGCCAATCACTGCGCATGGGACAATCCGATTGTGACCGAACATCCCGAGTGGATGACGCGTGATTCATCGGGCGCGATGATTCCGCCGGTTCCCGATTGGTCTGATGTTGCGGATTTGAACTACGATTCGCAAGAGTTGCGCGCGTGGATGATTGACGCGATGCAGTTCTGGGTGCGTGAAGCGGATATTGACGGTTTTCGTTGCGACGTAGCGGGCATGGTTCCGCTTGATTTCTGGAAAGACGCCTATTCGAAGCTGAACGAGAGCAAACATCTCTTCATGCTGGCGGAACATGAAGCTGCGGAGTATCATTCGGCGTTTGATGCAAGTTACGGTTGGCATCTTTTTCATACGATGGTGGACGTGGCGCAGCGCAGGCGGCCTGCGGGAGAATTGGGAACCTATTTTATTCAGAATGAAGCCGACTATCCGCGCGACGCGTTCAGGATGTACTTCACCAGCAATCACGACGAGAACACTTGGAACGGAACGGAGTTTGAGCGTTTCGGTTCACTGGCAAGAGCGTTTGCCGTGCTGGCGATGACTTCCCCCGGCATTCCTCTGTTGTACACAGGTCAGGAAGTGGGACTTGATCGAAGGCTGAAGTTCTTCGACAAAGATAGTGTGGGATGGAAGGAGAGTGAATGGACGCTCTTCTATAGTAAGCTCTTTGAGTTGAAGCACACGCATCCTGCTCTCTTGAACGGAGCGGAGGGCGGCGACCTCGTTGTGATTTCGCACTCGGAGCCTGAACGAGCTTTCTGTTTTCAACGGACAAAGGATAGTGCGAAGGTGATGGTGATTGCCAATCTTAGCTCGACGCCGATTTCACTTCGATTGACCGATTCGCGCGCGAGCGGCGCTTGGCATGACGTCTTGAGTGATCAGAGTTACTCGTTGGGTCTCGACACGTCGTTGCCGCTTGAGCCGGGCGAAGCGCTGTTGCTGACAAGATAGAATTCAAGTGTTGAGAAAAGAAAAGGGCCGCGAAATATCGCGACCCTTTTTTCATGCCGTATTTCGAATCCTTAAGGCATCACGGTCTTGACTTGATAGAATGCCTTCAGAGGTGTGATCGGAGAGTAGGAATAGCTCTTGGCTGAGGTTGTCCCAAGGATTGCGCCAAGCTCGGCAATCTGGTCCGGCACATCACGCTCCCACACTTGATAGGCTGCGCGATCGGGGCCGCTCCAGCGCAACTCAATTGAATTACCAACTCGATACACAGTGAGGTTGGTCGGTTGGCAGAGTTCATCGCCGAAGAACTTGTTGCCCAGATTCACTTCTGTCTGACCGGGAAGAATTGTGAATTGACGAATCGCAATGGGTTCGGCCACATCTCCCTCGACGGTGTGTTTGAGGAAGAGATACTGTTGCAAGCTTGGTGAGCCGGCGGGAATCACCACCGCGATTTCGTACTGTCCGTTCAGGTCAGCATCAGTCATGGCAACCGGCGTGAAGCTGCTGAATGTGCCGGCAACATTCACGGCATCATAGCCTGCCGGCTGACACTGCATATCACAAAGGAAGGTCACGGTTGCATCCGCCGTCGTCGCCTGCGCTTGGGTTATGGTGTAAGTCACCGTGACGTCGTTGTTGTCCGGCAAGTTAAAGGTCTGATCGGGACCATCGAGCAGCCAGTTACCGAGTTCATCTTCGACTCCCCAGGCATAATCCGTGGCGCTTGGAACGAGCACCCAAACCGTCGTGAAGATGTGATCGCCTGCGGTTACGTCGCCGTGTGTTCCGTCATCGTAGAGCCACGTTATTCCACCGGACCAGGCCACATCGTATTCATGGAACCAATTCCACGATCCCCGAATGCGAAGTGAATCGTGAGTCGCGGTCTGATCGGTTACTTCAAATGTCACGTCGGCGTAATCGGGAGCAATCCAGCCTGCTGAATCGTAGTCTAAGTGAATCGGCGTATTGTCAACAGCCGTAATGTTCTGTCCGCATAGAACGGAGTACGTAACGTTGGGAGCGAATCCGGTCGGATACTCGAAGGCAACTACGTAGGGGGATGTGTAACGAATGCTGGATGCCGCCCAGCCGAACATTGTGTAGTTTGCCAAGATCGAGAGCGCCGGTTCCGACATCTCTTTGTCAAATCGGATTTCGACCCCTGTTTGGTCTATCTGTCTCACTTCTTGAATTCGGGGCACGCACTCGTAGTTGGCGAAAAGCTGAATGCCGAAATCATAGACCGTCTGCTCATCGGTGATATCAAACGCACGATTCGGCATGGGGTCCTCGTAGTACGTTTGTCCCAGATCGGCATGACGACGATACTTGTATTCTTGAGCGCGTGAGGATCCTGCTGGAATGATGATCGTCAATTCATACACGTCGTCAGAGTTTGCGTCGGTCATCAGCGCTCCGGTCCAGTTATCAAAGACACCGGCCACAGTTACGCTGTCAATCGGATCGAAAACGCAGCGCATGTCGCAGCGAAAAGTCACGGTGACATCCTGAATCGTGAGGCTCGGAATCGTGTAGGTTACTGTGATGGGAGTTGCGTCCGCAATATTGAATGTCTGATTGCCTTCCACGACTAACCAGCTGTCAAGCTCGTCAGTGCAGCCCCACTCATAAGTGTTTGGACTCGGAACAAGCGGCCACAGCAGAGTGAAGATGTGGTCTCCGGCAACATCATCTCCGTGGGTGCCGTTGTCGTACATGATCTGGTTGCCGCCGCCCCAGAAGTTATCGTGCTCGTGATAGAAATTGAACGAGCCCTTCATTTCGATAGAATCATGGGTTGCGCTTTGGTCAATCACTCGGAACGTGACATCAGCATAGGTCGGCGCCACCCAACCTGCGGAATCAAATGCCGGATCAATCGAATTGCTGGAGATATCGCGAATACCGGGCAGACACAGTACCGAATATGTGTTTCCTGCCGTGAAGCCTGCGAAGTTGTTGATTCCGACACTCTGCGTGGTGATATAGCGCGACCCGTTAAATGGCCAGCCAAAGGTTGTATAGTTCAGCGAGCTGCCCAAAGTCTGCTCGAGCATCGGTTCATTGAACTGAATCTCGACTCCGGTTCGATCAATCTGCTTGACCTGATGAATGCGCGGGCGAACGGTGTCATTCGCGGCAACCTGCATCATGTAGGCCTGTTGTACAGTGAGAGTCCTCCCAGAAACGGCGCCATTATCTGAGGGGAAGTTTGCTTGAGCAGGCAGACAGGCAACACCACCCGGGGAGGTGGCGTTCCAAAATGAGGGGCGCAGCCACATGCTGATATTTATGGGCTGACCTTCCACCGGACGGTTGATTCTTGACTTGGGAACCGCGATTTCTGTCCATGAATCGGATCCGCCTGCGTCCAAAGCAATCTGGGGCTCCACTTGCGACCAAGATCCCGCGTTGTAACGCATGACGAAGCTCTCTCCGATTGAGGCAGTGTCACCGACATAGTAGTCGCCCCATTGCATCATGATTGCGTACTCAGGGCGATTGGGCATTGCGTAGTTCACTCCGACCGGGGGCCAACAAGCAGACAGCGCACCAGAGACGGTGCCGGTGTCAATTAGAAGATGAATGTGCACATTTGCGGCATCATCCCAGGGATCAGGCGTTCCCCAGAATCCGAAATACAAATTTGCCGCATCATCTGTGATATACAGGCCACTGTCGAGATTGAAAGTGATGGGCTGCGCCTGTGAGGATGGTGAGATGTCGGGTACGTTGCCCCAGCCTGCATCTTTTACTCCGTCTATGACGGGTGTAAAGGTTGGAACTGCGAAGGCACTTGTTGCCGCCATAATTGCGGCGAGTAGAAACATTTTGCGCCAGTTTTTCATTTTCTTCTCCTTATAGATTCATGTATCGTATAGCCAAGACAATATTCTTAGTTCAAAGTCCGCCGCGCGCGATAACGTAATAAAATGCCTTATCGGCGGGAGGCGCCAAATCGTCATAAGTCGTCGCAGCGGTGTCATCAATTTTCGAATAGACACCATCGGGAGTCGTCGCTCTCCATATTTCATAGGTGTGCGCCTGCGGAACAATCGGCCAGGTTAAGCGCGGCACACCCGCGACTGGCTGAATCACCAGCGAATCGGCGACTTGCAGCGGCGCAGAAAGAATGTTCTTCGTGCGCGCTCCGAAGATTGGCAGCGGACCGGACGTATGCGGCGGGAAGAGTAAATAGAATTGCGAAAGCGTTACCATCACGCCCGTGGGATTTGTAGTCGGAAATGCGCGCGTCGTAGTGGTTGTGTTCTCCTGTGTGAGGTGAACGGCTAACGCCATCTTGGTCGGATTGTTCAAATCGCTCCACGGAATGCGGACTTCGGTGAACGGATTTCCAGACCATCCATTGTAGCTTGTCGCGCCATGCGATCCATGATTCAGAAAGACCCAGCTTGCACCGTTCCAGCGATTAATTTGGATGTTGTTGGGTCCGCCCTCAATCGCAATCTGATATTCGATGCGATAGGGATTGGCAAGATTCACTCTGCCCCAAGAATCTGTCGCCGCGCCGGAGCCAACCGTCTGATTCGTGTCAATGTCAATGAAAAAGTCGCCCGTCGCGAGGTCTTTGTTCCAGTAACCGAAGTAAAGAGCAGACGTATCCCACGTAATTGTCAGCGTGTCCGTTCCGACGAACAGGCACTCGTTAGCTACGTCAAAATCTTTGATGCCGTCAATCACAATCGTATGCGGCGTCAAGCCCGACGGAGTATTCAGCGTCGCCGTGTCGTAGTTTGGATTGACGGCGTTGCCGTTCAAGTCCTGCACATTGATCACCGAGACGAGTCCGGTCTGACCACCCGCGAGGTTTGGAGTCACGGTGAGTCTCACGCGCCTCCAATCGGATTGACGCACGGCGGCAGTCACCGTGTGGCTCTGCGTGAAACCGGATAGCGACCAGTTTGCCGGTGTTTGCGCGAGCGTCTGATGGACCGATTCATTAAACGAGACCTCGATGGTGTTCGCATTGATGAACACGGCTTGCGCATCCAGCTTCGGTGCGAAGTGATCCAGATTCAACGCCGCAAGAGCTTCAAGTTCCGTGATGTTCCCTTGCGGGTCGGCGGGTGAAGTAGGCCCAGCATAAAACAGATAGCCGAAATCGTTGCTGCCTTTGATTTCATCGCCGCGCAGGAGCGTGCCGGAAAATTCGAGATTATGAGTCGCGCCGCCGTTACCCAGAATCAGCGCACCTGTTGCTCCGCCATTCGGATTGCGAAATCCGGTGTAAGCAACCGAAGGATCATAGACGCGCTCCATGTCCGCATCCCAAATTAGACTGAGCAGATCGGGCGTGATGCCGTGCTTGATGTAGCAATCCTGCGCACCCACGCTGTAACGCACGTCGAGATAAGGATTGCCCGGCGTAACTTCGATGGTCTTGGTAACTCCTCCGAAGGACAGGCGAATCTTCGCATAGCTTGTCGAACTGGAGTCAATGCTCAATGCGAAAAGGTCGTTGCGATAGTGCGGGCTGACTTCGGCGAATGCGGCCTGATGATTGTTCGAACCGGATTCGTCGTAGTCGCCGTCGGTCTCCGCCCAATAAGTGTTGCAGCTTCCCACAATCGAGAAGTTCTCACTGCCGGGGCCTTTCGAGAAGATGTACTGCGCGCGGCCGCCAATGGATTCAAACACCGCAAACACGCGATCATTGTGAATCACAAGCTCGTTGATGCCGTCTATATCAATGTCCGAATAGAAGGCGGCGCAGGTGGTCGCGTAGAGCCCAGCGGCCCAGCGAGCAGCTTCGGCATAGACTGCGGCATTCTTGATGTGACTTGAGTAGCGATGTTCCCAACCGCTGATCGGGCCGCCCATGTAATCATGCCACGCGGTTTCGTGCAGGTTGGTCATCATCACGTACCAGGCGGTTTCAGAAAGGTTGTTTGAGGGCGCGGCAACAATTTGATTGTAAACCGTCGTCCAAATCTGTCCGTAGTTCCACGGAGATGGTGTATGATAATCCGAATGTGAAGCGGTACCCGCCCAATCAGTGTACCAACTGTTATTGGTTCCGCCGTACCCCTGATCTCCGCCGATCAATCCGTACGTTCCGTTGCCGACGTTGATTCCGGTTCCGTTGAAGTCAGGATTATTCAGCGCGGCATCGAGCTTCCATGACTCGACAGCGGGCATGTTGTCGGCGACCCAATTGGCAACTTGGGAGTAGTTTTCGAGACAGTTGGGGCAACTGAAATCCGCCATCTCCGCTGCGGCTTCCCAATCGGTTCCATAGACAACAATACGGTATTGTCCGGTTCCTTGAATTTGCGAGATAGCCGCGCCGGGATCGTAGTGACAGTTTCCCGTGAAACTGCCGGTAATCGGAATCACTCGGAGCGTGATGCCGGCTCCGTTGTTCATCCAATGTATCTGCCGGCTTTCGTGTCCGGAAACATGAGGCCAGTCGTCAAGTATAACGGCGTTCACGCCGTGCTGTGTCCAATTATCGCCGAGCCAAGGATCGCTGAGTCCCGCATCGGGCGAAATGCCCTGCGCGCACCACACGCGCTCGGGAATCCACGCGACATGCGCTTCGTAGCCAAGTTTGTCGCTGATCAACTCCTGCTCGATATGTACTGCCCAGTTATTCATATTGTCATTGACAAAGGGCATGATGTGCTGCGCATAGGCGGAAGTGAGCACGGCGAGCCAACCCTCGGCGATTCCATCACGCATCCACTGCAAAAACGGCTTGTCATACCAATCGGCAGCCGTAATCAGCGTGCCTGAAAGATGAAAGTTACCGGGAAGATTTCGCGTATCATGAATGCTCAGGACTTCATCGAAACCGTTCGACGAGCCGCTTCCGCGAAAGACGTCCGTGTAGGTCAAGCCCTGATTTCCGTGATGCACAAACGCGCAGTTACCGGTCAAACCGTCGAGTGAACGATGCGTATCGCGCGACCACTCAATCCGATCTTCGCCAGTCGAAATCACGACAGACTCAAGCACGCCCTTTGCGCCGTTGAGCGGAATCGCAAGCTCAAACACGCCGCGATACTGCTCAAGGGAAATGCCCAGCATCTGCGCGGTCTCCGGTTTCACGCGCAGATCGCGTCCGTCGAGTGCGATCGTCCACTCAAGCGAGCCGCTCTGCTTCCAATCCTCGCGCAAGGTCGTCTTCAGAATCGCGCGATCCCCATCCACGCGATAAAAAACGTTGCACAAGTCCAAGTCACCGCGCTCGACTTCATTGATGGCGTCGGTGGCAATCCAATACTCCTACTTCCAATCCGTGTCTGTTCCGGCCCATGCGCCGGAAACCATGAGCAAAATAAATACAAGTCTCTTCATAATCATCTATCCCTTCACGCTGCCAAGTGTAAGTCCTGACACAAGCCATTTGGACAATTTCAAGAACAATGCAATCACAGGAATACTAACCACAATTGAGCCCGCCGCGTAAAGTCCCCATTCGGTAGTCATGCTCGACTGAAACTGCTTCAATCCGATAGGAAGCGTGTACATATCCTCCGTCAGCAGCACCTGCGCGGCGACGATGTATTCACTCCAAGCGGTCAGAAAACTGAACAACGCGGTAATCACCAGAGCCGGAGCGGCGAGCGGCAGGATGACCAAATAGAAGGTCTTAAACCGGCTCGCGCCGTCCAGCATCGCAGCTTCTTCCAGTTCGCGCGGAATCGTATCGTAGTAGCCCTTCATCTGCCAAACCGTGAAGGGAAGCGCTGTCGCCGAATAAACCACCATCAATCCTATATAAGAATTGATGAGATGAAGTTTCGCCAGCATCAGAAAGAGCGGCAAGAGGAGCATCGTCGCCGGAAACATCTGAGTAATCAGAAGCAGACTCATGCCGGCCCTGTAACCCGGAAATCGGAAACGTGAAAAAGCATAACCCGCCGTTGAAGCTAACGCCGTTGCGAAGATCGTAACAGCGGCGGCGACCAGCGTGCTGTTCAAGAGCCAGCGTGCAAAGGGCCGCTCGGTGAACAGTGCGACATAGTTGTCAAACGTCGCGTCGTCAGGAATAATTTCGAGCGACGTCGAAAGCAAACGATCCGCTGGGCGCAACGAAACCGTGACCACCGTGAGCACGGGATAGAGCGTCATCACGGTGATGACGATCATGACGGTTGTGAGAACAATTTTTCTGAGCATCTCAGTCCGCCATCTTCATTTTGGCGCGCCGCATGAACACGACGGAGAATATGACCAGCAAGGCAAAAATCACGATGGACCCCGCGGCGGCATAGCCGTAGCGATAGAGATTGAAGGCCGCGCGATAAACAAACGAAACCAATATGTGAGTCTTGTCAGCGGGTTCCCCGCCGTTTGAAACAAGCCAGATAATGTCAACTTTGTTGAAGGTCCAAACGAACCCTAAGACGATTGCCGGCGTCAAGACTGGCACGAGCATCGGAAGAGTAATGGTCTTAAATCTCTGCCATGCAGATGCGCCGTCAATCATGGCGGCCTCATAGAGTTCGCGCGGAATACTCTGAAGTCCTCCGAGCGCAACGACCATCATGAAGGGAAATCCGAGCCAGACATTCGTCACCACACACGCCGCAAACGTGCCGACAGGATCATTCAGCCACTGAATCGGAGTCTGCTCGAAAACCTTAGTCCAAATCAGATTGACGGCGCCATATTCATAGTGAAACAATCCGCGCCAAGTCAATGCAGTGACCACCGGCGGAATCGCCCACGGCAGAATCAGCAGCGTGCGGAAAAGTCGTTTGCCGGGCACATTCTCATGCAGAATCACCGCCAACGCAACGCCGATCGTCACGTGAAAGGTAACGTTGATAATCGTCCAAACAAACGTCTTTCCCATTACCACATAAAAAGCTGTGTCGCTGAAGACCTTCTGATACTGCTTCAGTCCGACAAACTTCCAATCATGAATGTGCAGGAGGCTCATGTTCGAGAGCGAGATGAACACATTGTAGATGAAAGGCCATACCACGACCAGTCCTACCACAATCGCGGCGGGCATCACCATCCACATTGCGAAATTTCGTTCCTTATTCATTCATCTCCCGAATCTTCTGCTCGGCGTCCTTCTGCATCTGTTTCGCGGCCTCTTCCGGCGAAAGATATCCGCCCAGCACCGCTTGATACGCAGGTCTCATCGCATCCCACACTGCGCGCAGTTCAGGAACGACCGGCATCGCGCGTCCGACTTCAAGCTGCGAGAGGCTCTCCTCCATGTGCGGGCGCGAAAGAAAACTTGAATCAGCGCGCAGGGCAAGGCTCGCCGGAATAATTCCCGTTGCTTCGACAAACTTCTGTTGCACTCCGTCAGATAACAAATAATCCAACAAGAGCAGGGCCTCGTCGCGCTCTTTATCTTCACTGTTCGCGTTCAGGGAGTAGCCCAATGGCGACACCATCGGCGCAGGCCACAATCCCGTTGAAGTGACTTGCGGAATGCGCGCAAGTTCGTAATCCACGCCTGCATTTCCATATCCCGCCCATGACCACGGGCCGTTCACCAGCATCGCGGCGCGCCCTTCTTTGAAGAGCACGTCCGCGGTGTTATAATCGCAATCGGGCGGCACGATGTGATAGTCATCGCGCAACGATTTCACGAAGCGAAAGGCATTTGCCGCCGCGTCGCCGCTCAAGCTCGGATTGCCCTGCTCATCCATCACCCATCCGCCGAAACCTGAGAACCACGGAACGAAAAAAAACGGTTCGGTGAAATTCCAGACGATGCCGTAGATATCTGTTGCGCCGTCGCCGTTTGTGTCGCGCGAAACTGCTCTACCCATTTCAATCAACTCGTCAGTCGTCTTCGGCGGTGTAGGGAGGAGCTTCTTGTTGTAAACCAGCGTGAGGTGATTTCCGATGCGATCCGCGACCTGATAGATGTGTCCCTTGAATTTCACTGCCGCGCGCTCGTCGAGCTTCTTCAATAAGTTTGCGTCCACGAGACGATCAAGCGGCTCGACGAATTGCATCGTGGCAAAGGGTCCCACCTGATCGGAGGGGCCATAGATCAAATCAGGTCCCAATCCCGCGAGCGCCGCCGTCTGAAAACTCGAGCGAAGATCTTCCGTTTCCTTATAGATCACCTCAACCTCGACGTTCGCATGTGCGCTGTCATATTCGGCAATCACTTGCATCAGCACGGCGCGATCTTCCGGCTGCATCTGATGCCAGAGCTGAATGCGTGTCGCTCCGTCGCGCTTTTCACAGCCGAGCGCGCAGAGCAGCATCGCGGCGACTGTCAGAAATTTACTCATGCACACCGAACTTGTCGTGTCGAACAAGAGGCCCATCACCGGCTTCTACCGTGAAGGCACGATTGCCCTGCTGAAATTCTTCCGAAGGCTGCCACTGCCCTGGCTCACCGGAATTCGTGTACTTATATTGTATTTCGGCGCCGACGGGAAGTTCAATGAGGAGACTCCAGACGCCGTCTTTGGCTTTCACGTCGCCGCGCGTTCCGTCATCGAATAACGCGGTGACGTTGGGATTCCAATCGGAAAATTCCGGGCGATTACCTGCTATGAAAATGGAGCGCAGTACTTCAATCCGCCGCGCTTCACACTCGAAGCGCACCTGCCGCATTTCTGAATTGCGCGCCATAGCTCCGCCGGCTTCCTGCACGTCTCGTTTCGCTGCGCTTAGGATCGGAGCGAATTCCGGCGTCTCAATCTTCACACCGGCCTCTTGCATGTGGCGATAGACTGCGCGCAGGTGCGAGAAGAATGCGTCCTCGAATGGCTTGTCACCTCCGCCAGCGCTCTGATCGGCGCCGTACCACCAAAACCAGTCAGAGCCTTCCGCGGCGTACATAGATTCGTAGGCAGCGCTTGCCGCATACCATTGTTCTTCGGTAAGTCCGCTCTCCCGGAATCCCCGCGTCATCTCGGGCATCGCATTGTTAATAAAGGGCGGCTGCGGCAATCCACTCATTTCAAGATCTCTACGGGTCTGAAGCAAGTATTCCCAAGCCTTATTTTCTTCGGACTCACCAATCCATGTATCGTAGTTCGCATTGATCCACGACCCTGGCCAGAGTTCTGTTATCTCGGTAAGGTCCTTGATGGGATGTGGCGGCACGCCGCGTTCGGGATTGCCCATGAAGTACTCAGTGGGCGTTACGCATGTAACAACTTTGTTCTCACGTAAAGCAGTTAAGCGCTCGTACAATCCGCGCAGGAACTCCTTGCCGTCCATGTCGTGTTCGTACCATTCCCAAGCGTTCTCGCCGTCGAGAATCACCGTGAGCAGGCAGTCGCCCTCATCGCCTTTAGGCTTGAACTTCAGAATCTCGCGAATAAAGTGCTCGACGGATGCTTTCGGCTCCATCTTCTGATAGCTGAATCCGATGTGATCAGAAAGCGTGGTCTCACGAAATACAATGGCAATCGGCCCGCTCGGCGACTCGATGCGATAGGGCCGCGCAACGGGAAGCGACGAAGGCTTTGATTTCGACAAGACGTGCATATCTCCGCAGATCCACTTCATGCCGAGTTTTGCAAAGGCTTCCGCTGCATCCTTCGAGATCGAACCTTCCGCCGGCCACATACCTATGTTCGGATAGCCGAACGTCATGACGAAATTATAACTGCCTTTCACAATCTGCGCTTCAGCATCCGACGGGTACGCAAACCTATTCGGCAACGCTGCGTTCGGTTGGCATGTCCTTGCGATGTCAGAGTCAATCAGCAGCGGGAGTATCGGATGATAGAAAGGTGTTGTAATTAATTCGCACTGCCAAATGGCGGTTCCGTCCGCTCTCCGCTTCTCATTATCAAAGTCGAGACTGCCGTGAACACTCCGAACCTCTTGCATGACGCGAACCGCATCGGCAACCAACCGATTCGCATCGCGCTCGCTGAAGTGTCCGTCTCGATAGAACTTGCCTTCGCGCTCTTCAACAAGGTCGGTCAAGTTGACATCGAGAGGCGACGTGCCGCGTAGGAAGTCGGGATCAAAATGCGCGAGGAAAAACCACGCCTTGATGTCGCGCAGATCGTCAGTCGTCAAGGAATCGCGCGCCTTTGTCCTTAACGCAAGATACTCAGGAAAGTGCTGAATCTGCACGTCAGAAATTCCGAACGCGTTCCACGATTCACTCACAAGCTTCGCGCGATCCGCTTCCGTGAAGGACTCTGTTGGCCTCAACGCAAGATCAATCCACGGATCCGTCTTACGACCCGCGGCAAAATACGCTGCGGCATCAATTTCGCGTTTTCCATCCGCACCGTCACGAAGATGCGGCGACAAACGCACGACGTAGTAGTCCTGAAGCTGCATCAAGAGCGACGACGTCAGATTGATCGTGGCGTGAATCTCGGGATAACGCCCAATGAGTTCCGCCATGTCATAGTAATCTTTCGTCGCGTGCGTGCGCACCCACGGCCCGCGCAGCTCATCCGTTTCCGGGTCAAGATAGAGCGGCTGATGCTGATGCCAGATGATATTCAGATAGAGGTCGCCCGTCTTGGCGGCGCAGCTGGTCGTCACAATAAGAAGGAGTGCAAGGAGTATCGGCATAATGTTGCGCTCAGGAAATGGGGAGCGCCTTTTCGTTTTCACCATCAAAATAGTGAACCGCCTGTGGATCAAAGTGCATCGGCACCGTCTGATCAATAGCGATAGCGGCCTTCGGATCACAGCGCACCACGAGCGATTGCGTACCGGCACGACCGTAAACCAGAAGCTCGTTACCCATCGGCTCCACGACGTCCACGAGGAGATTGAATCCAACGTGCCCGTTCTGCGCAGGGCCTAATAGAATCTGCTCGGGACGAAGTCCAAGTGTTATGGAACTCTTTGCGGCCGATTGCGTGGCGGCCAACAACTCGAATTTACAGAAATCCGTTCGCAGCGACCCCCCCTCGCGTGTTCCGGGTATGAAATTCATCGCAGGCGATCCGATGAATCCGGCGACAAAGCGATTCGCTGGCTTGCGATAGACATTGAGCGGTGTATCAATCTGCTGTATTTCGCCATCCTTCAAGACGACAATTCTCTCTCCCATAGTCATCGCTTCAATCTGATCGTGCGTCACATAGACCATCGAGGTCTTAAGGCGCTTATGCAAACGCGCAATCTCCGTTCTGGTATGCGCGCGCAGCTTTGCATCAAGATTGGAAAGCGGCTCGTCGAAAAGAAACGTCGAGGGATTTCTCACGACCGCGCGGCCTAAGGCAACGCGCTGCCTCTGTCCGCCGGAAAGCTGCTTAGGCTTTCTTTGCAGGAGTTCATCGAGTTGGAAAAAGGCCGCAGCCTCGCGCACTCGCTTGTCAATTTCGCTCTCCGCGAATTTTCTCATACGCAGGCCGAAAGCCATGTTGTCATAGACGGAAAGATGCGGATAGAGCGCGTAGCTTTGAAACACCATCGCCACGTCGCGGTCGCGTGGATGCACCTCGGTGATATTCTTTCCTCCGATCCACACTTCGCCGGAAGTCGGCGTTTCGAGACCTGCGATGGTTCTCAAAATTGTGGACTTGCCGCAGCCGGAAGGTCCCACCAGCACGACGAATTCGTCCTCGCGCACCGTGAAACTGATATCCGGCAAAACTATCGTACTGCCGAAGACCTTGCGAATGTTGCGCAGCTCAATGCTTGCCATGAAGTTGTTTCGCTAAGTTGCGATCATTTCGGACTGAGTGTGCTCAGCCGATCGTAAATGTTTGGTCCGTCGTGCTCGTTTCCTCCGCCTGCCCAGCGCTCGACGGCTGGTTTCACGCTGCGAAATTCTCCGATTCCCGCGCCACCGTGATCATCCTGCGCACCGGAGAATATCGTCCACGTCCAACTTCCGTCGTTCGGAGGAAAGAGCGATTTCGGCAGACAAAATGAAATCGTCGAAGTCGCGACGTTGCCAAACGCGTCCTTGTTATCACGCGGAATGAACTCGCCCAAAATCTTGCCGCGCTCATCTTCAACGCGCACTCCACCGCCGACATAAATAATGCGCTCGGCGGGAGTGTCAAGCGTCAAATTGGAATTCGCACCGAGCTCCGTGCGCTTCGCGTTTTCCGTGTGCAGGCAGATTGCCGCATAGGTCAATTGAAATCCGTATTCGGGATGCCAACCCGGCTGCGCGAGCGAATCAAACTTCAATTCAAAGTAGTATCTATCCTTTGCGTCTCGCACTTCAAGCTGCTCAATATCGAGAATACCCTTAACGAAGTTTTCGTCACTCGGGTAAACGTATCCCGCACCGCCATCGTCATCACCCAAAGAATCCGTGGCCCGCGTCAACAGCAGCGAATACTGAATGTCGCAGTGAATATCGTCCCCCGCGAGAATCTCCCAATCGGGATCTTTCAACGAAGTGAAATCCGTTCGCGTGATGGGCTTGGCAAGCTCAAGCTCTTTCGGGCCCTTGTCATAGGGCCATCCGGTGAGCTTCACCTGCGCCGTCGGCACGCCGTCCGCAAGACAGACGTTATCTTTCTTCCGATACACCACATGCAGCGGATCGTCCGTCTTGATGAGTCCTGTGATTCCCTTTTCGATGTCGAAGAACTTCACCGCCAACGGCGTCGTGGGCTTCTGCTCAGGAAGCAGATCAATCACCGTAGAATCCGCAAACTGCTGCATCCTCACCTGAATCGGAAGTCCGCCGCACGTCACGCGCGTCTCCACCATACCCCACTTCTCAGGTATCCTCGGCGCAAAAAGCCAAAACGGTTCATCGCGGCCATGGATCACCGGGCGGATTCCCAAAAAGTCCTGATACGTCGTTCGCAAGAACTCCGCTAAGCTCCACGCCTGCGACGTTGTTCCAGACATTGCGATTTCATCTTCGCCGGGCCGCTTCATCGCGTCGAGCAACTCCGGCAGCGATCCCACCAATCCGCGCTCGCGAATCAGCTCTGCTTCGTATTCCGCAATCTTCAACGCAAGATCGCCGCGCCCATTCCTCACGAGCAAACTCTTTGCAGGCCCCGAGAGCCACACCCACGCAATTCCCTGATGATAGGCGTCGTCCTTCGGATAGTGCCAATCCATGTGATAAGGATGAAAGCACGTATCCTCCGGCGAAAGCGACAGCACGCCATGCTCGTGAATCGTCTCGCGCGCAGCATTTTCCAAGACCGGCAATTCTGTTTGCGGCGGCACAAGCGGCGTCATGGGAATCGTATAGACAAAGAGCTGATTGGGCCGCATCGTCGTGTCGGCGCGACCATCCGGCATCAACCGGTCGTAGAAATACTCTCCAGCTTCATTGTAGTAGTTTGCGAACACATTCCAGCGCAGCCGCTTCTTTGCATCTTCCCAAGCATCCGGCGCATTCTTCGTCATGCGCAGCGCGTTATCAAAACTCGCGTAGTGCAGCGCCTGAATCTCAATCGCACGATTTCCCCTCGGGCTGTGCGCTCCATTCGGACCGACCGCATCCATCCACGTATCCGCGTCGCCATGCATGAGAAATCCGAGCGAATCACTTTTCAAGACTGCCGCATCGAGCGCAATCCGCATCGCTCCGTCTTCCGCAAGCAGCGTATCCCACAAACTGTAATCGCCGGAGTAGATGCCGTACTCATACACTTCGCGCATCCACCACGCTGTCCCATCGGCGGTGTTGTAGGCGATGTCTTCGCCGGGCCTGACGCGATTGGGAATCCTCCCGTAAGTCGGACTTTTCGGATCTCGGTCAATCCAACCCGCAAATCTCATTAACAGTTTTCGCGCAACATCAAAGTGCCCCGTGACCAAAAACCCCGGCAACGAAATAAACGTGTCGCGTCCCCATCCCTCATTGAACCATGGAATTCCGGCATAAAGCAGAGAATCGTTCTCTGCAAGCAGATTCAGGAGCTGGGCGTGTGCCCATGCCACTGGTTCATTTACATCTGAGTCCGCGCTCAGCAGGCCATTAGACATTCCGACTTCGGACGAATCCCCCGATGCAACGAACTTGAACCACGTCGTATCAGCGTTAATCGTCACCCAATCTGCGGAGGACCAGAACAGCGTGTCATTGCTCGGTCGAAACCACAGCGCGAGCATCTCCTTGTCGTTGCTTATCCAACGTACGGACCGTTTTCCAACCTCACAGACCCAGTGTGAGAATCTATGGGGGTTAAAACCCCTTCCACCGCGTACGAGGCGGCTATAAGGCCTTATCGGCGGCGCCACGCGCTCCCTGTCTACCCACAGCCCCATCCATCCAGAGTCCCAGTTGTCGCCCGTCGAGCCATAGAGATAGGTTCCATTGCCATTGGAAATCAGAAACGGACGATTCTCACTTGCCTTCACCTCAATTTGTGCAACGCAGGTCTCCGTAAAAAGCAGAAATACTGCAAGAAGGGTGTATCTCACTCTCACTTCAACAACAATATCTTTCTGGTCTGCCGCACTCCGTCCGCTTCGAGCGTGGCAAAATAGACGCCGCTCGAAAAACCGGAACCGTCCCACGCGAGATTGTGAGTTCCCGCAGTCATCAATCCGTCCTGCAAAATGGCTGCGGTTCTTCCCAGTACGTCAAAGACGCGCAATTGGACTCGACCTGCGCGCGCCAATTCAAATGGTATTGTCACCAGCGGATTAAACGGATTCGGATATGGCGAAAGCAACTCAGTGGTCTTAGGAATTTCCGGCGTGTGCTCGGGAGCGTCGGTTGTGATCACCGAATCAGAAATCACCCACACGCGCCCTGAATACGACGAAAGACTCGTGAAGATCGAAGTCAGACCTGAGCCAAGCGATTCATAATGCGTTCCGCCCAGTATCTCAGACACAACGTACGTTGAATCGGGATGCAAACCAAAAAGCGTCGGATCAATCGTCACACTCACCACCTGCGAGACGGAACTGAAATTCCCGAGGAAGACGACAGGGTCCATGCCCTCGCCAGTGCGCGCGAAGCTATAGCACGCGCCAGTTTGCGAATTGGGAATCAGCGTAAAATCACCTGTGCGCATCGCAGGCAGAATCTTGCGCGCGTTCATCAGGCGGTAATAATGCGGATAGAGACTGTTCGCGTCGGTTCCCCAGCCGATCACGCCGCGTTGCGACGTCTCGCCGATCTCCTGTCCCGCATAAATCATCGGAACTCCCGGAATCGTGAACATCAACTCAGACACGAGCTTCGTTTGCGCCGGAGTCTTGTAGCTGATGTATCGGGACTCGTCGTGATTCTCCATGAAGCGCAGCGGATTCTTGTACTCCGGCCATGGGAAACCGTAGTTGGTAATCAAATCCGTCAAATTTGTGAAGCTCGGAATCGAAGGGAACATATCTGCAAACGAGGCCGCGCCCTCATGATGCAAATTCCAATCGAGCGCGAGATCGAAGCGGTCTTCAAAAATTGCAAAGTCATTCGCGCCGGTTTCGGCGAGCAGCAGCACCTCGGGCTTGATCTCCTTCAACGCAGCCCTCCAATTCACCCAGAATTCCGGTGTGCGCTGCATCGGCCCCCAAGCCACGTCGCAACGGTAGCCGTCAATATCAAACTCCTCTATCCACCACTTGCACATATCAATATAATAGCGCGCGGTTTCAGGATTGTCAAGATTGATATTCGGCAGCGACGACCAATCGAAGTAGTAGGTGTAATTCCCCGCTCCGTCACGATCGTACCAATCCCAATAGAAGGAATTTCTTCCGAACCGCTGCGCGTCCTGCATGAACGGATGTCCGATTCCCGTATGATTAATCACCATATCGAGAATCACGCGGATTCCGAGATCATGCGCGGATTCAACAAGCTCGTGCAGGTCATCCGCATTTCCGTAATCCTGCTCGATTGAGTAGTAATCGGTGATTTCATATCCATGATCGGACGGCCCTTCAAAAATCGGCATCAGCCAGATTACTGAAGCGCCAAGCTCCGCAATCCGCGGCAATCCCGCTGTGATTCCCTGAAGATTTCCCTGCGCGGAAAACGCGCGCGGGAAAATCTCATACATGATCGCATTGTCCACCCACTCTGCGACTTCGTCATTTTGGAACGCCGACTCGCCGCTTTCATTCACGCGGATAAATGTTCTGGCGCGCGTCGTATTCTGCTCCGTGTCCGTCACGTCGAGATTGAAGTAGTATTCACCGTGAGTCTCAGGAATCACAAAGCTCGCCGTCGCGTTGTCCGCGCCGCCTAACGTCACCTGCTCAGGATTATCTTCGTCCTGAGTCCAATGATACGTCAAAGGATCATTCTGCGGATCGGTTGAAGAGCTTCCAACAAGAAAAATCGAGGCATCGCCAATGTTCACAACAATTCTTGCATCCGGCGCATGATCTACAATCATCGGGAAATTCATCTGCGCAGAGCGGCCCGTGTCACCGTTCATGTCCACGGCCCACAGCGTGAACAGATTATCCCCTTCTTCCAGCGTAGCCGGTACGGAGAGCGAATCGCCTGTCATCGTCACAGGATAGGTTTGTTCGTTCCGTGTCATCCACACAAATTCGAGTTCGGAAGTGGAAGTAATCCTTCCCTTAATCGTCTTCGACGCAACTCGCGTCGGCGCGCCGCGAGTGAGAATCTGACACAACGGTCCCGGATGCGCGATATTCGGCCCTATCTCACTGGGGGCGATTGCCGC